>CAYLSO010000202.1:0-23331 GCA_964386525.1 uncultured bacterium
TGGAGCTCTCCGCGGTCTCTTCCTCCGGCACGCCGTGCGGGCCGGAGGCCAGCCAGTCCTTCAGCACGCGCGTGGCGCGGCAGTCGTCGGAGTTGTACTCGACGGCGCGCTCGAGGCACCCGCGGTCGCCCGTGCGCAGCCACGAGGAGAACCACACCACCGACTGCACCGCGCTCGAGTTGCGCTGCGTCCACTCGAAGCCCAGGTAGCGCGCCACCGCCTTCAGCGAGTAGGAGCGGACGGGCAGATAGCACGAGGCGAGCACGTCGGCGCTCAGGTCGCGCAGGCGCGCCGCCAGCCGCTCGACGCGCGCCGCCTCCACGCCGTAGCGCTCGACCAGCCGCCGCAGTGAGGTGCGCTCGTAGTGGTGGTAGTGGTAGATCGGAGCTTGCGGATAGCTCTCGAAGAACTCCAGGCAGGCGAGGAAGGCCCGCGCCTCCTCCTCCGGGCGCTCGGCGAGGAACGGCACGTAGCGCTCGCCGTGGCCGTCGCGCGCCAGCACGCCGAAGAGGTAGAGCGCGTCGGTGTCGGGATCGCCCTCGATGTCGAAGAAGAGCTCGGCACCGCCGCGCGGCAGCCGCGGGTCGTCGCGCCACACGACGCCGTCCTGCATCAGCGAGCGCGCCTGCCCGACCAGGCGGCGCGCCCACGACGGCCCGCAGCCGGTCCACTCGTCGAGGCACGCCGGATCGAGCCGCGCCAGGTCGGTGCAGGTGCGCACGCCGCGTCCGGCCAGCCGGCTCACCGCCTCGCGCTGCAGTCCGTAGACCAGCGACACGTGTCCTTCCGCCTCGGCCTGCGGCACGCACACGCCGCGCCCGTCCAGCCGGCTCACGGCCTCGCGCTGCAGCCCGTAGACCAGCGACACGTGCCCTTCCGCCTCGGCCTGCGGCACGCACACGCCGCGCCACGGGCAGGTGGTGCAGGTCGAGGAGACGTACACCGGCGGCTCGTGCCCGGCGTGGATCTCGCGCAGGCGCGCCAGTTGGGCTTCGAAGCGGCCGCGCACGCCGGCCAGCGGGAAGCTCTCGCGCCGGTCGTCGCCCATGATGAGGTGGGCGTGCTGCGGGGCGACGCCCTGCACGCCGGCCAGCAGGTCGGAGTAGAAGGCGAGCTGCATGCGGTACGGCGGCTTCACGCGCCGCGCCGTCTTGATCTCGACCACCTCGTAGTGGTGACCCCCCAGGCGCGAGCGCCCGGGCACGCGCTCGAGCAGGTCGGCGACGCCGAGGCGCTCGACGTGGCCGTCCCCGCCGGCGGCCAGCACCGCGCCCGCGATGCGCGGGACCCCGGCGGCCATGGCGGCGGCGGTGCGCGCCACCGCACCCTCCACGTCCTTGCCGTCGAAGCCCACGCGCTCGGCGCCGAGCTGTTCGAGCACGGCGCGCTCGTGGTGGCGGCCGTCGCTCAGGAGCTTCTGGAGGAACTCGGAGGGGGCGTGCCGCAGGCCCCGGTCCCCGTGCATGTCGAGGTAGGCCCAGCGCGGGCAGGACGCGTAGGAGTAGAAGTGGGTCGCCGTCAGCATGCGGATCGTCCGCTCCGGGGAGGTTCGTTCCGTTTCGCGGCCGCGTCCATACACCTGATTGTAGGGGCCGCGGGGAAGGCGGGGCCAGCCTTCCTTTTGGCGGCCGGCAGGCTTTTTCGCGCCCGCCTCCCCCGCCCTTGTCCTCGGGTTCGGCTCCGCTAGACTGCGCACATGGATTCTCCCTCAGGAAGCCCCGGCCTTACGCGCGCCGGCTGGCGCCGCCCGCCCCGCTTGCGCGCCGGGGACCGCGTCGCGGTGGTCGCCCCCTCCGGGCCCGTCCCCCACCCCGCTCTGGAGCGCGGACTGCGGGAGTTGCGCCGCCTGGGGCTGCGGCCCGAGCACGGCGAGGACCTCTTCGCGCGGCATCTCTTCCTGGCAGGCCCCGACGCGCGCCGGCGCGCCGAGTGGGAGCGCGCCTGGAGCGACCCGGAGATCCACGCGGTACTCGCGGCCCGCGGCGGCGCCGGCTGCTGCCGCCTGCTGCCGCTGCCGGCCCTCGCTGCGGCCCGCGATCGCCCGCGGGTCTTCTGCGGCTTCTCCGATCTCACCTACGCGCACGCCGCGCTGGGGCGCGAGCGTCTGGTTTCGTTCTACGGGCCGATGGTGGCTTGGGACCTGGCGCGGGGCGCCGATGCGCCCGGCGGCTACGACGCGAATCTCTTCCGCCGCCTGCTCTTCGAGGGCGAGCCGGGCGGCGAGGTGGCGCCCGAAGGCGCGGAGACGCTGCGTCCCGGCGCGGCCGAGGGCCGGCTCGCCGGCGGCTGTCTGAGCCTACTGGCGGCGTGCCTGGGCACGCCGGAGGCTCCGGACTTCCGCGATGCCGTCGTGGTGCTCGAGGACGAGAAGGAAGCGCCCTACCGGCTGGACCGCTTCCTGCACCACCTGCGGCGCGCGGGAGCCTTCACGGGCGCGCGTGGCGTGGTGCTCGGGGAATTCCCGGAGTGCGAGCCCACGCCGCCCGACACGACGACGGCGCAGCAGGTGCTCGAGGAGTTCTTCGCGGACTTCCCGGGGCCGGTGGCGCGGGGCTTCCCGGTGGGGCACACGGGTCGGCCCAATCTCACGATCCCGCTGGGCACCTGGGCGCGGCTCGACGGCGGGGCCCGCCGCCTGGAGATGCTCGAGCCGGCGGTGGACTAGAGACCGGTCGCGGCTGCCGCGCGGCTGCGACCTACCCCTCTTCCTTCCACTTGTGACGGCAGGTCAGGCAGCGGTGCCAGGACTGCTCCTTCACCTTGGGATCGGATTGGTCGCTGCCCACCCACTGCGGCTCCTGGTGGATGGGCGCGGTGTCGTCCGAGCCGCACTGGGGGCAGAACGGGCTCGGGTCCTGGTCGCCTGCACGGGACTTGTCCGGGCTCATGCGCGCTCTCCGACCGCCGCGACGCGCGGCGCGGCCGTCATGCTAGCGCGCCCGGCGCCGCGGCGCAAACGTCCCGCCGGATGGCCGCGGCTGCGCCTCGCCCGGCTGCAGCCCGACCGCCGGCTCGTAGCTCCCGAGCCACCGCCCCCAGCTCGACGGCGCCAGCGCTCCGCGGATGCCGATCGACGCCAGCTCCAGCTCCTCGGGCTTGGGCACGCCGAGGAACTCCTTCGGCGGGAACTCCACCACCCACAGGCGCGCCATGCCGTCCGGGTGCCGGCGCGACAGTACGTGCGCGTCGAAGCGCTGCTGCGTCGACTGCGCGAGCGAGAGGTCGCCGCCCAGCTCGGGGAAGAACTCCGAGTAGAGTCGGATCGGCGCCGCGGCGGCCTGCGGCGAGACGCGGTAGGTGGTGTGGTTGCCGTCCCAGATGTAGATGATCCACGGCAGGCTGGCGGGCGGTTCGCCGAGCTGCCCGCCCCAGCGCAGCTGCGTGCGGCGGCCGGTGCCGCCCGTGACCACCGCCGGCGGCGCCCCCCCGCCGTCGTCGACCAGCAGGAGCACGTCGCTCCACCCGCCGTCGCTTTCTTCGGCAGTGAGGTAGAGCACCCTCGCGCCCGACGCCGAGCTGCGCGTGATGGCGTCCGGCGAGCGCACGGTACGGCCCGCGACGGGCGCGTAGACCAGCCGGCCCGGGTCGCCGGCCGCGGCGGCCACCGGGTAGGCGCGCAGCGAGGTGACGCCGCCGGCCTCCTGCGCGACCAACAGGCTCTCCGCCCCGGCGCCGCGCGACGGGACGAAAGCCGCTTCGTGGTACTGCGCGGCCGCATCGGGGGCGAGCGTGACGGGCGTGCCGCCGGAGCTGTTGACCACGCCGATGGCGCGCTGCCCGGAGGGCGTCGCCTGGCTGTAGGCGATCAGCGCCCCGTCACGCGACCACGACAGCTTGCCGTCGTACTCGCTGCCCGGCCAGTCGAAGACCGCCACCGTCTGCTCTCTGAAGGTGACGAAGTCGTACACCGCCACCTCCCACGGCGGCCCGCCCTGAACGTAGGCGAGTTTCTGCTCGGCCGGGCTCCAGGCCGGCGCGTACTGGCTCAAGGCGAACTTGTTCACCGGCATGGGATAGCCCCGCCGTACGGTGACGATGGCGGAGCCGAAGCGCGTCGTGTCGTCGACGCTGAGGGCGAGGAGATCCAGCGTGTTCGTCACGTAGAGACCGTCGGGCGCCTGGTAGACGGCCGAGTTCTCGCCGGTCCGCGTCATGGTGCCGACGTTGTCGTCGCCGCCCGGCACCCCCTGCACGAAGAACTTGAGCCCGGTCTCGGTCGTGTTCCGGACGTTGACCACGTAGGGGACCAGGGTGCCCGGCAGCACGCTGGCCAGGCTGCCCGGGATCAGCGAGACCTGGATGCGCGGCACGGTGATCAGCGCGGTGTCGCGCACCGTGGTGTCGGCCACGCTCACGGCGATGAGGCGGATCTTGTAGTCGGAGATCGACTCGACGCGGTCCGGCGCGGTGTAGACGGCGCTCGCCGGGCCGGTGGACGCGATCGCTCCCAGGTTCACGCCGACGGGAGTGGGCGTGACGCGCGCCAGGCGCCAGGTCACGGCCGCGTCGGAGAGGTCCTGGACCTGCGCCGTGAAGGCCTTCGTGGCGCGCACGATGACCGTCGCGCTGCCCGGGGTGATGACGACGTCGGGGCCGTCGGAGGGCGGCGGCGGCGAGGCGGGATCGTCGCCGCAGCCGGCGGCGAACAGGGCGGTGGCCGCCAGAAGCAGCGCCAGGACTCTCATGCGGGAGGCGCAGAGCGACGGCAAGACGACCGGGAGGCGTGATCGCATCTTCGGAATCCCTCTGGTTTCGACCTGTCCCGGTCGCCCGTAAGTCTAGCGAGCTGGATCGCCGGCCGCCAGCGCCTTCTGCACCCGCTCGGCGAACGGCCGCGGCCCCAGGAAGCCCACCACCCGGGTATCTGCGACCTCGTTGCCGCCCGCGTCCAGGAAGAGCACGGTCGGCACGCCCTCCACGGTGAAGCGCCGGCGCAGGGCCTCGGCTTGCGGCGAGTCGAACTGCGTGAGGTCCACCTTGAAGACGGCGAAGCGCCCGGCCAGCCGGCGCACCTCGGGGTCGGTGAAGGTGGCGCGGTCGAGCTCGTGGCAGGGCACGCACCAGTCGGCGTAGAAGTCGAGGATGGCGGGCCGGCCCGCGGCCTGCGTCTGCGCCAGGCGCTCGGGCGTGAAGGTCTCCCACGCGACCGCCTGCCGCGGCGCCGTGGCGATGAACCAGGCGCCGAGCAGGATGGCCGCCGCGCCGACCGCGCGCTGCAGCCAGGCGAAGCCGCGCGGCGTGCCGGCCTCGCGCGCGAAGAACCCCAGGTAGAGGCCGCCCGCGATGAGGGCTGCGGGCACCACCCAGGGAGACCACCCGGGCTTCACCGCCAGGCTCAGATAGAACAGGGCCACGGCGAGCAGCAGCACGCCGAAGAGCTTCTTCACCCACACCATCCAGGTGCCCGAGCGCGGCAGTTTCTGCAAGAGACCGGTGTACGTGCCGAGGATCAGATACGGCAGCCCGAGCCCGATCGAGAGCACGAAGAAGGAGAGGAAGCCGAACCACGGGTTGCCGCTCTGCGCCACCACGGCGAGCAGCGCGACGATGGGCGGCCCGACGCAAGGCGCGGCGAAGAGCCTCACCATCACGCCGGAGAGGAAGACGCCCACCAGGCCGGTGGCACTGCTGCCGCTCAGCCGGGTGAGCAGCGACGACGGCAGCTGGATCTCGAAGAGGCCGAACATGGACAGCGCCATCGCCCCGAGGATCACCCCGATGCCGATCAGCACCAGCGGGCTCTGCAGCGCGGCGCCGAAGAGGGTGCCGGTGAACGCCGCCACCACCCCGAGCGCGCTGTAGGTGATGGCGATGCCCATCATGTAGACGAGCGCGGCGGGCAGGCGCTTGAGCAGCCTCTGCTCCTCGCGCGCGCCGAACAGCGCCAGGGTCACCGACATCATCGGGTAGACGCACGGCGTGAGGTTCAAGCCGAGCCCGAGCAGGAAGATGCTGAAGAAGGCGAGCAGGCCGTGCTCGCGGAAGAGCCGCGCGATGGGGTTCTCGGCGACGGGGGCGGCGCCGGCGCCATCCGGGCTGCCGGCCGGCGGCCCGGTCTGGAACCGGCCGTCGCCGGCGCCGGGCGGCGGGGTCGCGGCGGCGGAGTCGGCGGCCGGGCCCGCGCCGGGGGCCTCCGTCCCGGCCGGGGGTGCCGCCGCATCCGGCGCTCCCGGCCTGCCCTCGGTGACCGTCACCGTCGCCGTGAACGGCTTCGACACCGGCGCCAGGCAGAGCTGGTCGTTGCACGCCTGGTAGCGCAGCGTGCCCTTCACCTCGTAGGTGCCGCTCGCCGTACCGGCCGCCGCCGCGAGCGGCACCTCGATGGTCACCGTGCCCTCGTAGACGCTCAGCGGCTCCTCGGCGAAGGCGAAGCGGCGGGTGACGCCCCGGGGATAGCGCGGGGCTAGCTTGGCCAGGCCGGCCGGGACCTCGAGGGTCACCGAGGTGGGCACCAGATAGTCGAGGGTCGGCGGGTTGGCGTTGACGTGCCAGCCGTCGCGGATGACGGCGCGCACCTTGAGCACGTCCTGCGCGCCCGCGGCGATGGCGGCCGGCGCCTCGACGGTGACCGTCGCCAGCTCGCCTGGGGCGGGCGGGGCTTCGGCCTCGCCGGAGGTCGAGGGCTGCGCGAGGGCTGCGGGCGGCGACGGCGCGACAGCGATCGCCAGAGCCAGGGCGAACGCCGGGGCGCGCAGCGGGATCCAGCGGGTCAGGGCGCGAAAGGCGGACATCGTCGGGTCCTTCTCCCTCACGAGCGGGCGGCCTCGGGTGGCGGCCCCGCCAGCAGCTCGGCGAGCCGGCGGGGCGAGTCGGTCGGTAGCTTACACACGAAGTCCTCGCAGACATAGGCGGCGGCGCGGCCGTCCAGCGGGCCCACCGAGCGCAGGAACCCGTGGCGCTCGGCGAGCCACGCCTGTCCCGCGCCCCCGTCGGCCAGCAACACGACCTTGTCGGGAAGGAACGGCGCGCGCAGCTCCGCGAGCAGCGCCCGCGTGTCGGCGGCGCCGGGACGCCCGGCGATCACCACCTGCAGCGGCCGGCCGGCCAGGAAACCGGCCGCCACCCACATCTGCGGCAGGGCCAGCGGCGAGCGCGCCACGTGGGCGGCGAACAGCTCGAGGGTGCGGCGCGCCTTGTTCTCGAGATCGCGCCGGCCGGTCATGCGCGCCAGGCGCGCGAGGTTCAGCACCGCCACCGAATTGCCCGCCGGCTCGGCCCCGTCGTGCGCCTCCTTGCCGCGCACGAAGAGCCGCTCGTCGGCGCCCGCCACGGTGTCGAAGAAGCCGCCGTGCGCCTCGTCCCAGAACAGCGCCACCTGCCGATCGGTGAGCGCCAGGGCGCGCTCGAGATCGCGCGCGTCGAACCCCGCCTCGTAGAGATCGAGCAGCCCCTGCGCGAGGAACGCGTAGTCGGCCAGCCCGCCCGGCACCGCCGCCTCGCCGTCGCGCCAGCGGCGGCGCAGCGTGGCCGAGGCCTCATCGTACAAACGCGCCCACACGAACTCCGCCGCCCGCCGCGCGCTCTCGAGGTACCGCGCCTCGCCCAAGACCTGGTGGCCGCGCGCCAAGGCCGAGATCATGAGCCCGTTCCACGCCGTCAGCACCTTGTCGTCGAGGTGCGGGCGGGGGCGCGCGGCGCGGGCCCGGAACAGTGCGGCGCGGCCGGCCGCCAGCCGCTCCTCGAGCTGCGCCGGCGTGAGCCCGAATTGCGCCGCCGTCGCCTCCGGCGGATCGCTGGCGTGCAGCACGTTCTTGCCGGACTCGAAGTTGCCGGCGGCGGTGAAGCCGTAGTGGCGCAGGAAGGGCGCGGCGGGCTCGGCGCCGAGCCCGCCCTCGACCTCGGCGACCGTCCAGGCGTAGAAGGCCCCCTCTTCGGAGCGGCCGTCCGGCCCGCGGCTGTCGGCGTCCTCGGCCGAGTAGAAGCCGCCGTCCGGATGCGTCAGGTCGCGGCCCACGTAATCGAAGACGCCGCGCGCCACGCCGGCGAAGAACGGGTCGCGCGTGACCTGGTGCGCCTCGAGGTAGACGCAGGCCAGCTGCGCCTGGTCGTAGAGCATCTTCTCGAAGTGCGGCACGCGCCACTCGGCGTCGGTGGAGTAGCGGTGGAACCCGCCGCCCAGGTGGTCGTGCAGGCCGCCCATGGCCATGCGGCGCAGGGTGGTGAGCGCCATCTCGAGGGCCCGCTCGCGGCCGGCGGCCGCCCCCTCGCCTCCCGCCGCCGCGCTGCGCCCCGCCGCCGCCCCCGCGCGCAGCAGGAAGGCGAGCTGGCTCGGCTGCGGGAACTTGGGGGCGCGGCCGAAGCCGCCCCAGCGCTCGTCGAAGACGTGCTCGAGGTGCTCGTAGCTCTCGGCCATCAGTTCTTCGGCGCGGGCGCGACCCGCGTCGGGCGCCACCAGCATCGCCTGGCGGATGCCGGCCGCCAGTTGCGCCGCCGAGGTCTCGATCTGCGCGCGCCCCCCCTGCCACGCCTCGCGCACGCCGCGCAGCAGGTCGAGGAAGCCGGGGCGCCCGTGCGCGGTCTCCGGAGGGAAGTAGGTGCCGGCGTAGAACGGCTTGCCGTCGGGGGTCAGGAACACCGACAGCGGCCAGCCGCCCTGGCCGCTCACCGCGAAGGCGGCGTTCATGTAGACGCGGTCCACGTCGGGCCGCTCCTCACGGTCCACCTTGATGGCCACGAACCCCTCGTTGAGCGCCGCCGCCACGGCGTCGTTCTCGAACGACTCGCGCTCCATCACGTGGCACCAGTGGCAGGTCGAGTAGCCCACGGAGAGGAAGACGGGCTTGTCCTCGCGCCGCGCCTTGGCGAAGGCCTCGTCACCCCACGGGAACCACTCCACGGGGTTGTGCGCGTGCTGCAGCAGGTAGGGGCTCTTCTCGCCGATCAGGCGGTTCGGCCGCCGGCCGTCGCTCACGTGGATTCTCCTTGGGGTTCGGCCGTGCGGCTTGCCGGGGCGCGCGGTGGCGCCGGGGCGCGCGGTGGCGCCGTGCCCACAGTGTCGGGTCCGGCGGCGGGCCGGCGCAAGTTGGGATGCCGCCCGGCGGCCGGGGGCGGCGGGCCCGGGGCCTCACTTTGCGTCGTGTTGACGCCGGCAGCGCCGGGGAGTTCAGCGGTACGCCCCCGCCGCGAAAAACGGCGCCTTGACGTCAGGACGTCAAGGCGCCATCTCCATACTCCTCCGCCCCGCTCACTTCGTCAGGGCGTCCACCTTGGCGAAGATCTCCGGGGGTTCCGGGAAGCGGCCGATCTCGATCTTCGAGAAGATCTTCGTGCCGTCGGCGTAGACCTCGAAGATCCCGCCGCTGCCCGCCACCATCTCGGGCTCGACTCCGTACTTCTTCTTCAGCTCGGCCGCCAGACCGGCGGCCTTGGGATAGAAGTTTCAGACCTCGCAGTAGATGATCTTGAACGTCATGGAAGCCTCCTCGCGCGAGCCTGGCGTCCGCCGCCAGTTGCCCGCAGTCTAGCCAAGCCCCCGCGGCCCGCCTAGCGGAACCGCAGCCTGGCGGGCACTACCTTGCCCCCCGCCGCGCCCGGTGCCACAACCCGAGCAGGCGCAGCGCCCGGTCGGCGGTCCGGAAGGCCGCCACGCCGCCGTCCTCGAGCGCCTGCGCCATGGGATCGTAGATGCGCCCGGCGTCCACCACCGCCACCCACGGCTTGGCGATCTCCGCGCGCAGGCGCAGCAGCCGCGCCACGACGCTGTCCTCGCGGCGCACGTCCTCCTGGTGCCCGGCCCCGGCGGCGAGCGTGTTGAGCGCGCCGGTCATCGGCACCACGCCGACCACCGCGGCGTCCACCCCGGGGTCCTCGAGGATGGCGCGCGTCACCGCCTCGAAGTCCGCGTCGCCGAGCATCGGCGTGAGGTCGATGGGGTTGTGGATGCCGACGATCTCCCCCAGACGGGCGCGCGCCAGGATCTCGCCGAGCCGCGCCACCGTGGCGTCGCCGAAGGTCGCCAGCCGGAACGGCCCCAGGTTGTCGGCCATCGCCACGCACTCGAATCCGGCGTTGGAGATGGCGCCGAGGGCCGGACCGGCGGCATCGCGGGCGCCGGAGTCAACCCCGCCGGCGTCACGCGCGCCGATGTCCCGGCCGCTCAGGAACGTGAGCAGCCGCACCAGATCCTCGAAGTCCTCGAGCGAGTCGGCCACCACGCAGCCCGCCCCCTCGGCCAGCTGGCGCGTCACCAGATAGTCCCCCGCCACCGAAGCCGTGTGGCTGGCCGCCGCCGCGGCTCCGGCGCTGGTGCGGCCGGCGCGGTAGAGCACGACGGTGCGGCCGCCGGCGGTGATCTCGCGCGCCGCCGCGAGGAAGCGCGTGCCGTCGAGCGGCCGGAAGCCCTCGACGTAGACGGCGAAGGTCTCGATGCCGGGGTCGTCCTTCAGGTAGTGGAGGTAGTCGCCGACCGTCAGGTCCATCTGGTTGCCGACCGTGATCGTGTAGCGCGGATTGACGCCGGCCAGCTTGCTGGCGCGGCAGATGGCGAACGCGCCGCTGCCGGTGATGAGCGCCAGCGGGTGCGGCACCCCGCGCGGCACCGGCAGCTTGGCCTCGGGGATGAAGAGCGTGTTGTAGCGCCCGGGCACCGAGCGGATGCCGAGGCAGTTGCCGCCGTTGACCACCGGCCCGCCCCACTCGGCGGCGCGCGACGCGGTCAGTGCGGCGCGCATGCGCCCGACGACGCTCTCGGTCCCCGCCTTCTCCTCGAGCCCGCCGGGGATCAGCACCACGGTCTCGGCGCGGCGCTGCTCGGCGATCTCGGTGAGCAGCTCGGCCGACTGCGCCGCCGAGACGCTCAGCACCACCATGTCCACCTTCTCCGGGAGGTCGGCGAGCGACGGCACGCAGCGGGCGCCGTCGATCGTCTCCGCGCCCGGCTTGACCACGAAGACGTGCTCGAGCGGGAAACCCTCGCGCAGGATGTTCTGCAGGATGATGCGCCCCGGGTTGAGCTTCTCGGACACCCCCACGACGGCGATGGTGCGCGGCTTGAGCAGGGTGCGGATCTTGTTCAGCGGGCGCGGGGGCGCGCTGGCGCCGGCGCCGGCGTCGGCCGCGCCACCGAGCTCGCTGAACTTGAGCAGCGCGTCGAGGGCTACCAGGCGGCCGCCGCTGGCCACCAGCGGGTTGACCTCGAACTCGGCGATGGGGTCCGGGCAGAAGGCCTCGGCCAGCGCCAGGAAGCGGCGCGCCGCGGCGGCCAGGACCGCCGCCGGCAACTCCGGCGCCCGCCCGCGCTGCGGTTCGATGGCCAGCCGCGCGGCGGCGACGCGCCCCAGCGCCCGCTCCACCGCGTCGCCCCCCGCCAGCGCCGGCGAGCCCACCGCCAGCCCCTCGCCGTCGCGGAAGGCGCGCGCCAGGAACTCGGCGTGGATGCCGCCCGGGCCGACCGTCACCACCGGCCCGAAATCGCGCGTCCAGCGCATGCCGAGCAGGAACTCGTGGCCGAGCGCCGGATCGTGCGGCACGAACTCGTAGAGGACGAAGCCGGCGACGGCGTGGCCGGCCAGCCGCTGTTCCATGTCGCGCGCCGCGGCGGCGACCGCGTCGCGCCGGTTGGGCAGCGCGCGCACGCCGCCGGCCTCGGTCTTGTGGAGCAGATCGGGAGCGACGACCTTGAGCACGACGCGCTCGGCGCCGCCGGGCAGCGGCGCTTCCGGCAGTCGCGCCACCCCGTCCGCGTCGGCGAACTCGACGCGCCGCGGCGTGGCGATGCCCAGCGCGTCGAGCAGCGCCATGCCCTCGGTCTCGAGCAGGACGCCGCGCTCGCGGAAGCGGGCGCCGTCGAGGATCGCGCGGATGGCCGCGCTGTCGAGGGCCAAAGCGCCAGCCCCGCCGGCGGCCCCGGGAGCGGCCGCGCTCATCGGGGCGCCGCGGCCGCAGGAGCCCCCGTCGCGGCGGCGTGCCCGGCGCGGAAGGCGGCCAGGTTGCGCTGCAGCACCTCGTCGCCCTTGCGCGCGAAGAGCTGCGCGATGGCGCGCTCCAGCGACTCGGGCTTGAGCGGCAGCAGATGCGAGGCGGCGCCGACGATCACCGTGTTCATGGTGAGCGGGTCGCCGGCCTCGCGCGCCAGCCGCTCGGCCTCCACGAGGATGGCGCGCGGCAGGGCGCGGATGCGCCGGTGCACCTCCGCGAGCTCCGGATAGTCGGGGATGTTGACCACCGGCTCGGCCGCGGTCACCACCGTGCCCTGCGCCGCGAGCATCTCGAGGTAGCGCAGGCTCTCGAGCGGCTCCATGCTGAGGATGAGGTCGGCCGCGGCGCGGGCGATGAGGTCGCTCTCGATGGGCCGGTCGGCCAGGCGCATGTGCGCCTGCACCGCACCGCCGCGCTGCGCCATGCCGTGCACCTCGGACTGCTTGGCGTACAGGCCCTCGCCGACGGCGGCCATGCCGATGAGCCCGGCCATGGAGAGCACGCCCTGGCCGCCGACGCCGCTCAAGAGGATGTCGTACTTCATGCCGTCACCTCCTGCCGGGCGTCCTTCGCCGGGCCGGCGCCGGCCGGGCCCGCCCCGCCCGCGCCCGGGGCTCCCGCCCCCGCCGCCGCGTGGCGCGCCTTGCGCCGCACCGTCTCCAGGCACTCGCGCACCGTGACGATCACCGAGATGCCCCGGTGGTCGATCTAGCGGCGGATCAGCTCCGCCAGCTCCTTGACCTTGCGCGGCGCCGCCTCGACCAGGTGGCAGTGCTCCGGCGGCACGCCCAGCCCCAGCACCACGTCGAAGAGGCGCGACGACGGCACCAGCGTCTCCTGCCCGCCGGTCATGGCCACCGCTTCGTTGTCGAGGATCAGCAGCGTCATGTCGGTGTCGGCGGCCACGGCGTCGAGCAGCGGCGTCATCCCCGAGTGCAGGAAGGTGCTGTCGCCGATCACCGCCACCGCCGGGTGGAACCCGGCCTCGGCGGCGCCCTTGGCCATGCTCACCGAGGCCCCCATGCAGACGCACGACTCGATCATCGAGTAGGGCGGCAGCGCCCCCAGCGTGTAGCAGCCGATGTCCGAGGTCACCATGGACTGGTCGTTGTCCGCCAGCGCCTCGCGCAGCGCCTGGTAGGCGTGGCCGTGCGGACAGCCCTTGCACAGCTGCGGCGGTCGCCCGGGGATGGGGAAGCTCTCGTAGGCGACCGGCACGCGCGCCGGCAGGCCGAGCGCGGCGCGCACCACGTCGGGCGACAGCTCGCCGGACGCCGGCACGCCGCCGTTCATGCGGCCGGCGATCTCCAGCGGCGCCGGCAGCAGGCCGCGCAGCTCGCGCTCGACGTACGGATAGCCGTCCTCGAGCACCAGGATCCGCTTGACGTGCGCCGCCAGCCTCCGCACCAGCGCGGCCGGGATCGGGTAGGCGCCGATGTGCAGGTGCGACGGCTCCCAGCCCAGGTCGGGCAGGTTCTCGCGGTAGTAGTTGCGCGCCAGGCCGGTGGTGATGATCCCCAGCTCGCGGCGCTCCGGGTTGAGGGCCAGGCGGTTGTAGGCGCAGCTCTCCGACCAGGCGCGCATCTCCTCCTGGCGCTCGAGCAGCGCGCGCCACGCCCGGCGGGCGTTGGCCGGCAGCAGGATCCACGAATCGCGGTCGGGGGCCTTGGCGATCGGGTTCTCGGCGCGCGGCTCGCGCAGCTCGACGGCGGTGCGGCTGTGCGCCAGGCGGGTCACCAGCCGCAACAGCACCGGCACGCGAAACCGCTCCGACAGGTCGAAAGCGTCGCGCGTCATGTCGTACGCCTCCTGCTGCGTGGCCGGCTCGAGACAGAGCACCCGCGCGAAGTCGGCGTACCAGCGGCTGTCCTGCTCGTTCTGCGAGCTGTGCATGCCGGGGTCGTCGGCGACGGCCACCACGAGGCCGCCGTGGGTGGAGACCAGGGCGGCGTTGACGAACGGGTCGGCGGCGACGTTGAGGCCGACGTGCTTCATCGACACCAGCGCGCGCCGGCCGGCGAAGCAGGCGCCGAGCGCCTCCTCCATGGCCGTCTTCTCGTTGGCCGTCCAGGCGGCGTGCGGGCGCCCGTGCTTCTTCTTGTGGTCGAGCAGGAACTCCATGATCTCGGTCGCGGGAGTTCCCGGGTAGGCGTACGCGGAGGAGATCCCGGCGTGCACCGCGCCGAGCGCGACGCTCTCGTCACCCAGCAGGATTCTCTGCGGCATGAAGCCTCCGAAGCGGATCAGGACGGGCCGGTTGCGCTGCGCCGACTGCGGGAGGCGGGTCGGCGGCAGGCCCGGCGGCGCCGCCTCCCCGATCGTCGATCGTCGCGCATGAATATGCACGCTCCCTGCCGCGGCGTGAAGACGCTGAAGGGCGGCGGAAACCGCGCCCGGCGGAAACCGCGCCCGGCGAGAACCGCGCCCGGCGAGTACCGCGCCCGGCGAGTACCGCGGCCGGCGGCCCGCCCGCCCCGTTGTCCGTGCCCCGCACCGGGTGGTAGCGTCGCGCGTCGCCAGTCGGGCGCTTCTCCCTCCAACCGAGGTGGCATCGTGCAGGAACTCAAGGACCGCATCCTCCGCGACGGGAAGAACCTGGGGAACGGCATCCTCAAGGTGGACGGCTTCATCAACCACCAGGTCGATCCCACGCTCATGCACGCCTGCGGCGCCGAGTTCGCTCGCCGCTTCGCCGCGCTCGGCGCCACCAAGGTGCTCACCGCCGAGATCTCCGGCATCGCCCCGGCGGTGGCCACCGGCGTGCACCTCGGCCTGCCGGTCATCTACGCCCGCAAGCACAAGCCCATCACCATGCCCGAGCAGGTCTTCCTCACCACCAGTTCGTCGCACACCAAGGGCGGCAGCGTGGAGTTGATCGTCTCGCCCGAGTACCTCGGCGACGGCGAGCGCGTGCTGCTCATCGACGACTTCCTGGCCTCGGGGACGACCACGCTGGGGCTGGTGCGCTTGGTGCACACCGCCGGGGCGCGCGTCGTGGGCATCGGGGCGCTGATCGAGAAGGTCTTCGAGGGCGGGCGCGCCCGGCTGGCGCACCTCGGCGTGCCGATCGAGGCGCTGGCGCGCGTCGCCGCGCTCGAGGGCGAGCGGATCGTCTTCGCGGAGTGATCGGCCTCCCGGCCGCGGGAGCTGCCTACTCCTCCGCCGGCAGCTCCGGCCGGCTGTAGGCCAGCTTGCCGCCCACGTAGGTGGCGCGGACGGCGCGGTCGTCACCCATCATCATCTGGATGAACAGCGCCTCCTCGAGGTCGCGGGCATACTTCATGCGGAAGCGGATGATGGGCGTGGACTTGAGGTCGATGACGATGACGTCGGCCTCCATCCCGGGCGCGATGCTGCCGATTTTGTCCTCGAGGTGGAGCGCCTGCGCGGTGCCGCGGGTCGCCAGGTAGTAGGCCTGGTAGGCGGTGAGCGTGAAGTCCTTGAGCTGGGCGGTCTCGTAGGCGCGCCCGAGCGTGGCGAGGATGGAGAAGGTCGTCCCCGCGCCCAGATCGGTGGCGCAGCCGACGCGCACCGGCCGCGACGCCTGCTTGGCGTTCCCCAGGTCGAAGAGGCCGCTGCCGAGGAACTCGTTGGAAGTCGGGCAGTGGGCCACCGCCGCGCCGGCGTCGTGGATGCGCTGCAGCTCCTCCTCGGCGAGGTGCACGCCGTGCCCGAGGATGGTGCGCGGCCCCACCAGGCCGTAGTGGTCGTAGACGTCGAGGTAGCCGCGCCGCTCGGGGAACAGCTCCTTCACCCAGGCCACCTCGCCCTGATTCTCCGAGACGTGCGTCTGCACGAAGGCGTCGGGGTGCTCGCGGCGCAGGGCGCGCGCCGCCTCCAGCTGTCCCGGCGTGCTGGTGGGCGCGAAGCGCGGCGTGATGGCGTAGAGCAGCCGGCCGCGGCCATGCCACTTGTGGAGCAGCGCCTTCGACTGCTCGTACGCCTTCTGCGCCGTGTCCAGCAGCCGCGCCGGCGCGTTGCGGTCCATGATCACCTTGCCGGCGATGACCCGCATGCCGAGCTTCTCGGCCTCCTCGAAGAAGGCGTCCACCGACTGCGGGTGGACCGTGCAGTACACGCAGCAGGTGGTGATGCCGTTGCGCAGACACTCGCGCAGGAAGACGCGGGCCACGGCGTGCGCGTGCTCGGGGTCGGCGAACTGCTGCTCGGCGACGAAGGCGTAGCGGGTGAGCCAGTCGAGGAGGTGCTCGCCGTGGGCGGCGATGATCTGGGTCTGCGGGTAGTGGACGTGGCAGTCGAGGAAGCCGGCGGTGATGACGCAGTCCTTGTACTGGGTCACCGGCGTGCCGGGCGGCAGCGTCGGCAGCACGCGGCGCGCCGGGCCGCAGTCGGCGATCCTGCCGCCCGACATGACCACGACGCCATCCGGCTCGAAGTCCAGGACTTCGGCGAGATCTTCCTCGAAAGGGTCGCCGGTATAGGTGAGGACGGGACCGCGGATCGCGGTCATGCCGCCGCTGGCCATCCCGGCGGTGGGCTCGGCCATGGGCTCTTCCTCCCCGGCAACAGTGCCACTGCGGGGCGGGCGGGACAAGACGGCGCCGGCGGCGGGCGGGGCGGGCGGCGTTCCCGCCCGGGCCGCCCGGAAACTTCCAGCCGAGACTTGCGTAGAGCGCCTTCTGGTGGCAGCGTAGGGGGCCGTCGCCGACCGGGAGCCGGCAGGAAGTCGGCGCGCTCGGCCGCGTCCGCGCCAAGCGCATCCCGGTCGCCGCTTCCATCCGCGCGGTTCGGACCGCGAGGGAGGTCGTAGCCATGGGGTTCTTCTTCGTTCTCGTCGCCATCGTCGCCGCCGCCGTTCTGTGGTTCATCGGCGTCTATAACAGCCTGGTCGGCCTGCGCAACCAGGTGCAGAACGCCTGGAAGCAGATCGACGTGCAGCTCAAGCGCCGCCACGACCTCATCCCCAACCTCGTGAACACGGTGCGCGGCATGATGAAGTTCGAGCAGGAGACCCTCGACCGCGTCATCTCGGCGCGCGCCAAGGCGGTGTCGGCGACGACCGTGGCGCAGAAGGGCCAGGCGGAGGGCGAGCTGACGCAGGCGCTGGGGCGGCTGTTCGCGGTGGCCGAGGCGTACCCGGACTTCAAGTCGAACCAGAACGCCCTGCAGCTCCAGGAAGAGCTGACCTCGACCGAGAACAAGATCGGCTTCGCGCGCCAGTTCTACAACGACCTCGTCATGCGCTTCAACACGGCGCAGCAGGTCTTCCCGGCCAACCTGGTGGCCTCCTCGTTCGGCTTCTCGCCGGCGGAGTTCCTCGAGATCGCCGAGGCCGATCGCGTCGTGCCGGTGGTGGACCTGTCCACTTCGGCGCCGGCGGCGGGCGGCCCCGCGGCGGGCGCCCCCGGCGCCGGCGCTCCCCCGGCCGCCCCGACCGCCTAGCCGGCGCGGACCGCGGACCGCACCGGCGCGCCCGTGTCCGGCGTGACCCACAGCTTCTACGACCTACAGGCGCTGAACCGCCGCAAGACGGTGCTGCTCATCGTCGGCTTCGTCGCGCTCTTCGCCCTCGTCGGCCTGGGGCTCGACTACTACTTCCTCGGCACCGAACCGTTCGACTTCACCGGCGGGGCGATCCCCATCCCGGTGGCCACGCTCCTGGCCACCGGCTTCGCCGGCCTCTCCGCCTTGCACGGCTACTACACCGGCGACCGCCAGGTGCTCACCGCCACGCGCTCGCGCCCCGCCGACCCGCGCATCGCCGAGGAGAAGCAGCTCATCAACATCGTCGAGGAGATGAGCATCGCGGCGGGCATCAATCCGCCGCCGCCCGTCTACGTCCTGCCCGACCCCGATCCCAACGCCTTCGCCGTGGGCCGCGACCCGCGGCACGCCTCCGTCGCGGTCACCGAGGGCCTGCTCACGGCGCTCAACCGCGAGGAGCTGCAGGGGGTGATCGGCCACGAGCTGTCGCACGTGCGCAACCTCGACATCCGCACCATGACGCTGGTGGCGGCGCTCTACGGCGGCCTGGTGCTGCTTTCGGATTTCGCGCAGCGCGGGCTGCGCTTCGGTTTCGGGGGCGGCGGCCGGAGCGGGGCGCGGCGCGGCGGCAACAAGAGCCAGGGCGGCGGCGGGGCCATCCTGCTGATCCTCTGGCTCGCGCTGGTCATCCTCGCGCCGCTGCTCGGCCGGCTGCTGGCGCTCGCCGTGTCGCGCTCGCGCGAGTACGACGCCGACGCCTCGGCGGCGGAGTTGACGCGCAACCCCCTCGGGCTGGCCTCGGCGCTGCGGCGCATCGAGCAGGCCACCGAGCCGACGCGCTCGATCGGGCGCGGCGCCGCGCACCTGTGCATCGCCGATCCTGTGGGCCGCGCCGCCAACCAGGGCGAGGGCGCGTGGAGCAGCTTCTGGGGCACGCACCCGCCGATCGGCAAGCGCATCGCCACCCTCGAATCGATGGCCGGCGTGATGGGCTCGCCCGAGCGGCCGATCGAGGGCCCGCCAGGCGCCCCCGGAGACTCTCCCGGGGCCTGACGGGTCCCGGCGCAAAGCGGGACGGCGGTGTGCAGAACGGTCACGCTCCGTCGCCGGAGCGCACCGCCGGCATCCCGCCCGGCCGGGTCCGCCCCGCCCAAAGCCTTGCGGGAGAGCCCCCCCGGGGGACCGGCCGGGGCATCAGACCCGTTTCCCCCCGGTGGCATGCAGGTTGCTAGAATGTGTGCTGGACACTCCTCAGGTGGGGTCGCCGAAGGTTCTCTCTGGAGGCACTGGCATGAACCGATCCGCTCCGCTCACGCGCCTGGCGCTCGGCGCCGGGCTCCTGGCCGCGCTCGCGTTGCCCGCGCCGGCCCGGGCGGGCGTGTCGCTGGACGTCGGCCTGCACGTGGGCAACCCGCCGCCGCCGCCGGTCTTCGTCTTCGAGGACGAGCCCGCGGTGGTGCTCATCCCGCAGACGCGCGTCTATTACGTACCGGGGCCGTCGTTCGATCTCTTCCGCTACGGGCGGTACTGGTACATCAACAACGGCGGCTGGTGGTACCGCTCGTACCACTACCGCGGGCCCTTCGCGTACGTGCAGTACGAGAAGGTGCCGACGACCATCCTGCGAGTGCCGGCCAAGTACCACCGCCACCCGCTCGGCGGCCCGCCCGGCCAGACGGGGCTCCACCCCGGCAAGGGCGGGGCCTACGGCCTCGACCGGGGTATGTCGCTCGAGAAGAAGAAGTGGGATCCCAAGAAGGAAGAAGCGAAACCGCAGAAGAAGGAGTGGAAGCGCAAGAAGTAGCCCCCCACGAACGTGCCAGTCGGTCAGCACGAGGCGAGGAGCCGGGACGGCCCTCGCCTCGGGTGTCTTCCGGGGAGTGCCGCGGAGTCCCGCGCCCCGGGGCTCCGTCGCGCGCGCGCTGGACTTTGCCCCCTCGGCGAGTATGCTTGCCGCCGTCAGCCGGCCCCGGTGGAGTCGCGGTCGATCCTGCGGGTCGAGCAGCAGTGTGAAACCGGACTCCTGTAGGGGATCCCCTCCGCAACCCACCCCCACGCAGCGCGTCGCCTCCGGGGCGCGCAGGCAGGCCGACATGGACCGCCACGAAGCCAAGCGCCGGGCCGCGATCGCAGCGGCGGAGTTCGTCCGCGACGGCATGACCGTCGGGCTGGGCACGGGCAGCACGGCGGAGCTGATGGTCGAGGAGCTGGGCCGCCGCGTGCGCGAGGGCCTGGCGATCCGCGGCGTGCCCACCTCGCAGCGCACCGCCGAGCTGGCCCAGCGACTGCGCATCCCGCTGGTCGAGCTGGAAGCCGCTCCGGCCCTCGACCTGACCATCGACGGCGCCGACGAGATCACCGCCGACGGCAGCGCCATCAAGGGCGGCGGCGGGGCCCTGTGCCGCGAGAAGGTCGTGGCCGCCGCCACCGCCGGGACGCGCATCGCGGTGGTCGATCCGGCCAAGCTCGTGGAGCGGCTCGGCGCCTTCCCGCTGCCGGTCGAGGTGGTGCCCTTCGCGCGCGCCCCGCTGGCGCGCTGGATCGGCGAGCTGGGCGGCCGCGCCGCGGCGCGCCTCAGCGAGGGCAAGCTCGTCGTCACCGACAACGGCAACCACATCCTCGACTGTCGTTTCGGGCCGCGCGAGGACTGGCCCGAGATCGCGCGGCGGCTCGACGCCCTGCCGGGGCTCGTCTGCCACGGGCTGTTCTGGCAGTGCTTCGACGTGATCGTGGTCGGACGCGAGGGCGGCGCCGAGGTGCGCCGGGTCGAGCGGCCCGCCGGGCACCGGTTCCCGGCGGTCTAGCGCCAGCCCACGGAGGCAGCCCCCCGGCGCCGCGACTACTGGGCCCGGCCGCCGCTCCCCCTACTTCCCCAGCACCCCCGCCACGATCAGCATCGCCACCAGCACGCCCATCAGGCTCTCGCCGGCGATCAGCCCGGAGGCGACCGGCACCACGAAGCGCTGCGCGAGCGCGGGCCGCCGCTGCTGCATGAGGTGCGCGATGAGCGCGCCGCCGAACATGGCGATGGAGTTGCTGCCCGGGACGACCATGGCGATGCCGAGCCCGGAGGGCGACGGGACCCAGGCGCGCAGCGGCTTGGGCGCGAAGCGCTCCATGAGCGACAGCGCCACGCCCAGCAGGGCGCCGACGATGATGCCGGTGCGCGCCAGGGCGTCGAGCGCGCCGACGCCGCCGGCGAAGGCCCTGGAGACACCGGCCCACACCACGCACGACGGCGCCGGCCAGGCGTCGCTGCCGAGCACCGTCGGGTCGGGGATCAACAGGTTGAAGGCCGGCACCACCACGGCGGCGCCGGCGAACACGCCGAAGAGCTGCGCGTAGAACTGCACGCGCGGGCTGGCGCCCAGCACCCAGCCGGTCTTCAGCGTGGTCAGGAGATCGGCGGCGTGCAGGCCGATGCCGCCGGTGACGTTGGCGCTCATGATGTTCCCCGACAGGTTGCCGGGGGTGATGACGCCGTACACCAGCTGCGTGACCGGCCCCAAGGCCTTGGTGGGCGTGACGTCGGTCTCGCCGGTGACCCGCGCGGCCACGAACCCCATGACGACCGCCAGGGGCACGGCGACCAGGCCCGCCCACCAGGGGATCTGGAAGAGCCACATCATGAGGATCACGACCACCGGGCCGAGCGCCACGAAGCCGGCCGGGAACCACCAGCCGGGACACTCCGCCTCGTCCATCGGGTCCTCGGCCTCGCCGGCCTGCTTCTTGCTGAAGATCTTGCCAATGGCGGTGAACGAGCGCGCGATGCTCTTCCAGTCGAGGGCGAACGAAGTGAGGCCCGCGGCGACCAGGATGGCCGCGCCCGGCCACACCGTCCAGCCGACGATGGCCCGGTAGCTGACCGCCCCGACCACGCCCTCGCGCACCAGCGCCGGCGCCAGCACGGCGTAGGTGAGCACGCCGCCCAGCAGCAGCGACCAGCCGGTGCGAAAGCTCATCAAGGCCCCGGCGCCGAGCAGCACGACTTCGGTCTTGAGCGCCAGCGTCCAGTCGGAAGCCGGACGGCCCGCGATCTGCCACGGCAACGGGATCGTGCCCGGCAGGTTGAGCGGCATCCACACCACCTTGGCGTCGCGGAACCACGCGATCGCCGCGGCCAGGATCGCGCCGATGCCCAGCGCCCGCGCCTGCCGCACGCCCTCCCCGCCGCCCCCGTCCTGCGTGCCGTGGATCGCGCGCAGGGTCTCGGCGGTGGCTTTGCCCGTCGGGAACGCCAGCCCCTCCTTGTTGATGAGCTGGCGCTTGATGGGAATGGCGGTGAACACGCCGAGAGCCGCGATGGCGCCGAACCAGAAGATCATGGGGACCGGGTCGGGCCGCAGTGTGGTCACCATGAGGAGCGCGCCATAGGCCGCCATGTTGCCGCCGCCGGTCATGTAGCCGGCGCCCGAGGAGACGGTGATGAGCGCGTTGTTCTCCAGCGCGGTGAGCGGCGTGCGCGTCAGGCGCAGCGCCGAGAACAGCCGCATGACGGCGAAGGCGAGGATCGCCGCCGTGATGGTCACGCCCATCGACCAGCCCGTCTTGAAGAAGACGTAGAGGTTGGACAGGCACATCACGGCGCCGAGGGCCATGCCGACGATCACGGCGCGCAGCGTCAGCTGCGGCACGCCCCGCTTGAAGGTGTGGGCGAGCCAGTGCAGCTCGGCGTCCTCGGGGGCGGTCACGGGGCGTGTGTGGCGCGGTTCGGCCATGCGCTCCTCGCTTCGGTCGGCGGTGGTGCGGCTGCCAGCAGGCCCCCCCGGGGGGGCGTGAAAGGGCGGTCCTGGAACCGAATCCACGACCGCCTGGCGCGGATAGGATGGCCCGCCGGTGACTCCGGGCGCAAGGGCGACGGGGGCCGCTGCCCGGGGCCCCCGGCCGGCGGTGGGGGCGCCCGGCCGGCCGGCGGCGTTACTCCTTCACCCGACGGAACTCGTACGGCCCGGCGGTCGAGCCCCACGCCTGCTTGCCCGCGGCGTCCCAGCCGCGATCGAGGCTGAGCATGCGGTCCTTCTCCACGGTGACCTCGGAGGTGGCGTGGGCGGCGCCGCGCAGGTCGCTGGCGCAGCCCGTGCCCCGGGTGCCGCCGACGAAACGGCCGTCCGCCCACTTGAGGAGCACCGAGCAACCCTCCCGCGCCAGTAGCGAGTCGGGGGTCAGCCCGGCGAGCGGCGCGTCCTTCTTCCACTCGCCGGCGAAGCGCAGCGGGTCGCGCAGGGCGAAGACCGCGCTCTCGAGGCCGCCGTCGGGCGTGGCGGTCGCGCGGTAGACCCGCTGCCGGTAAGGCCGGTCGAGCTTCGCCGCGGCGGCCTGCTCGACGTACAGCCAGTGCTCGCCGGCGCGGTGCTTCCAGATCGGCACGATGCGCAGGCGGATGTCGAAGAAGTTGGTGTCGCGCGCGGCCTGGGCAGCGCTGCTGAAGGAGCCGGTGAGCCAGGCGGCGAGGCGGTCGAGATCGCCGGCGCCGGCGGGCGGGGCAGCCGCGGCGGGCGGAGTGGCGAGAGCGGCGGCGAGACCGGCGGCGAGGGCGACGGCCGCGAGACGGCGGGTGCGCATGGGCGGAGCGACCTCCTTGGCGAGTGGCGGCCCAGCCGCCGGGACGGGCCACAGCATACCGCGCCCCGCCCGGTGGACAAATGCGGCGAAATGCCGTTTTCTACTCCCCGAACGGTCCGCGTCGCACGCGGGCGGCCAGCGCCCGCTTCCCCTCGATCAGAGATCGGAAACACCATGTCGGACGAGACGGCCAGCGAGAACCCCAGCCCGGCCGCGCCGGAGCGCGAGGACTTCATCCGCGAGATCGTCAAGCAGGATCTCGCGGCGGGCAAGGTGCGCGAGATCGTGACGCGCTTCCCGCCCGAGCCCAACGGCTATCTCCACATCGGGCACGCCAAGTCCATCTGCCTGAACTTCGGCATCGCCCGCCAGTTCGGCGGGCGCTGCAACCTGCGCTTCGACGAC
>CAYLSO010000203.1:0-6449 GCA_964386525.1 uncultured bacterium
TTCCCGCCTGACGAGAGCCCAGGCGCCGGGCAGCCCGGCGGCGGCGCCCGCCCGCCGCACGCCGAGCGCATGCGCCCGCGCTCCTTCGCAGAGGTCCTGGGCCAGGAACACCTGCTCGCGCCCGGCGCCCCGCTCGGCAGCCTCGGTCCGGGCGCCGAGGTGCCCTCGATGATCCTCTGGGGCCCGCCCGGCTCCGGCAAGACGACCATCGCGCGGCTCATCGCCGCCGCTACGGGCATGCCCTTCGTCGCCTACTCGGCGGTCACGAGCGGCATCAAGGAGATCCGCGAGACCATCGGCGAGACGCGCCGCCACCGCCGCGCCACCGGCAAGCCGACGCTGCTCTTCGTCGACGAGATACACCGTTTCAACCGCGCCCAGCAGGACGCCTTCCTGCCGCACGTCGAGGACGGCACCATCGTGCTCGTCGGCGCGACCACGGAGAACCCGTCGTTCGAGGTGAACTCGGCGCTCCTGTCGCGGGCCCGCGTGCTGCTGGTGCGGCCCCTGGGGGAGGCGGATCTACGCACCCTGGTCGAGCGCACGCTCGCCGACGGCGAGCGCGGGCTGGGCGCCAGCGGCATCGCCTGGGAGCCGGGTGCGGTGGACGCGGTGCTGGCGCACGCCGACGGCGACGCGCGCCGGGCGCTCAACGCCCTCGAGCTGGCCAGCGAAGTGGCGCGCCGCGAACGCCAGGCGGGCGTCAGCGTGGCGCAGCTCGAGCGGGCGCTCGTGCAGTCGCACCTGCGTTACGACAAGGCCGGCGAAGAGCACTTCAACCTCATCTCGGCGATGCACAAGTCGCTGCGGGACTCCGACCCCGACGCCACGCTCTACTGGGTGGCGCGCATGCTGGCGGCGGGGGAGGATCCGCCGTTCGTGGCGCGGCGCCTGGTGCGCGCCGCTACCGAGGACGTGGGACTCGCCGACCCACAGGCGCTGTTGGTGGCGCAGGCGGCGGCCGACGCCTATCACTTCCTGGGCTCGCCCGAGGGCGAGCTGGCGATCGCCGAGGCGGCGCTCTACCTGGCGTGCGCGCCGAAGTCCAACTCCGTCTACGAGGCGTACGGTCAGGCGCGGCGCGTGGCGGAGGAGAAAGGCTCTCTGCCGGTGCCGCTGCACATCCGCAACGCCGTGACCGGGCTGATGACCAACGTCGGCTACGGGAAGGGCTACCAGTACTCGCACGCCGCGCCGGACGCGGTGGTGGACCAGGAGCATCTGCCGACGGAGCTGGCGGGGCTGCGGCTGTATCGTCCCGGAGATCAAGGGCTGGAGAAGGCGATCGCCGAGCGCCTGGCCCGCTGGGAGGCGCTGCGG
Organism: uncultured bacterium; assembly: GCA_964386525.1. Taxonomy (GTDB): domain Bacteria; phylum Eisenbacteria; class RBG-16-71-46; order RBG-16-71-46; family DASYSL01; genus CAYLSO01. The sequence continues at coordinate 1,321 of CAYLSO010000203.1, forward strand.
CGCCGTCTCCCCACGGACCGCCGCGGCCCGGTGGGCGCGCCGCGGAAGCCGCCGCGAGATGAGGCGCCGCAGTGAGCGGCCCGCACCGCTGGCGCCGCCGGCTGGTACTGGCGGCGCGCATCGCCGTCGCCGTGGCGCTCTTCGCCTGGCTGGGCACGCAGATCGACTGGGCCGCCCTCGGCACGACCTTCGCGCACGCGCGGCTGTGGCTGGCGGCCCTCGGCCTCGCCGTGCTCTGGCTCGCACTCGCCATCGCGGTCTTGCGCTGGCGGCGCATCCTGCGCGCCCTCGGCTCGCCGCTCGGCCTCGCCGAGATCACGCGCGTCTTCGCCTCGGGGCTCTTCCTGAGCCTCTTCCTGCCCACCACGATCGGCGGCGACGTGTACCGCCTGGCGCGCATCGGCCAGGGCGGCTTCGGTCCGGCGCGGGGCGCGGTGTCACTGCTCGCCGAGCGCGGCATCGGGTTGCTGGCCCTTATCCTGCTCGTCGCGCCGGTGATCGCCGTGCATCCGCTGACCCGGGACCTCGTCGCTCTGGCCGTCGTGCTCGGCATGGGCGGGCTCGGCGTCATCGTGGCGGTGGTGTTCTGGGGCGGGCCGGTAGCGCACTGGCTGGCCCGGCGCATGCCGGTGCTCGAGCCGGCGCTCGGCCCGGTGAGCTGGTCGGCGCTCCTGCGCCAGGCGCCGGCGGTCTTCGGTCTCTCCCTGCTCATCCACCTGGCGACGGTGGGAAGCAATGTTCTCTTCGCGCACGCTCTGCGCGTTCCGCTCGCCCCCTGGGACGCGCTGGCCCTCATCCCGCTCATCGTGCTGGCGGGGCAGATCCCGATCTCTCCGGGAGGCCTGGGGGTGCGCGAGGCGGGCTTCGTCTATTTCCTCGGGCGGGCGGGGATCGCCAAGGAGCCGGCTCTGGCGGTGGGGCTCGCGTGGCTGGCGGCCCTCTATCTGACGGGGGCGGTCGGGGCGCTGCTCTTCCTCGTGGACCGGCGGTCGGCTCCGAAAGCACAGCCCGGGGCTGCTCTTGACAACAGCTCTACCGGGCCCGGCCCGGTCGGTCTTGACACCACAGGCGGGGCTTCATAGATTACGAACGTTACCTACCGATTCGGTGGGATATGGCGGTCGTGGCGCCCGCCGGCACCGCGCACACGCCGCTGCGCCCCACGCGCTCCCCGCATATCCAGGCGCCGCAGAGGAGGATGCGCTTGCTCGAAAGCCGGAGGCTGCCTCTGAGCCCGGTCATGACCGGGCCCGCGTCCGCCTGCGCCAGACCGGCGGGACTTCCGGAGCCCGACGGGCTGCCGGAGGTCATGGCCGTGCCGCCGCTGTCGCCCCCCGACGCCCCGCGCAACCGCACGCGCCCGGTGCGGGTGGGTGGAGTGCCGATCGGCGGAGGAGCGCCCGTGGTCGTGCAGTCCATGACCACGACTATGACCTGGGACATAGAGGCGACGCTGGCTCAGATCGGCCGCCTGGCCGAGGCCGGGTGCGAAGTGGTGCGCGTCGCGGTGCCGGACGACAAGTCGGCCGACGCCTTGGCGGAGATCGTCCGGCGCTCGCCCGTGCCGGTGGCCGCCGACATCCACTTCCACTACAAGCTGGGGCTGAGGGCCTTGGCCGCCGGCGTGCACAAGATCCGCATCAACCCCGGCAACATCGGCGGCGAGGCCAAGGTGCGCGAGATCCTGGCGGCGGCCCGCGAGCGCGGCGTGCCGATCCGTGTGGGCGCCAACGTCGGCTCGCTGCCCAAGCCCATCATCGCCCGGTACGGCACGCACGATCCGCGGGCCCTCGTGGAAGCGGCGTCCATCCCCGTGGGGATCCTGGAGGCGGAGGGCTTCGAGGACATCGTGGTGTCGCTGAAGGCCTCGGACGTGCCGCTGGCGGTGGCCGCCTACCGGCTCGCCGCCCGGCGCTTCCCGTACCCGCTGCACATCGGCATCACCGAGGCGGGCGGTGCGCGCGCCGGCAGCGTCAAGAGCGCGGTGGGCCTCGGGATCCTGCTGGCGGAGGGCATCGGCGACACGCTGCGGGTGTCGCTGACCGCCGACCCCGTCGAGGAGGTGGAGACGGCGTACGGGATCCTCGCCGCGGTCGGACTGCGCCGCGTCGGCCCGGAGATCGTGTCGTGCCCGTCGTGCGGGCGCTGCGACATCAACCTGATCGGCCTGGCGACCGAGGTGGAGAGCCGCGTGAAGGCCCTCAAGCTCCGGGTGCCGCTACGCGTGGCGGTGATGGGCTGCGAGGTGAACGGCCCCGGCGAGGCGCGCGACTCCGACGTGGGCGTGGCCGGCGGGGTGGGAGTCGGGCTGCTGATGCGCGGCGGCCGGATCGTGCGCAAGGTGAAGGAAGACGAGATCGTGGAAGCGCTGATGCAGGAAGTCATCGAAGTGGCGCGCGAGCGCGAGGCCGCGGGCGCAAGCGCGGCGGCGGGCGCCGATGGAGGGAGGGACGGTGCGGGTAAGTAGCCGCGGGCAATACGGGGTGAGGGCGCTGGCCTACCTGGCGGCGCATCACGGCGAAGGGCCGATCAACGTGCGCACGGTGGCCGAAGCGGAAGGGCTGCCGGCCAAGTACCTGGAGCAGCTGCTGGCGCGGCTGCGGCGCGGCGGGCTGGTGCGCTCGAGCCGGGGCGCGCGCGGCGGCATCATGCTGGCCCGCGACCCCCAGTCGATCACGGTGCGGCAGGTGGTGCTCCTGCTCGAGGGCTCTCTGGCGCCGGTGGAGTGCCTGCAGAGCGCCAACGGGCACGAGGACGACTGCGTGCCGCACGAATTGTGGCGCGCCCTGCACGAGGGCGTGCTCAAGGTCCTCGATTCGTTCACGCTGGCCGACCTGGCGGCCCGGTGCAAGGCGCGCGAAAGCCGGGAGACGGGGCGGCGGGCCGCCGGGGCGCCGCCGGGCGTGGCGGCAAAGAGCGCGCAAGCGCGGGCCGAGGAGCCGGCGACCGAGACGGTGGGGGCCGGCGCGGGCCACGGGAGGGACGATGTTCACGCCTGAGGCAGTGGACCGGGAGCGGGGGGAGGCGTTCCGCCTCAAGGTGGGTCTCGCCGAGATGCTCAAGGGCGGGGTGATCATGGACGTCACCAACGCCGAGCAGGCGGTGATCGCCGAGCAGGCGGGCGCGGTGGCGGTGATGGCGCTCGAGCGCATCCCCGCCGACATCCGCGCGAGCGGCGAGGTGGCGCGCATGTCGAACTCGCGCGTCATCCAGGAGATCGAGCAGGCGGTGTCGGTGCCGGTGATGGCCAAGTGCCGCATCGGGCACTTCGCCGAGGCGCAGATCCTGGAGGCGCTGGGGGTGGACTTCGTCGACGAGAGCGAGGTGCTGACCCCCGCCGACGAGGAGCACCACATCGATAAGTGGGCCTTCAAGGTGCCGTTCGTGTGCGGCTGCCGCGACCTGGGCGAGGCGCTGCGGCGCATCGGCGAGGGGGCGGCCCTGATCCGCACCAAGGGCGAGGCCGGCACCGGCAACGTGGTCGAGGCGGTGCGCCACATGCGCGCCGTGCAGGGCGACCTCAGGCGTCTGACGACGCTGCGGCCCGACGAGCTGATGGCCGAGGCCAAGCGGCTGGGCGCGCCCTACGAGCTGGTGGTCGAGTGCGCGCGCACCGGCAAGCTGCCGGTGCCGAACTTCGCCGCCGGCGGCGTGGCCACGCCGGCCGACGCCTCGCTCATGATGCAGCTCGGCGCCGAGACGGTGTTCGTGGGCTCGGGCATCTTCAAGTCGTCCGATCCGCCGGCCCGCGCCGCGGCCATCGTGCGCGCCGTGATGCACTATCGCGACCCCAAGGTGCTGGCCGAGGTTTCGGCCACCCTCGGCGACGCCATGCGCGGCCTCGAGATCGGCAAGCTCCCCGCAGAGGAGCGGCTGGCCAAACGGGGCTGGTAGTGGCCCAGCGCGTGCCCCATCCGCGTCGGCTGGGCCGCCCGTTCACGGTCGGCGTGCTGGCGCTGCAGGGCGACTACACCCGCCACGCCGAGGCGCTGCGCGCCGCCGGCGAGGCCGTCGCCCTGGTGGACGACGCCGTGGCGCTGGCGGCGTGCGACGCGCTGGTCCTGCCGGGCGGCGAGTCCACGACCCTGCTGCGGCTGCTCGGGGCCACCGGGCTGCGCGCGCCGCTCGAGCGGTTCGTCGCCAAGCGGCCGGTGCTGGGCACCTGCGCGGGGCTCATCCTGCTGGCGCGCGAGCTGACGGGCGGGGGCCGCGTGCCGGCCCCGCCGCTGGGGGCTCTCGATGTCGTGGTCGAGCGCAACGCCTACGGACGCCAGATCGACTCGTTCGCGGATGCCGTGGACCTGGTGGCGATCGGCGGCGGCCCGTTTCCCGGCGTGTTCATCCGCGCGCCGCGCATCCGGCGCGTGGGCCCCGGCGTGGAGGTGACGGTGACCCGCAAGGGCGAGCCGGTGGGGGTGCGCCAGGGGCGCCTCCTGGGGCTCTGCTTCCATCCCGAGCTGACCGACGACCTGCGCCTGCACCGCTACTTCCTGGCCGAGTGCTGCGGCCGGCCGGCCGACTGAGGGGGGACGAGTGACCCGCTGGGAATCGCCGGCGCCGCCGCTGGCCGACTGGAGCGCCCTCGACGCGCTGGTCGAGCGCCACCGCCGCTTCGTGCTCACCACGCACGTCAACCCCGACGGCGACGGGCTGGGCTCCGAGGTGGCGATGGCCCTCTACCTGCGCGGGCTCGGCAAGGAAGTGACGGTGATCAACGAGGGCGAGGTGCCGCACAACTACGCCTTCCTCGCCGAGTCCTGCCCCATCGAGAGCTTCGCCGAGGCGCGCGCGCGCGAGGTGATGGCCGGCGCCGAGGCGCTGATCGTGCTCGACACCTCGGTGCCGGCGCGCCTCGGGGGCATGGCGCAGTTCCTGGGGCGACCCGGCCTGGCGGTGGTCGTGCTCGACCACCACCTGGGTGAGGCGGGCTTCGCGCAGCTGGCGTGCGTGATGCCGCAGGCGTGCGCCACCGGCGAGCTGGTCTACGACTTCGTGCGGCGCCGCCCGGAAGCGTGGACGCGGCCGCTGGCCGAGGCGCTGTACACCGCCCTGGTCACCGACACCGGCTCGTTCCGCTTCTCCAACACCGACCCGGCGGCGCACGCCATGGCGGCGCACCTGCTCGAGCT
>CAYLSO010000204.1:0-6688 GCA_964386525.1 uncultured bacterium
GCGGCTGCTGGCGGGCCGCCCCGACGCGACGGCGGCGCTCTCGGCCGAGGTGGCCGCGTGGCTGCGGCGCGTGAGCGCCATCCTGGCCGCGGCGCGCCCGCGGCTCGCCGTGCCCGCCCTCGACGACCGCGAGCGCAAACGACTGCTCGACGAGCTCGGCGAGGCGTTCTCGGAGTACCGCGCGGCGGTCTACGCCGGCGGCTTCTCGGGCAAGGAGACGGTCGCCGTCGCGGAGGCGGTCGAGCTCTGCCGCGTCGCGACCGCGCACCTCGACCACGCCATCGCCGCCAACCGGCGCGCCGACGGGCTCTATCACTCGTACAACCTGCTGGCGGTGGGCCCCGACGGCGGCACGGCCGCGGTCCAGCCGCTCGCCGAGATGCTCGAGGGGCAGGTGGCCGCGCTCAGCTCGGGCGTGGTGGACGCGCCGGAGGCCGTGGAGCTGGTGGAGCGGCTCTTCGCCAGCCGGCTCTACCGCGCCGACCAGCGCAGCTTCCTGCTCTATCCGGAGCGCGAGCTGCCGGCGTTCCTGGAGAAGAACGCGATCCCCGAGGCGCGGGTCGCCGCGGTGCCGCTGCTGCGCGAGCTGGTCGCCGCCGGCGACGTCTCGCTGCTGGCGCGCGACGCGCTGGGCGCGTACCGCTTCGCCGCCGACTTCCGCAACGCGCTCGACCTCCACGCCGCGCTCGTCGCGCTGGCGCGGCAGGAGCGGTGGGCCGCGCGCGTGGCCGCCGACGGCGCGGCCGTGCTCGAGGTCTTCGAGGCGGTCTTCCGCCACCGCGCCTTCACCGGCCGCTCGGGCGCGATGTACGCCTACGAGGGGCTGGGGTGCGTCTACTGGCACATGGTCGCCAAGCTCCTGCTCGCGATCCAGGAGATCGCCCTGCGCGCGGCGCGCGAGGGCCAGCCGGCGGCGGTCCGCCAGGCGCTGGCGCGCGCCTACTACCGCGTGCGCGGCGGGCTCGGCTTCGAGAAGACGGTGGCCGAGTACGGGGCCTTTCCCACCGACCCCTACTCGCACACCCCGCCGCACGCCGGGGCGCAGCAGCCGGGCATGACCGGCCAGGTCAAGGAGGAGATCCTCACGCGCTTCGGCGAGCTGGGGGTGGAGGTGGAGGACGGCACGGTCCGCTTCCGGCCGGCGCTGCTGCGCCGCGCCGAGTTCCTCGCCGCGCCCGGCGTCTACCGCTGCTACGACCTCGCCGGCGCGCTCCGGGAGATCCCCGTGCCGCGCGGCGGCCTGGCGTTCAGCTTCTGCCAGACGCCGGTGGTCTACGCGCTGAGCCCGGACGCGCCGTGGGTGCGCGTCACCGCGGCCGACGGGGCGGTGGCCACGCTCGCCGGCGACCGCCTGGACGCCGCCGCGAGCCGCTCCCTCTTCGAGCGCCGCGCGGAGATCGCGTGCCTCGAGGTCGGGGTGCGCGAGGACTCGCTCTGTAGCTTCTGATCCGCCCGCGGCGCCCGCCGGGGCTCTTCCCTACTGCAGCACGATGATCGGCCGGCTCTCCGCCGTCCCTTCGGCGCGCAGGCGGCAGCGGTACACGCCGGCGGCCACGCGGCGGCCCGCGTCGTCGCGCCCGTCCCACTCGACCTCGTGGGTCCCGGCCGGCCGCACGCCCGCGACCAGCGTGCGCACGCGGCGCCCGGCGACGTCGTAGACCTCGAGGCGCGCCTCCCCCCCCGCCGCCAGCGCGTAACGGATCGCGGTCCGGCCCGCGAACGGATTGGGCCGCGCCGCCGCCAGCCGCGTCGCCGGGGCGGCGGGTACGGCCGCCGGGACGTCGACGACGCAGAGCGGGTCGCCGCACGCGGGCACGAAGAGGAACTCGTCGATGACGACTTCCTGGCGGCTGCTCGGCGGACCGTTGACCTGCCAGAGGTTGAGGTGCACGCGCGGCTGCTCCGGCCGGGGGATGTGGGGGCCGGTGTAGTTCCAGGAGTGGATCCGCACGCTGGTGGCCTCGTCGAGCGGTCCGCCGCGCCAACTGCGGCACTCGACGCGGCCGGGCAGCCAGCGGAAGGCGTGGCTGGTGACCTCGTCCTCGGCGAAGGTGGCGTCGAAGCGGCTGATGTTCCCGGGATAGTCGTACGGCTGGGCGACGAACTGGCCGATGGGGTTGGCGGGATTGTTCCAGCGGCTGAACTCGATGTCGAACTCGCTGTACGGGTTCCACCAGAGGTAGGCGCTGTCGTAGCACGGGCCGTACTGCCAGATGTAAAGGCCGAACACGACGTTGGGGTGCAGCGTGTCGAGCCGCCCGCGGGTCGTGAAGATGTAGTCCCCGTAGCCGAGCACGTCCTCGAGCGCCACCTCGGTGCTGTACCAAGAGGAGCCGATCTTCTGGACGGTCAGGTGCAGGCGGTCGGCGGCGTCCACCCACACGCACTCGGCGGTATCGCGGAAGAGGCTCGGGCCCGGCCCGTAGTAGCCCGGCCCCTTCACGCGCCAGGTGCGCCCGCCGAACGCCAGCGTGCGGCCGCCGGGGAAGTCCGACCACTGGATGTCGTCGAGGGTCGGCGGGGTGAGGTCGTCGAAGGTGGCCTGGTCGAAGATGACGTCGGGGACCGGGTCGGTCGGCGCCTGCAGCACGCCGAGCAGCAGACGCGCCTTCGCCGTGCCGGCCGGCGCCGGCTGGCTGGTCACGGCGACCTTCCTGAACACGTCCGTGGGGGTGGCGGCGTCGGCCAGGGCGAAGGACTCGTAGCTGATCAGGCCGCCGGCGACGTTGCGCCACTCGATGTTGAGGATCGCCTTCGACTGGCCGGTGAGCGGCCGCGCCGCGGGGTGCTTCACGTAGACCGACGCCGACCAGCGCGCGCCGGGCGCCGAGTCCATCTGCTGCCAGTAGCCGGCGACGTCCCAGTTGCCCGTGTCGGGGCCGGAGACGCGGGCCGCGCGCGCGCCGTGGGCGGCCGGGGTGGCGGCGGCGACCGGGCCGAACTGGTTCCAGCCGGCGAAGACCGTGCCGCTGCTGCCGAGCATCTCGAAGCTGGGGTTGGCGAGGATGCACTGGGCCCGGGCCGCATTCGGCCCGGCGAGGCCGAGCAGGAGCAGAGCGAGCGGGAGATAGGTACGGGTGCGTGGCATGCTGGGCTCCGCGTCTCGGTGGCGACTAAGCCTCTGCGTCGGGTCGGTCGAGGCGGTGAACGACTCCAGTATAGGGGGTCGGCGGGGCGGGGTCGAGGCGGTCGGGCAGCGGCTTCCCTCTGCCGCCGGGGGTGGGAGAAGACCGCACCGGGACTTCCCCCGCCTGGTCTAGGGCACCTGGATATCTCCGCAGAGCGTCTGGCCGTCGGCCGTGATCATCGCCCGGTAGATCCCCGGCGCGACGGGCATCCCTGCGTCGTCTTTCAGATCCCAGTTTACCTGGTGCCAACCAGCGACCTGCGGTTCCGCCGACAAGGTCCGGACCACGTACGCTCGTCCGCCGTCGTCCTGCCCGTAGACCTGCAGCGTGACCATCGCCGCTTCGGGCAGCGTCCACGGAAGGGTCACCGCCGCGGTAGCCGGGTTGGGGAACGCCGGCCCCCAGCACAGATTCGTGGGCTGACCCGAGCCAGACCCTCCACCGAGGCAGCCCCAGTCGTTGGGGTCAGGCGTTCCCAGCACGACACCGTTCGCGTCCAGCGGCGTGATCCCCTCGTATGGCGGGGTCGCGCAACCCACGGGCGGCGGGCTCCCGCCGCACACGGAATCGTAGGCCGGGGCGGTCGTGCTCCGTCGCAGCCACCAGGTCATGTCGCCGCCGGGCCCACCCTGCATGCGGATGCGGGTCCAATCTCCGGCCGACACCGGCTCGACGTCGTACCCTGACCACTGGCCGTCATCCAGCAGTTCGTAGCGGCCGGTGGCGACGCGGCGGTAGCTGCTGATGTGATCGGTCCCGCAGGTCCAGCTCGCGCCCGGAGCCCAGCCGGCCCGCAGCAACACCGCGTACTCCCCGGACTCGGTGAATTGGAAGTAGCACACGTCGGCGGGGATCGCCTGCGGCGCGGGATCGCCCTCTTCGAACGTCTGGTACACCTCCCACTGTCCGAGGATCGGGTCAATGGTCGGACCACAGACCACATTGAAGTCCAGATCGGTGCTCGTGCTCTGGAGCCAATACATGTTGCCGTCGCTCCCGGTCAGCAAGATCTGGTTCCAGTCGTTCCCGGCGACCGGAGCCACGGTCACCCCCGCCCACTCCCCGCTCACTTGGAAGTGGAAGAGCTCATACTGACCGTCGCCGACCCGTCGATAGTCCCAGACCCCCTCGGATTCGCACCGCCATTCGCTGGGAACCTCCAACCAGAGCGTCACGGCGTACTTCCCGTTCGCGGAGAAGAACCAGTAGCTCTCGTTCGGGGTCTCCTGGGTCACCTCCCCGTCGGTCGCGTCGTACATCTGGTAACAGGTCCAGGTGCCGACCAGGGGGTCGACCTCAGGCTTATTGACCGAGTCGCCGTCCCCGCAGCCGAACGTGAAGAAACACGAGAAGAGCGCGATCGACGCCAGCAGCCAGATCTTTCGCTTCATGGCCGGGCCTCCGCTACGGATGGACGGTGCGTGGAGTTCGGCGACGGCACGATCGGGGCGTGCCAGGATTCCAGGCTCGCCTGATATAGCACATCGCCCCCCAGCGGGCTTCGATTTTCGTCGCGCGCCGCACCACCGCCCAAAACCGCACCGATCGTTTAGGCTGACCATCCCTCGCCCGACGACGGCCGCCGGCCGGAGAAATACCTTGTCAACGGGCCCTGCCGTCACGACGGGTAGCGGCAGTGGGGCAACCGAGACCGTTGTGCTGCCCGGGAATCGGACGGCTCTCGCGTCGGGGCCCGGACATCGGGCTCCGCTCGGACGGGCGGACCACGCGTCATGGACGGATTCCCGAGTGCCGGCTCGTCGCTCGCACGCCAGCCGCGGAGAAGCAGTGTGAGGCGGAGCGCTCCCGCCGCCCGGCTCGGAGCCTCGGCCGCGGTCCCGGAGCGGTGGCTCGCGCGCGAGCCACAGGCCCGTTCCCGCCGCCCGTCGCGTGCTAGAATCGAGCGGCTGCGACCATCTTCGGCGGCCTGATTCCCGCCGCCAATCGGAGGACCGATGCGGTACGCGCGGCTGGCGGTCGAGATCCTGCTGCGCCTGCTGCTCTGGGCGACGCGCCTGGCCTTCCTCGCCGCCGGCCTGGCCACCCTGGGCCCGGCGCTGCTGCTCTCCTCCTCCTTCATGGGCGACGGGACCTCCGCGTGGCTCGTGGCGCTGGCCCGACCGACGCTGGCGATGGGGGTGGTCTTCCTCGCCGCGGCCGTGCTGCTCTTCGTGATCCCCTGGCTGCTGCGCGGCGTGCCGCGCGCCGCGCCCGAGGCGGCCGCCGCGCCGGGACCGGCCGCGCCGGCGGCGGGCGGCGGCTGGCAGTGGCTCGCCGGCCCCGTGATGCTGGGCCTGGTCGGCGGCGCCGTGCTCGTCTCCGGGAGACTGCTCCGCCTCTGGGGCGAGATCGCCGTCTACCTCGAGCGCGCCGGCGTCTGGCGCGAGGTGCAGCACGGCGGCGAGCTCTCCGGCCTGATCTTCGCGCCGCTCCTGTTCGTGCTCGCCGCGCCGCTCCTGGGGGCCGCGGCGGCGGTCTTCCTCGGCGCGGTCCCGCTGCTGCTGGTCGCGCTCTTCGCCGCGCACAGCCCCCACTTCCGCGCGGGCTACGCGATGACCGTCGTCTGCCAGGTCGCGCTGGTGGCGGGGAGCCTGCTGGCGGCGGAGGCGTTCGCGGGACTGGTGCAGGAGGCGGCGAGTTTCCCCGATTCGCAGGCCGACCCCGAGGCCGGCCGCCTCATCGCCGATCTGGAGCGCATGCGCGACGTGGTCCGCGCGACCGGGCGCGACCACGCGTGGCTGGCCGCCGGCTACGCCCTGCTGCTGCCGCTCGTCCTGGTCTCGCGGCCGGGGGCGAAGGCGCCGGCGCCGGGCGGCGAGGCGCCGGGAAGCGCCGCTCCCGCCCCCTGAGTTTTCTCCTGCTTACCGCGCGGGCCCCGCGCGGGCCCTTTCGCCGTGAGAATCGGGCGCCGCGCGCGTTTCCTTGTTGCCCCGCGCACCCGAAAGGTCTTCCATTGACGGGACAAGGCGGCTCGCGCCGCCGGGCTGCTACTCCCGGCAGCCCCGACATCCGTTGGCTCCCTTCTCCGCTTCGTCCCCTGAAGCGAGCCGGGCTCGCGCCCGGCGGCCCGCGCATCGAGGAGTCACGCCCATGAAGCCGTACGCCCGGTCCACGCCGACCATCTCCCCCGAGCACCCCGTCATCCGCAGGCCCCGCCGAATCGCCGCTGCCCTCCTGCTCGCTGTCGCCGTGACGTTGGGCATCGCGGCCGCCGCGGCCGCTGTGGGCATCTCGCCCGACGACCCGTGGATCGCCGACGGACTCCAGGCCAAGGCCCACTTCGGCGCCTGCGTCACCACGGCCGGCGACGTCAACGGCGACGGGTACAGCGACCTGCTCGTCTGCGCGCCGCTGTTCGACAGCACCTACGTGAACGAGGGGCGGGTCTACCTCTACCTGGGCTCGGCGAGCGGCCCGGCCGCCACGCCGAGTTGGATCGGCGGCGACCATCTGGCCTACTCCCAGTTCGGGATCTCCGCCGCCCCGGCCGGCGACGTCAACGGCGACGGCTACGGCGACGTGGTCATCGGCGCCAACCGCCCCGGCTCGCTGGTGCCCTT
>CAYLSO010000205.1:0-14917 GCA_964386525.1 uncultured bacterium
TGCGCGCCCAGTCTTCCTGGCGGAGAACCGACCTCAGGATGGGCTTGAAGGAGACGTCGACGTAGGCGGCCAAGTCCAGCGCCTGCGCGGGGGACTCCTTGCCCTGCGCATAGGCCGCGTCGAAGAACAGTCGCGTCTGCGGGCTCAGATGCACGAACGCCCAGAGCTCAGGCCAGGCCTCCCACGGATCACTGGCCCGGGCGGTGCCGCAATAGGCTGACGTCATGATGAGGGCCGAGGTCAGTATTTCGACCGTGCGGGTGGCGGGTCGCCGGCGCGTCCTTTCCCAACCCGGGCCTCCTCGCATCCTTCCTCCTTGGCGTGGTCGGTCGGCGCCGGGGCACGAATCCCCGCTCGGGCCCCACACAAGTTTCGCCGGCTGCAGTCTATGCGACAACCTCGCGGCATTCCACCGACAAGCGGGTACGGCACACGGCAAGTGATGGGGCGAGGAGCCTGAGACAGGCGCGGGTGGGAAGAGGCTGACTTGGTGGTTCTCGTCAGGAATGAGATTCGGGACTCGTGCGACTGCCATGGTGCCTTGAGCGGCACCCCTCTCGCTGGGTTCGGTCCAGATTGCCCCGCCGTCTCGGGACCGACACGCGGGATCGAATCACGCGGCGCCGGGTGACGATTGGGTGACACACCAGAGTCCTCTCCTGTCCTCTTCTGTCCGCTCCTGTCCGGATCGAACGAAGGGCCTCCGTCGGTCCTCACCGACGGAGGCCCTTGTGATTCAACGTCTTCCCGGTTCGGGCGGCAAAGCGGTGTGCGTGGATTTCGAGACCGTCCAGTTCAACCGCTCCTGCACCTCTCCAAGTCGGCACAAGATAGCTGGTTAAGGGGTATTCTCTCAAGCGCCCCGTCCCGCTTCTGGAGACGGATGCTCGCTCAGGGCTCCAGGTTCATCTTCCGCAGCAGGACCTGATACGCCGGGTGGGATCGCATGAGATCGTAGCCCGGCTCCGCCTTGAGCGACAACACGAGCAGCAGATCATGCTCATCGACGCCCCGTGTCCACCACTCAAGAGCCTTCTCCAAGTCTCCCAGTCCGCGATGGACCATCGCGATGGAGGAACCCGGGACATAGCTCGAACGACGCCGGGCCTCCAACTCTTCCAGCAGTTGCCGTGCTTCGACGGTCCGGCCGGCCAAACCGTAAGTTCTGCCCAGCACTCCCAGTGTCAACGCAGTGCCGCCCGAGAGCTCGTTCGCCTTCTCAGCCGTGGCCACCGCTTCGTCGAGCTGGCCGCATAGCGCGTAGGCGATCGAAAGGTACCAATAAGCCAGGTAGTAAGCCGGGCCCAACTCGATGGCGTGCCTCAGTTGCGCGATCGCTGGCTCGGATTGGCGCGTGGCGTGAAGGTTGTACCCCATGTGCGCGTTGTAGATTGGATCGAGCGGGTCCAGCTCCACGCCCCGCCTGATCTCGGCCAGGGCCTGTTCCACTCGGCCGAGTGCCTGAAGGTGCCAATTGGCGTAGTAGTATCGGACATCCGCGGACGAGGGATTCAGCTCCAGGGCGCGGCGGAATTCGCGCTCGGCTCCGGGCCAATCGAACTCCCCCGCGCCCAGGACGGCTCCCAACACGCCGTGCGCTTCGGCGATCGTGTCGTCGAGCCGGAGGGCCTCGAGCGCCGCCGACTTCGCCCGGGGGATGGCCTCTCGCGGATCCGTGAATCCGAAGAACGCACCCCACAGGTAGGACTCAGACAGCACGCGGTACGCCAGGGCGTAGTTCGGATCAAGCGCGATGGCCTGTTCACAGTACCGCCGGCCCGCCTCGCGTCCCTCCTGCGTCGCCTTCTGGAAATGATACCGGGCCCTCAAGCAGAGGTCGTAGGCGGCGAGGTTCTCCGTGTAGCGCTTGACCAGCGGGCGACCTTCCGTCAGCCGCAGCCGCAGTTTCTCGACGATGGCCTGCGAGATCTCGTCCTGGATGGCGAAGACGTCGGTCATCTCCCGGTCGAAGCGCTGGCTCCACAGGTGATACCCGTCGCTGGCCTTGACCAGCTGGGCGGTCACCCGCAGGCGGTTGCCCGCCCGGCGCACGCTGCCCTCCAGGATGTGCTCGACGTTGAGTCGCGCCCCGATCTCGCGGACGTCCTGCTCCTTGCCCCGAAAGGAGAACGCCGAGGTTCTCGCCATCACCCGCAGCCCCGGCACCTGGGTCAGGGCATCGATGATGTCCTCGGCCAGACCATCGCTGAAATACTCGTTCTCGGGATCCCCGCTCATGTTCACGAATGGCAGCACCGCGATGGAGGGGGCACCGGCGGCGACCGGCGCGCGCGCCTCACCATGCTCTGCGCCCGCCGCCAGCGCTGCGGCGAGCTCGGGTGCCGTGCGGAACCGATCCGCGGGTGTCTTGGCGAGCGCTCGCTGCAGCGCGGCCCCCACTCCGGCCGGCACCGCCGGGCGCAGCTCGGCGATCGGCCGCGGCGCCGCGCTCAGGTGCTGGTGCACCAGGCTTTCCGCCGTCGGCCCGGTGAACGGCGGCTGCCCGGCCAGCATCTCGTACAGCACGCACCCGAGGCTATAGAGGTCCGTCCGACCGTCCAGGTTGCGGTCTCCAGCGGCTTGCTCGGGGCTCATGTAGGCTGGCGTGCCCACCGCCATCCCGGTCGCGGTCAGCGTCTCACCCGCCGATGCGGCGAGCGCCCGCGCGATGCCGAAGTCCGCCACCACCGCGTGCCCGCTCTCCAGCAGGATGTTCTCCGGCTTGACGTCGCGGTGCACCACGCCGCGGCTGTGGGCGTAACTGAGCGCATCCGCCACGTCGCGCGCGATGCGGAGCGCGTCCTCCACCGGGAGTTGCTTCTCGCGGGCCAGCCGCTGCCGCAGGGACTCCCCCTCGACGTAGGGCATGACGAAGTAGAGCCGGCCATCCGCGGACCCGGAATCGTGGACCGGCAGGATGTGAGGATGGGTAAGCTGGGCCGCGATCTCGATCTCGCGCAGGAAGCGGTCGGGACCGAGCGCAGCGGCAGCCTCGGGGCTGAGGACCTTGATCGCCACCTGGCGGCGGTGCCTGGGATCCTCCGCGAGATACACCTCCCCCATCCCTCCGGCGCCCAGGCGGGAGAGGATCCTGTAGGGCCCGAGAGCGGTGCCGGCGGCCAGCATCAGGGCTCTCTCAACGCAGCGGTCCAGTTCATCTCGATGGTGATCGTCGAGGCCGACGCCTGGCTCGCGGGTACAGCCACAAGCACGCGCTGGCCATCCCGGGTGATATCCGCCCACAACCAGCCTGCTGGCAACTGGAAGAGCTTGTGCGGCGTGCCGGCCTTGAACGTGGGAGTCGTCTGCACGTCCACCGCCATGAGCGTCAGGCAATCCGCTCCAAAGTAGATCAGCTCACGCCCGTCGCGCACCCACCATGCTTCGAGTGTGAGTCCGGCGCCCTCGGTGGACACCTGGTACTTGCTGCCCGGAGTCGGGAACGATTGCACGTAGACCTCCCACTTCCCGGATTCGTCGCAGAAGTAGGCCATCCAGCGGCCGTCCGGCGAGATCGTTCCCCAGCGCTCGTTGAAGGAGGTGGACAAGTAGGTCGTCGGCTTGTGGCCACCTTCCGTGGGAAGCAGCCACAGGTCCCATCCCGTGCGCGGCTGCGGTTCGTCATAGACGAGGAGCCGTCCGTCAGGCGACCACTGGGAGAGGTTGTTGAACAGCCCGCTCGCGGCCAGCAGCGGCCGTTCTGGGCCCGCCCCCCGTACCGCCTTCACGTAGATATCCGCAGGTCCCGACCCGCTCGACGAGAAGGCGATCTGGCTACCGTCCGGGGACCACATCGCGCCTCCGCTGACAGATGCCCTGAAGGTGAAGCGCGTGGGAACGGGCCGGTCCAGGTCCACAAGCCAGAGGTCCGTGACGGACGCGGAACTCGAGCGGCCCACGCAAAGCCGCTTGCCGTCGGGTGAAAGCCGTACTTCGTCGTAGCGTCCGGGCGGAACCGGGATTGTGCCGGCCGGGCGGCCCAGCCGGTCGAACCACTTGAGTTCGGTGTTCGGGAGCCCCGCCCCGACGTGGGCCATGACCCCGTTGTCCGAAGCGGTCACCCTCTGCACTCCGGCGAAGTAGGGGTACGGCAGCGGAGCCTCCCCCGCAGTGATGGGCTGGCCTGTGAACGACAGCCGACGGACATCGAACCTCTGCGCCACGAGGGAGGCGCCGCGGACATAGAGCAAGTAGCCGGGTGCGGCGTACGTCGGTGCGGCGCCCGCGCTGACGATGAACTTCCTGGCTTGCGAGTCGAGGGAGCCTGCGTAGGCGTCGAAGCTACCCTCCCGCCCGGGCAGGGCGACGAACATGAAACGTCGTCCGTCGGGGAGGAAGCACGGCCAGCGGTGTCCCGTCTCGCGACGGGTCGTGTCGAGGCTCGTGACCTGGACCGGCGTCCCGCCACTCCCGGAGACGCGGAACAGCGGCCCGACGGCGTCGGGCGCGAACACGATCACGCCGTCACGGCTCCAGCTCGCGCCCCGGCCGTCGCGAGCGTCGCACAGTGCCTCGGGGGTGCCGCCCGCTGCCGGGGTCCTCTTGAGCTTGCCGCCGGCAAAGAAGCCAATGAAGCGACTGTCGGGCGACCAGAAGGGAAGAAAGCCGTCCTCGGTTCCGATCAGCTCCCGCGGCGCGAGAGAATCGAGCGGGCGGACCCAAATCCGGATCGTCCTCGCGGAGTCCACCGCCACGAATGCCAACGTCCGTCCGTCGGGTGAGATGGCCGACTGCCCGGAGTTGACGGCCAGCGTGACGTTCTCGGGAGCGGCAATGGAGAACCGGGTCACGGCCGATTGCGGGCCCCGGGGCAGCCGCCGGGGCACCGTGGCGATGGCGATCGCCACCAGCACAGCCGCCAGCAGCGCCGCGCCCCAGAGCAGGCGCTCGCGGCTCTTGATGTGCGCGCCGCGGTCGGCCCCGGACACGAGCGGCACGCCGGCCTGCGAGCCCGCATCGCGGACCCACGCCAGCTCACGCGCCAGGTCGCCGGCGCTCTGCCAACGGTCGTCCGGGTCCTTGGCCAGGCACTGCCGGACCAGCCGCTCGAGAGCCGGCGGGCTCAGCGGCGCCAGCTCCATGATGGAGCACGGCTCGTCCTTCATGATGGCGCTGATCAGGCTCGCCTGGCTCTGGCCCTCGAACGCCGCCTTTCCCGTCGCCATCTCGTAGAGCATGCAGCCCAGCGCCCAGAGGTCGGACCGGGCGTCCGCCTCCTTCCCCTCGAGCTGCTCCGGCGCCATGTACTGGAAGGTGCCGACGATCGTCCCCTCCGCCGTCAGCGGCCGGCTCATGGTCGGCGACTCGGGCTCGGAACCGGCCACCGGGGCCGGCCTGGCGGGGCGCGCCAGACCGAAGTCCATCAGCTTGGCTCCGGCCTTGGTCAGCATCACGTTGCCGGGCTTCAGGTCCCGGTGCACGACGCCTGCCCGGTGCGCGCGGGCCAGCGCATCGGCGATCTGCCCCCCGAGAGAGAGCACCTCGGCCACCGGTAGCGGGCCCTTCTCCAGCCGGCGGGCGAGGGTCTCGCCCTCGAGCAGCTCCATCACCAGGTAGTCCGTCCCCTCGTGGTGACCCACGTCGTGGAGCGTGCAGATGTGAGGATGGTTGAGCTGGGAGATGGTGCGCGCCTCGCGCTCGAAGCGGGCGCGCACCTCGGGCGTGGCGGCCAGGTGCGGGGCCAGCACCTTGACGGCCACATCGCGGCCGAGACGGCTGTCATGAGCGCGATAGACCTCGCCCATCCCGCCGGCCCCCAGCGGGGCGAGGATCTTGTAGGGTCCGAGGGTGGTACCGGCGGCCAGCATCGGCTATCCCCCGCTTGCCCGCCCTCAGGCCAGGTGGGTTAGGCAGGCCGCGAAGACACTACACCCGGGCGGGGTGGCATCCAAGCGCGTCTCGGGCGGGTCCTAGAGCGCAGGTCCAGGCCGGAGGCCATCGCTGCCTTGATCGCTGCCTTGGGTGACGATTGGGTGACACACCGGAGTCCGCTCCTGTCCTCTTCTCCTCTTCTGTCCGGATCAAACGAAGGGCCCCCGCCGGCAGTAAGCGACGGAGGCCCTTGCGATTCAACGTCTTCCCGGTTCGGGCGCCAAAACGGTGTCAGTGGATTTCGAGACCGTCCAGTTCAACCGCTCCTGCACCTCTCCAGTCGGTGAGTTTGTAACAAGTTAGGGGCCATTTGGCAATCCGGCAGTCCCCTCGACGGCCGCGCGCTCCCCTTGGTCTCGGGAAAAGCCCTTTCCACCTTACGCAATCTGCGTACAATCGTACGCAACATGCGTAAGCCACGATCCGCCATCGATGCGCTCATCCCGCGTACCCGGCAGCGACTGCTGGCCGCGACTCTGCTCGATCCCAGCCGTTGGTGGTATCTGAGCGACCTCGCGAAACACCTTGGGGTTCGCCCCTCCAGCCTCCAGCGCGAGCTGACTTCCCTCGTGGCTGCCGGCATCCTCAGCCGCAAGCGCGAAGGCAATCGGGTCTACTACAAGGCGAATGACGACTCCCCCTTGCTTTCCGATCTGCAAGGACTCCTAGCGAAGACAGCAGGCCTGGTCGACGTCCTGCGTGAATCTCTTCGCGGGATGGTGCGGGGCATCGAGCTGGCGTTCGTCTACGGCTCGCTGGCCCGCGGAGGCGAGCGCCCGGGGAGTGACGTCGATCTGTTGATCGTGGGACGGGCTCCTCTCACCGAGCTCTCTCCCCGGCTCCGCCGTGCCGAGGCTCGGTTGGGTCGAGAGGTGAGCGTGACGACCTTTGCGCCTGAAGAGTTTTCAGCTAAGGCCAGGGCTGGCAATCACTTCCTTCGTGCGGTGCTGAAACGCGAGAAGTTGTTCGTGGTGGGAGATCAGCGTGTCTTGGAAGACACTCTCCGCTCACGGGCGCGTTGAGTCGCATCACACCTCTCGCGAGGAACTTCAAGGCCTGCGCGCGGCCATCGAGCGCGATCTGCGCGACGCCGCACTTGCCGCTCTCTCGACTGACAATCGCTTCGGCCTCGCCTACGAGGCGGCCCTGCTCTTAGCAAAGATGGTCGTCGCCTGCGCTGGCTATCGGGTAAGAGGCCCCGCCGCGCACGCCACCACGTTCGAGGCCATGCGACTGGCCATGGGCCCTGGAATCGCGAAGACAGTCGCCTACTTGGACCGTTGTCGAAGAAAACGCAACCAGCTCAGCTACGATGTCGCTGGAGTCGTCGGCGAGGCAGAGGCCGGAGAGATTCTCGAGCGCGTTAAGACGCTGCGGGCGACGGTAGAGGATTGGATCGGCAAGAAGCACCCAAGCCTCGTGCCATAGGTGCCGGATCGGGCCCGGCGTGGCATCTGTCTTCTAGCTCGTGTCGCGCCGCGGACCGGAGGTCCGAAATGCTCGGCCAAACGGTGTCTCACTACCGCGTGCTGGAGAGGCTCGGCGCCGGCTCCATGGGTGAGGTCTATCTGGCCGAGGACGTGCGCCTCGGCCGCAAGGTGGCGCTCAAGCTGCTGCCGCCGGACCTCGCGCGGGACGAAGCCGCCAAAACGCGTCTAATCCACGAGGCACGCGCCGCTTCGCTGCTCGACCATCCCCACATCTGTACGGTGTACGACATCGAAGAGCTCCCCGGGGGTCAACTGCTGCTCGCCATGACTTACTGCGAGGGCGAATCCCTCCGCGCCCGCTTGGCGCGCGGGCGGTTGCCCGCCGAGGAGGCCGTGGAGCTGGCCTGCCAGATGGCGGAAGCCCTGGCCGAGGCGCACGCCCACGGCGTCGTGCACCGGGATGTCAAGCCTGCCAACGCGATGGTGACGAAGTCGGGTCGGGTGAAGCTGGTGGACTTCGGGTTGGCGCATGTGCCCGAGGCGA
Organism: uncultured bacterium; assembly: GCA_964386525.1. GTDB lineage: Bacteria > Eisenbacteria > RBG-16-71-46 > RBG-16-71-46 > DASYSL01 > CAYLSO01. The sequence continues at coordinate 7,846 of CAYLSO010000205.1, forward strand.
CGGTCTTGACGGCCACCGGCACGACGCTCGGCACGCCAGCCTACATGGCGCCGGAGCAGGTGCGAGGCGAGGCGACGGACGCGCGGGCCGACCTGTGGGCGCTGGGGGCGGTCCTGTACGAGATGCTCGCGGGGCGCCCGCCGTTCGGCGGGGAGACCCTGCAAGCCGTGCTCTACGGCGTGGTGAACCAGGCGCCGGAGCCGCTGGACCGCTTGCGACCGGGACTACCCGCGGCACTGGTGCGCATCGTCAACCGGGCGCTGGCGAAGGACCGGCTGGCCCGCTACCAGCAGGCCGAGCAGATGCTCGTGGAACTGCGCACCTGCAGGGAACGGATGCGGGCTGGCGGCGAGCGGGCCGCGGTCGCCGAAGCACAGCGTCTGCCCTCTATCGCCGTCTTGCCCTTCGCGAACCTCAGCGCGGATCCGGAGCAGGAGTACTTCTGCGAGGGCATGACCGAAGAGCTGATCATGGCCCTGGGCGCCATCGAAGGACTGCGCGTGGCGGCCAAGGCCTCGACCTTCCATCTCAAGGAGAAGGACCTGGAGATCCGGGCGATCGGGGACCGGCTCAACGTGGAGACCCTGCTCGAAGGCAGCGTGCGCAAGGCGGCCGACCGGCTGCGCATCACCGCCCAGCTCGTGAACGTCAGCGACGGCTACCATCTCTGGTCGGAGCGCTATGACCGGCGGTTCGACGACGTGTTCGCGGTGCAGGACGAGATCGCCCGGGCGATCGTCGACAAGCTGAAGGTCAAGCTGATCGGGCCCCGGGAGGCGCCGCTCGTGAAGCGCCCCAGCGCGAACCTCGAGGCCTACCAACTCTACCTGAAGGGGCGGTACTACTTCGCGCGGCGCTACAAGGGCCGGCTGGAGCAGGCGGTGGACTGCTTCACGCGCGCCATCGACCTGGACCCCGACTTCGCACCCGCGCTGGCGGGCCTAGCGGAGAGTCTCAGCGTCGCCGGGTTCTACGGGTTGAGCATGCCGCGAGCGGTACTGCCGAAGGCCCGGGCAGCGGCCGAGCGCGCCGTGGCGCTCGACGACTCGCTCGCGGAAGCCCACAGCGCCCTGGGGACGTTGCATGCGTGGCTCGCCTGGGACTGGGGCGTGGCCGAGCGGGAGTTCAGGCGCGCCCTGGCGCTCGATCCGAATGCTCCCATCACGCACGCGTTCTACGGGATCGTGCTCGCGACCATGGGGCGGGCCGAGGCGGCCGCCATCGAGGCGGAGCGGGCAGCAACCCTCGATCCGCTGTCGCCCCTGGCCCTCTTCCTCGCTGCCGCCACCTACCACGGGCTTCGTCAGCAAGGCCGGTCCATAGAGTGCAGTCAGAACGCCTTGGCGCTCGACCCCGGCTGCTCCTTGGCCACCTGGATGCTCAGCGTGGCGCTATCGGAAGCCGGCAGGCACGATGAAGCCATCGAGGCCGCCGAGCGGGGCGTGCAGATGACGGACAGGAACGGGTTCTTCGTGGCCATTCTCGGGCATGCGCTGGGCCGTGCCGGCCGCCAGGCCGACGCCCGGCAGGCGCTCGCCGAGCTGCTCGAGCGTTCACGGCCGGAGGTCGTCCCGCCGATCTGGTTGGCGACGATACACGCGGGTCTCGGCGAGGTAGCCGAGGGCATCGCCGTCCTCGAGCGGGGCGTGCCGGATTGGGGCAGCGCCTACCCGATCTTCCTGGTGGGGCCCATCTACTCCGGGCTGCAAAGCCACCCGCGGTTCGGTGCACTCCTGAGGTCCGTCGGATATACGGGCCCGTGGGCCGCGCCGGCCGGCACAGCCACGGCAGCAGGCGACTGACAAGGAATCCGATCCGCGCGCTCCCTGCCGACCTCCTAGACGGCGCCGCGGCAGGAACCCAGGTGTGGGCACGCTGGCCCCCAAGGACCTGGCGAAAGACCCCCAGGAGCTGTGCTGTCGAGGCATGCCGGCGTCGAAGGGACCGGCACCACCGAGCCATGATCCAGTGTCGAGAACCCGATGCGGTTCAAAGCCTCCGGGCCGCCTCCGCGCCCTGGGTGACGATTGGGTGACACACCAGAGTCCGCTCCTGTCCTCTTCTGTCCGCTCCTGTCCGGATTGAGCGGAGGGCCCCCGCCGGGGCTAACCGACGGAGGCCCTTGTGATTCAACGTCTTCCCGGTTCGGGCGGCGAATCGGTGTCGGTGGATTTCGAGACCGTCCAGTTCAACCGCTCCTGCACCTCTCCAGGCGCAGCATTCATAACAGCTTGCGGCGTTTTGGGCAATGGCCCGAAGGGGCGTCTGCTACCGTTTCTGCTTTGAAGCAGCGCCCCCTACCCGTGCGGGTTCGCCTGGACATTCTACTCCTGTCTCCTGGTCCCCTCAGTGAGGTCCTTCATCCGTCTCTTCGCGCTCGATAGCGGCGGCCGTGGTCGCCGGCGGATGGTGAGTTTTGCGACGAGGCGCGCGGCGCCAATCGGCTACGCGACCTCAACAGCGACCACAGGACTGTTCGCGCTCTCCGCTCCTCCGTGTTCGGACCCGGCTGAGAGTCTCCCGCTCCCCCCGGCTAGGAACCTACCTCCCCCCCGTGGCCGTCTCGGCGCTCGCAGGTCGTCCCGTCCCGCCACACTGCATAGAGAATCCCGGCCAGCTTGCCGGCCAGCGCAGCGACCCCGACTTGGTCCCCCGCCGCAGCGCCACCCGCTGCGCCCACCGCCGTAGCGGTTCGGCGTCCTCGCGCCGCGAGCGCAAGATCTACCACGCCGCCTCAACCAAGAGCCAGCGGGCCCGGCTGTTGCCGGCCGCTGACGAAGGCACTCGAGACAGGGTACATTGCCCCCGGCGCCGCGGCGGGCGCCGACATCGAAGTAACTTCGCAACATCCTCGTGGGAGGGCGCGATGAAATCAATACGCAGGGGCTCGTGGATCGCGTTGTGCGTCACGATTCTGGCGGGGCTTCCCGCCGCGGCGGCCGAGAAGGCCGTCAATCTGGCGGTGTTCACCCCCCTGTCGCTGGTCAAGCCAGAGGATTCGGTGACCGCGTTCCGCTTCAATCTGATCTACGGGAAGAACTCGTCGGTGGGAGTCGTTGACCTGGGTTTCGTGAATCACACGACCACGCTCTCGAACGGCCTGCAATGGGGGTTCGTCAACTACACCGAGGGCACGATGAGCGGCCTCCAGATCGCAGCGGTCAACATCAACACAGGCACCACCAGGGGCCTCCAGTGGGCTGGTTTCAATTACGCCGAGAACGCTGGGGGACTGCAGCTCGCGTTCGTGAACTACGCACGGAGGCTGGATGGTGTGCAGATCGGCGTGCTCAATATCATCAAGGAGGGCGGATTCTTGCCGGTGTGCGTGATTGCGAACTGGTCGAAGCGATGAGGTTGTGGGCCGCACCCCGACTCTGACCCACTAGGCTCTCATCATGGCGAGCGGACCACCTAGGCCAGGAATGACAGTCGCGGTGGGCCAGTTCTCCGGGAGCAGATCACCACGAACAGCCGGTGGATCTTCAGCCTCGTCGGCACGGTGAGCTACTAGACGAGGGGGCGACCGCGCAGCGCACCCTCGTCGCGTCGGCGTCGCCAGTGCCACGCCGAGCGACGCAGCTCCACCAGCCACAGGGCGCCCCTCCGACCGCGGCTCCTGTCGGGTCAGTCGCGGGATAGGCGCATGTGGTGCGACCCAGCTCCAATTTCGTCGCCTGGCCGGACTGGAACAGCGTCTGTTATCATCGGGGCGAGCCTCGCGGCGCCTCCGGCGGGCTGCCGGGACGGGCAGTGGGTACGGGCGCGGTTCCCATCACCTGTTGAAGGTCCAACAGACTCTCCTGGCTCACGCGAATCACGCCACGCTGGGGTCGGTCCAAATCCATGATGAGATACACGACGACGACGATCAGAAGGATCAGCGCGTATGCCGGGAGCATCGGGCGGTGCCCGGCGACTCCGGAGTCGTAGCCAAGGGTAGCTCCCGTCAGGACGAATGCCGCAAACATCACGAGGAGCACGATCTCCGGAACATGCCGTGCCGAGGCGGCGTTCCGTGCACCCGATGCGTCGATGAGCTCGTTCAAAGACTGAACGAACCGCCCGCTGGCGACGGGCCTGGCATCCCTTTCCACAGCTCTCTCTGCATGTGCCCAGAGATCCGCGACAATCCCGTTGGCTTGCTGGTTCAGGGCGTCCCGCTTGGCGTCTTCCGCCAGACTGAGACGGCCCTCCCGGATGCGCACGTCCAAGTAGCGGCGGAGCAGCGCCTGCACCTCGCTCCGCATCTCGATCGGGAGAAGCCGGGCACTGAGGTACGTTGCCTCGATGGCGTTGGCCTCGACCACGACAGCCTGGCTGCGGTGATCGTAGCGCTGCAGGGCCAGGGAGAACGTGAACCCGAGCAGGAGCGCCAGAAGGCCCAGCATCGCAGCCAGGACGGCGCCGACGTGCGCTCTGCCTGGATTACTGCCCGAGACGTGTCGCCTGCGGCCAAGGCGATAGCCGAGTTCTAGGAACAACAACATGCACAAGAAGAGGCCTGACACAATCAAGCCGCTACTGTGGCCGTACATGAGTTCCTTCATGAATCCACGTCTCCTGTGTCGCGGTGCTGCCCGATTCCCGGGACCCGCACGGAACACGAGCGCCGGAGCATCGCCGGCTAAGAACAGGGCGTTCTGGAACTATTCGCTTCTGCGCTTCCTTCCCTTGCTTCGTGAGCCGCTGGCGATCTCCGGTCCGCTTCAGCCGCCAGCGACGAGGGCATCGGGAATCTCGTACCGCTCTTCGGTGCCCAGCTTCACGGTCGTGACGTCACCCTGGCGCGTGAAAGTCAGCGGGTCAGGCGAATCCGATGTAACGGGCTTGCCCTTCACGAAGAGGATACGACGCTTACCGGAGTTCGCCTGGGGAATCTCGACCGTGGCCGTGCCGTCGAAGCCGCGGCGGATGACGAACGCCTCGCAATCCCGTTGCTTCGTCTCGAAGGACGGGACGCACCTGATCGACCCTGAGGCATGGAACGGCGTGCCCGGCAGGAGCGCGTCCTTCGACGCGGGAACCGGCGCGAGCGCCTGGCCGGTCACGCCGATAGTCAGCGTGTAGTCGCTCGACTCGTTGCGGCGCGCGGCGGGACGCATCAAGTAGACGCGCACCGTGTAGTCGCCGTCGGCCGGGAGCATGCCCGCAAAGGAATTGCCTGTCAGGGCAGTGGAACCGACGAACATGGAAACGTCTGTTTCGGGTGGATTGATGTTGAAGTAGTTCTGCGGATTCGTCTTCTTTAGACTGACGGTGAGCGTCTGCCCGGCGCCGGCGCGCACCAGGTAGTCGACAATGGGATCGCCCTTCAGCCGGCCTTTGATGACCGTCGACGTTGCGCCCTTGGCAAACTGCACGCGCTCTTGGTGAATGTCCGTGGCGGCGGCCCAGACCAGGGTGGCGAGGAACACCGAAGCGAGCACAATTGGAATAAGTCTCATGGTCGAGCCTCCAGGCGGAGAAGACGAGCCACTGCCCTGGCGAACGGCTATTCGTGGTGGCGTAAGTCCCCGCCTGCTCGCTCGCTCAGCGAAGCCCCCGCCACCGTGATTCGTACTGCACCGACTGTCCGGATCGCCGCGGCAGCGGCGGGCAGAGCCGTCCTGCAAGTGCCGCCCCGGACCGTGCAGGGGCCGCCTCCGGGTCACCGCGTCCGGTGGACTCTAGCACAGGGGCCACCCCGAGGACTCGGCTCCGGCTGCGACACCCGGGGTGATGATCGCGCGACACACCGGAGTCCGCTCCCGTGCGCTTCTTTCTTTGTCGTATACAACTCTCCGCCAGTTGCTGCAGAGCGCAGGCGGGATTCGGAGGCCGAGCACACGCCGTCTCCCGCCAGGCGTCGATGGCCCACCCGCCACGCATCCATTGAAGCAGCAAGACCGCCTTCCGTTGGATTACAAATGGATGCCACCTCAGAGTCGCCTCCAGTCCCTTCCTGTCCCCTCCTGTCCCCTCGAAACGAGAACGCCCCGGCAGGCGCTAACCTGCTGGGGCGTCGGTAACTCTCGGTGGCGGAACGCGATTCCGGCGGTGGAGCCGCATTCGGGTCGTAAGCGCGGACGGCCGCTTTCGAAACCGTCCAGTTCAACCGCTCCTGCACCTCTCCAAGTCGGGCGATTTGTAACAAGTTAGGACGTCTTGCGCAACTGCGGTCGAGCGCAACTGCTACGCCTTCTGCTTCTGCTACACCGACGCACCGAAGGCCCGGACTGCTTCGCGCATCACGAGATCCCCTGCGAGCCACGCATGGCGCTGGGTCGTGGCGATCGGGGGGTGGCCCATCAGTTCCCGCAGACCCGCCGGGCCGCCGCCACGTTCTATACTCCCGCACCCGAAGGGGTGCCGGAGCCGATTGACTTGGCACCCGGAGATGGACCGGACTCCGGTATCCGATGCGCCGCCGGCTCACCGGATCAGGATCACCTTGCGCGTCTCGAGGATGCGTGGGCCCGCCAGCCGCAAGAAGTACAAGCCGGCTGCCAGCCGTGCGCCGGACTCGCTCGTCCCGTCCCAGACCATCGCCTCGGCTCCGGCGCACCGCTCTCCATCCACCAGCGTGCACACCCGGCGCCCGGTCACGTCGTACACGTCGAGCCGAACTCGGCCCGCCTGCGGGATGGAGAAGTTCATCGTCGTCGGTCCGCGCGTCGGGTTTGGCGCCGGCGGACCCAGGAATCCCACGGCGGCTTGCGGCGGCGGCTCGTCCACACCGACCGCGGTCGACCAGGCAAGCGCCCAGACGTCGTTGCGGAAGGCGGTGCCGCCGAACACCACCATGCGGTCCCGCGCCGCCTCGTAGACCGCGGAGTGCGCACCGTGGCCGTCCGGCAGCGCCTCCGCGGGGGACAGTGCCGACCAGGCCGGCGAGCCCGCCAGCGCGAGTGCCCATGTGTCGGCGGTCGCAGAGCTGGGGATGCCGCCGAACACCACCATGCGGTCGCGCAGCGGATCGTAGATCGCCGTATGGATGCTGCGCGCGCTGGGCTTCGTGCCGGAGGGTGAGAGCACCGTCCACGCCGTCGCGCCCGCCAGCGACAGCGCCCAGACGTCGTTCAGCCGACCG
>CAYLSO010000206.1:0-4469 GCA_964386525.1 uncultured bacterium
CCGCCGCCTCGACCAGGTGGTCTTCCCCACCTCGCACAATTCGATGAGCGCCGCCGACATCCCCGACTGGATGTTCCCCAACCAGAACAAGTCCATCCCCGAGCAGCTCGAGGACGGCGTGCGCCGCTTCCTCATCGACGCGCACTACGGCATCCCGGTCGGCGACAAGGTCAAGACCGTGATCGACGACTCGACGGGCTCCATGGCCAAGTACGAGGCAGCCGTCGGCAAGGAAGGCGTGGCGGCCGCCATGCGCATCCGCGACCGGCTGGTCGAGGGCGAGGGGAGCGAGCGCGGCGTCTACATGGGGCACGGCTTCTGCGAACTGGGCGCCACGTCGCTGGTCGAGACGCTGGGCCAGATGCGCGACTTCCTGGTGGCCAACCCGGGTGAGATCCTCATCATCGTCATCCAGGACGAGGGCGTCACCCCGCAGGACATCGCGAAGTGCTTCGAGGAGAGCGGCCTCATCGACTTCGTCTACCGCGGCCCGGTCACGCCGCCCTGGCCGACGCTGCGGCAGATGGCCGAGTCCGACCAGCGCGTGGTGGTGATGGCCGAGAACAACAGCGCCGGCGTGCCGTGGTACCACCAGGCCTTCGAGGTGATGCAGGAGACGCCGTACACGTTCCACGACACGACGCAGTTCTCGAACAAGCCGAACCGCGGCGGCACCGGCGGCTCACTGCTGCTGCTGAACCACTGGATCGAGTCGACGCCGATGCCCAAGCCGAGCAACGCGGCGGTCGTCAACGCCTACGACTTCCTGCTGCGGCGGGCGCGGGCCTGTCAGCGGCAGCGCCACAAGCTGCCGAACCTGATCGCGGTGGACTTCTACGCCACGGGGGACCTCATGCGCGTGGCGCGAACGATGAACAGGATCGGACAGTGAGATAGCCATGCGATCGATTCGTGACACGGCGGTCGGATACCTGTTGGCCGCGGGGCTGGCCGCGGGGCTGCTCGCGGGCTGTGCCCCTTCCGGGCAGGAGACCGAGTTCCTGGCCCGGAAAGCGCTGCTGCAGCGGCAGAACCGGGGCATTCGCGAGATGATCGCCGAGGCCGAGCGCGGCTCGCTCGTGCCGGCCGACCGCTTCCTCGTCGGCATCGACGAGAAGATCGTCGCCGACCTCTTGCGCTTCCAGCTCCCCATGGAGCGCCCCCTGGGGAAACGGTTCATCGTCCATCTCGACCGGGCGACGGTACTCCTGCGCGACAAGTTCGGCGCCATCACCATCGAAGGCAACATCCATCGCCGGGAGACCCCGGAGCGCAAGACGGCGGTCCGCATCCTCGGAGGTCTCGGCGCCGTCGCGATCGATCCCAAGACCGACCTCCTCAGCGTCAGTATCGCCATCGACCGGCTGGAACTCCTGGAGGCGGGTATCTTGGAGAAGTTCCTTGGTCCCGGTGGGAAGAAGTTCCTCTCGGACAAGGGGCGTGGAATGCTGCAGGATGCCTTGCCCGCCCTTCAGATCCCCGTGGGGCTGGCTCAGAACATCCGCGTACCGGCCATCCAGGCGGGCCCGATCCAGCTGGACTCCCTCGTGGTCCCGCTCAACCTGTCCGTGGAGCGGGTGATCGCCGCGGGGGGCAAGCTGTGGGTGACGCTCCACGCGGAGGTCGGGAAGGTGACAGGCGGCGAGGAGGGTTTGGAAGTGGCCGTGAAGAAGAAGCCGCGCAAGCCCGTTGCAGCGCCTTCTGCGAAGCCGCTACCCAAGACCGGGGCGACCAGCCCCCCAGGATCCTCCGGACCCGAGCCGGCGAATCGCGCCGGGGGTGGGACGTGAGCCCCGGGCGCGCGCTCGTGGCCGCGATCCTCGCGGCGTCGCTCACCGCCAGCTCGGGGTGCTCCCGCCAACCCTCGCCCCAGCAGGTGCGGGCCTGGAGCGCCGAGATCCAAGCGCTCCAGACGGAACAGGACTCGCTGCGGAGCCGGGCGGCGGAGCTGGTGGCCAAGGACCCGCGCATCCAGAGGCTCTCCCAGGGTGACGTCGTGCTCAGCATCCCCACGGCATTCATGCGCAGTGTGATCGAGCGCGTCTTCGCCGATGTCGCCAGCAACGTGACTCTGAGCCTGAGCGGCATCAGGGCTCACGTCGCGAAGTCCATCAAGAAAGTGGTCACCATCGGCGAGTTCGTCGTCGACATCGATATCAATCAGGTGACCGGCAAACTCCGGCCGGGCCGACCGGACATCGACTTTGGAGAGAATGAAGTGTCCATGTCGCTGCCGATCGAACTCAGCGAAGGCAGCGGCGAGGCGACGATCCATTTCGTGTGGAACGGCAAGAACATCGCCGACGCCACCTGCGGCGACATGGACGTGACCCAGAAGCTCACGGGAAGCGTGATCCCGAGCAAGTACGTGGTGTCGGGCCGCATGAGGCTCGCGATCCGGGGGAGCCAGGTCGTCTGCACCCCGGTCTTTCCGGAGACCAAGTTGAGGATCCGCGTGAAGCCTTCGAGGGCGTCGTGGGCCGCCATCGACAGCATCCTCGCCGCGAAACACGGGGTGTGCGGCTGGGTGCTCGACAAGGTGGATGTCCGCAGCCTGTTGGCAGGGATCGTGGAGGAGAAGGGCTTCAACGTGGGCCTTCCGGTCAACAAGATCAAACCCTTCGCTCTCCCCGGGGGGGTCAGGGATACCGTGACGGTGGGAGACAAGGTTCTCTCGTTTGCCACCAAGATGAACACGATCCGAATCGACCGCGATGCCATCTGGTATGGCGCGAGCGTCGCAGTGAAGTCGGAGTGACCCGCGGCGGTCGGCGGCTGCGGGGGATCACCGGCGCCATCTTCATCCCCGCGGAAGGACCAGGCGAGCAGCAGCAGGCCGATCGCCGCGATCCAGCTCCCCGCCACCGGCACGGCGATGCGCGCCCGCGGGATTCACGGTCCTCGCCCGGAGAGGTCAACGGCGCCGCGCCTTGAACGGGCCGCCCGGCGCGACTAGGATGACTGTGACCCGCTCAGCCAAGCGAGTGAGGAGATAGCGATGCGCAAGGTCGTGAGGATTCTCCCGGTCTTCTTCCTGCTCTCGATGGCGATCGCCGGCGCGGCCGGCGCCGCCTCCGTGGTCCTGGTGGCGGAGGACGGGGGCTTCGACGCCCCCACCGTCCAGACGGTGCGCACGATCGCATCCACGGAACTCCGCGTCCGCGGGGTCGCGCTGACAGACGACCTCCGCTACCACGCGACCGTGCCCCTGACCGAGGAGACGCTGCGGGGCCTCGCCGACCAGGGCGTGGACCGCCTCTTCGTCCTGCGGCTCGGCCCGCTCGGGCAGAAGGTGCTGATCTCGCTGGAGGAGCTGCGGCCGCCGGACCCCACGCCCCGGTTCGCGGCCACGCTCACCGCGGAGACCATCGAGGAGTCCGACACGGTCGTCCCCCGGTTGGTCCGTGCCGTGCTCGATCGCGTGCCGCCGGAGAAGACGGCGAGCATCGCCACCGTGACGGCGCAGGAAGCCAAGCCCCTCCGCAAGAAGCCGGGTGAGGGGCTGTTCGTCCTCGGCCTGTGCCTCGCGCCGCTCGGGGGCTCGGTGGGCTGGAGCTACGAGGCGCCCACCTGGCGGCTCGGTGTCCTGTTCCAGGGAGCCGATGACGATCCCGGCTACTTCGGCCTGGAGGGCGCGTTGATCCCCCTGGAGGGTGAGATCTCCCCCTACATCGGGGCCGGGCTCGGGGTTCTGGCACCGGCGAATGACGCCGGGGACGAGGCGAAGCTGGGCGCCAAGCTGGATCTCGGCGTCGAGTTCTTCCGGCTGCGCGGCGTGCGCCTGATGGTCGGAGCCAGCGCCGTGATCCCCCTCGCATCCATGCCCGGGACCGACGACTTCAATCCCCAGCTCTGGGTGCGCCTCGGGCTCTAGCGCGCCGCCGGGCGGGTCGGCCGCGGCGCCCTGCGCTTGCCCCCCCGGTTCGCGTTGCCTTAGGCTACCCGGGCGTCGGACGTGCGACGATCCCGCGTGTCCTCGGCGAGAAAGGACGTCCCTCGTCATGAAGCTCAAGATCTCCCGATCCAGATCGTGGGGCCGGCTGTCGCGAGACCTCCTGGCCGTCTGCTGCGCGTTGGTGCTCGTGCCCGGTGAAGGCGTGGCCCTCGCGCAGGAAGCGGCGAAGGCGCCGGCGGCGTCCCCTGCCCCGGCCAGCCCGGCCGAGCCGCCCGCGGCGAAGATCCCCCCGGAGCAGCTCGAGTCGCTGGTGGCTCCGATCGCCCTCTATCCCGACCCGCTCCTGGCGCAGACGCTCGTCGCTTCCACCTACCCGCTCGAGATCATCCAACTCCATCAGTGGGTCGCAAAGCACCCGGACCTGAAGGACAAAGCGCTGGCCGATTCGGTCGCCAAGCAGCCGTGGGACCCGAGCATCCAGTCGATGGCGGCGTTTCCCGACGTGACCAAGCGGCTCGCCGACGACATCCAGTGGACCACGGACCTCGGGAACGCCTTCCTCGCCCAGCAGACC
>CAYLSO010000207.1:0-1781 GCA_964386525.1 uncultured bacterium
ATCACCTGGGACGGGCTCTGGGATCCGGCGCAGCGCCCCACGCCCGGCGACGTGCTGCTGGTCTTCGACCCGGGCGTCGCGGATCCCGCGGTGGTCATCCGGCCCGCCACCTTCGAGCGCTGGCGGGAGGGCATGGCGGCCGTGCAGGCCGGAGATCTGGCGCATGGCGATTCACTGCTGGACGCGGCACTCGTGGCGCAAGCGAGTTGGCGTTCCATCCAGTTCACGCTGCGCATCCTGGCGAGCCGGGCGGCGGTGGCCTACTCGGCGCGGGACTTCGCCAAGGCGGAGGCGCTCAACGAACGGTCCCGCCGCGAGCTCGGGCCCACGGGGTCCTTCTACGCGATGGCGGGCCTGCTGGCGCTGGAGAGAGGGGACTCCGCGGCGGCCCGCGCCGCCGTCGAGCGGTGCCTGGCGTCGGATCCCGGAAACGCCTATGGGCTCTATGCGGCGCAGCAGCTCGGCCTGCGGCCGCAGGGTCGCGCGCCATGAGCCGGCGGGCGGCCCGCCCGGGCGGGTAGGGACGGAGGGCAGGGCGCCCTAGCGCGGACCCCCCGAGTTCTCCACGAACTCGGCGTGCAGGCGGCGCAGCGCGTCCTCGCCGCGCTCGGCCGGCACCAGGAGGCTGACGGCCAGCGACCCGGCGCGGGCCCCGAGCACCGGGATCTCGGCGCGCGACAGGGCCCGGGCGGCGGCCAGGGCGACGTCGGCGTCCCCGGCCAGATCGCTGCCCACCAGCGAGACCAGCGCGCGGCCGCCCTCGACGCGCAGCCGCCACCGGCCGGCGGGTTTCTCGGCCTTCTCCCACGCCACCGCGAACGCCGCCGCCTCGCTCTCCTTCACCGCCCACGACAGGCGCACCCGCTCGCTCTCGGCGTCCAGGGCCAGCAGCTCGATGGCCGTGCCCAGCGCCGACAGCGTCTCGAGCGCCGAGGCGGCCGCGCCGGGGGCGCAGTCCTCGCCGCTCAGGAGGATCTGCGCCACTTGGCGCTCCAGGGCCACGGCCCGCACGGCCGGCCCTTCCAGGGTCGCGGGATCGACGATCACGGTGCCCTCCTCGTCGCTGAAGGACGAGCGCACTTCCAGGGGGACGGAGAACTTGGCGGCCAGGTCCACGCAGCGCGCGTGCAGCACCTGCGCGCCGAGGTGCGCCAGCGCGCCCATGGCGTCGTAGCCGAGGCGCGGGATGCGCCGGGCCTGCGGCACCAGCCGCGGGTCGGCGGTGAAGACGCCGGCCACGTCGGTGTGGATCACGCAAGGCGCGGCGAAGGAGGCCGCCAGCGCCACCGCCGTGGTGTCGGAGCCGCCGCGGCCCAGGGTGGTGATCTCGCGCTCGCGCGAGACCCCCTGGAAGCCGGCGACGATGACGATCTGTCCCTTGTTGAGCGCCTCGCGCAGGCGGTGCGGGCGGATCTCGGTGATGCGCGCGTGGCCGTGGCGCTCGTCGGTGAGGATGCCGCTCTGCGAGCCGGTAAAGGATATGGCCTTCGCACCGCGCTCGCCCAGGGCCAGCGCCAACAGCGCCATCGAGATGCGCTCCCCGGCGGTGAGCAGCATGTCCAGCTCACGCTGGTCGGGGTGCGCGGTGATCCGGCTCGCGAGGCCCATCAGGTGATCCGTGGACTCGCCCATGGCGGAGACCACGACCACCATGTGGGAGCCGGCGCGGCTGGCTGCGAGCACGCGCTCGGCCACCGCCTGGATGCGCTCGACGGTGCCCACGGAGGTGCCACCGTACTTTTGCACGAGGACCGGCTTGGGGTGGCGATAGCACAGGGGCC
>CAYLSO010000208.1:0-12798 GCA_964386525.1 uncultured bacterium
GTCCACGTCACACTGCAGGTTGACCACCGGCACCTTGCGCGTCTCGCGGCGGTCGTCGAGATACTGGTCGATGCCCTGCCGGACCGAGCGCATGAAGCTCTGTCCGACGCCGAGGATGAGATCGTGCCGCACGCCGAGGGCGTGCGAGTTCATCCCCAGCATCGCCCCGGTCTCCTCGGCGGTCTCGCCGTGCTCCACCTGCGTGCTGCTGCCGTCGACGATCACCGGGCTCATGCCCAGGCGCGCGCCGGCCCCGGCCCACGCCGACTTGGTGCGCGTCGACTTGTCGAAGAACAGCGCCCAGGCGAGTTGGTCGGGGAAGAGCGCCGTGGACACGCCGGCCCGGTCGGCGGCCTCGAGATGGCGGGCCACGCCCAGGAGCGCTTCCAGCTCCCCGACCGACCAGTCGGTGGTCAGCAGCAGGCTCTTGCCGAAGAGCGATGCGAGGGTCTCGCGGGACAACGCGGGGAGGTTTCCGACCTGGCTCATGCGGACTCCTTGGGAGATGGGGGCCGAACGACGGTTGCCGATCGGCATGATGGCAAAAGCCGCGCTTCCGGGTAGATGCCGGCGGGCCTACGCCCCCGCCCCGCCCACCTCCACCGACTCGCCCTGCTCCGGCAGGTGCGGCTTGCCCGCGAGATCGAGCAGGTGGCCGGAACGGTCGCGCTTGGTCTCGAGGTAGAAGCGGTTGAACTCGTTGGGCGGGATGACGTGCGGCACGCGCGCGCTCACCCGGATGCCGTGGCGGGTCAGGTCTTCCATCTTCTTCGGATTGTTGGTGAGCAGCCGCACCGACGGGATGCGCAGGCTGTGCAGCATGTGCGCGGCGATCGAGTACTCGCGCTCGTCGTCGCGGAAGCCGAGCGCCACGTTGGCGCCGACGGTGTCGAACCCGCGGTCCTGCAGGGCGTAGGCGCGCAGCTTGTTCAAGAGCCCGATGCCGCGCCCCTCCTGCCGCAGGTAGAGCACCAGCCCGTGCGCCTCGCGCGCGATGGCGCGCAGCGCCTCCTCGAGCTGGTCGCGGCAGTCGCAGCGCAGCGAGCCGAGAGCGTCCCCGGTCAGGCACTCGGAGTGCATGCGCGTCGGCACCTCCTCCTGGCCCATCGGATCGCCGTGCATGACCGCCACGTGCTCCTTGCCGTCACGGTTGTTCCAGAAGGCGACGATCTGGAAGTGCCCGAAGCGGGTCGGCAGGTCGGCGATCGACACGATGCGCACGCAGACCTTGGCGTCGCCGAACCCCGCGCACTCGTGGTCGGCCTCGGCCCGCAGGATGTCGTCGATCTGGCTCAGGGAAAGCGCCACGGCAATCTCCTCTCTAGGATGCGAATCTCAAGCCTCGCCCGCCGCCGGCCGCGCGGCGAGCTTGTTGGCCAGCGCCAGGCCCGACAGGTACGCGCCCTCCAGGCCGGCCGCGACGTGGAAGCCGTCGCCGCAGAAACCGAGGCCCGCGCCGTTCTCGAGCGCCAGCAGCACGGGCGCGGCCAGCTCCGAGGTGCGGTGCACGCGCGCGTGCCGCCAGAAGTGCGTCTGGAACGCCGCCGGTCGTGCCACCCAACCGCCGGCGGTCTCCGCCGCCTCGCCCAGCAGCTCCTCCGCCCAGCGCTCCGGCGTCTGCCCCGACGCGGAGAGCGACCAGGCCGGGCGCGCCTGGACGACCAGCGTCAGGACCGCCCCCTCCCCGCGCTTGGCCGAGTCGTGGAACACCGAGTGCACGGCGTGCACGGTCTCCGGGTAGCAGACATCCCACGCCGGCCGCGGCGTGCCGGCCGGGTAGCGCGCGATGACCGTGGCGCAGGCCGCCATCTGCACCAAGCCCAGCAGAGGGCGGATCTCCGCCACCGCGCGCGACTCCGCGGCCAGCGGCTCGAGCAGGCGGTTGGCCTGCGGCACCGGCAGGGCCAGCGCGACGGCGCGCGCCGCCAGCGACTCGCCGGTCTCCAGCTCGATGTCCACGGTTGCGGCCGGCCGGCCGGCCGCGCCCGCCCCGGGACGCAGACGCGTCACCCGGGTGTTCAGCCAGACGTCCGCGCCCTGCGCCAGGTGCTTGGCCAGGCGCGACACGCCCTCGCGGAAGGCGACCCGGCTCTCGCTGGGGTCGAACGCCTCCGGCTGGCAGGGCACGCCGTGCCCCTGGATGACGAACGGCCAGCCGCGGTGCGGCGTGGCGCCGGTCACCGCATCCAGCTCGGCGAGGAAGCGGGGATCGCGGCCGTGGAGGAAGGCCACGCCGTGGTCCACCGGCTGGCCATCGATGCGGCGCGTCGCGCAGCGCCCGCCCACGCCGCGCGAGCGCTCGAGCACGACGGCCGACCGCCCCGCCGCGCGCAGGGCGCGGGCCAGCGTCAGGCCGGAGATGCCGGCCCCGATCACAGCCACATCACGGACCATGGGCACCCGCAGGAAAGGGACGGTGTTTCGCGGTGCGGAACACCGACAAGATAAACGCCCCGGGGTCCGCGTTCCAGCCCCGGGTTGGGGCCCGAGGTGCCGCGGCCGGCCCACGGTCCGGCTCCGCGCCGCGCACCGTTCTCCATACACCGCGTTCTACGCAGTGATACTCGCCGACCACGCGGCGGCGCGCGCGCCGCGTGGCCAGTGCGCCGTAACCTCTTCTCCGCCGCCGACATCCCATTTCCGCGTCTCTCTGGCACGGACCTTGAGTATGGCTACGGCCGGAGGTGATGCCGATGACGACACCGATCCCGCAGATCCCGAACCCCTGCCGCGCCAGCAGCAGCGCGGGCGCGGGCGGCCGGTGGCGCCGGCACGACCCGGCCTCCGAACAAAACCGAAGCAAGACTGACGCCGGTCATACACGCCCGTCCGCCTGCGGGCCCATCATTCATCCCCGCAGCAGCCCCGGGCTGCACGGCACCGCGCCGCCCCCACACTGCGCGACCCCCCACACTGCGAGGCGCCTGGCGCAAACCCGCGCCACCCTCCAGAGAGGAGCACCACGATGATTCCCACTCTCCGCTACCAGACCCCGCCGCGGCTTCGCACGGCGCTCGGCGTCCTCGTCCTCGCCGCCGTCTTCGGGGCCCTCGTGTGCCTCGGCGGCTGCTCCAAGGCCACCGACGTGCTCGAGCCCGTCTCCAGCGCCCTCACCGCGCAGGACCGCCAGGACGTCGAAGCCGGCGGTCCCGGGGGCAATGCGGACTACGCGCCGCCCGCCGAGATCGCCACCGTCGGCCTGGGCGGCGAGTCGCTGCGCCTGTGGCCCTACACCGGCAACTCGTTCGCCGGCACGCCGGTCGATCCCATCAACGTGATCTTCGCCGGCCAGGCCGATCCGCTGAAGATCCGCGCCGCGCTGCTGGCGCTGGACGGGGACCGCACGGCCTTCGGCATGCCCAACGCCTATCCTTTCAACGCCACGTGGACGGACGCCACCGGCGACGTGCAGACCAACTACGCCGACGGCGAGGGCTGGACCGGGAGCGTCGTCCAGCTGCAGCTCGGCAACTACGAGCCGGCGCGCGCGCACCTGCGCCTGTTCCGCACCGCCAAACCGTTCGGCGGGGGCGGCCAGTGGACGGTGGGTGGCGCCCACTTCGAGATCCTCATCCCCGGCACCGCCGACCACCAGGTCCTGAGCTGGGAGCTGGCCGAGCAGCTGGTGACCGTGGACATGATGCGCACCGGACTCCTGGACGCGACCGTGCCCATGATGCCGAGCGGCCAGATCAACGCGGCGCCCTCGTTCCGCGACATCCCCGACTTCATCTACAACGCGCTGCCGCCGGAGCTGATCGCCGCCATCGGCGGGCCGCCGCAGCCGGCCAGCGGGTCGGTGCCGATCGCCAGCGACGGCCAGGCGATGGTGTTCAACGTCGCCACGGCCGCCACGGTCACGCCCGGGCCGACGACGCAGACCTTCACGCTCAACTACAACCAGGTGGTGCCGCGGCCGCTGTGCGCGAGCGGGCCGACCGACTGGATCCTCATCCAGGGCCCCCTCACCTTCCACAAGCAGACCTACCTCGACGAGTCCGGGAAGTTCGACTTCACGGCCGACTTCCAGGGCAACCTGATGGCCACCCCGGTGGACATCACGCAGAGCCCGCCGGTGCCGGTGGGCGAGCCCTTCCCGGTGATCGCCAACGAGAACCAGAGCGGCTTCCTGCAGCCCGCCAGCCAGCTGGGCCAGGTGCACTCGCGGCGCCTGGCGCCCGGCCGGGGCGGCACGGAGTTCCAGCAGATGGAGCTGAAGGTAGGCACCAACGGCCAGAACAGCTTCCGCCTGCGCACGAAGTGCCAGGATTCGTAGCGGCGGGGCGCTCCGCCGGGGTTGGCCGGCGTCCCCCGCCACGCAGAACGGCCACCTCCGCCGACGCGGGGGTGGCCGTCGCGATTGCCGGCGGAGCCTCTGCCGCCCCTACAAGCCGAACTCCTTGATGAGGCGGTTCAGGAAGGTGCGCTGCAGACCCAGGAGCTCCGCCGCCTTCTTCTGATTGCCGCCCGTCCGGGCCAGGGCGCGCGCGATGCATTCGCGCTTGAAGCCGCGGACCGCCTCCTTGTAGGGCAGGTCCGCCGCGGCGCCCGGGGCGGCCCCCGCCCCGGCCCCCTCCGCCGCCGGCGCCAGGATCTCGGGGGGCAGCAGGTCGGGCGTGAGCGTGTCTCCGGGGGCCAGCACGGCCATGCGCTCGACGGCGTTCTTGAGCTGGCGCACGTTGCCCGGCCAGGAATACCGGCCCAGCACCTCGAGCGTGCGCGCCGCCAGCTTCAGCCGGCCGCGCTTGAGCTCCTTGGCGAAGCGGTCGAGGAAGGCCTGGGCCAGCAGCGTGACATCCTCCGGCCGCTCGCGCAGCGCCGGCACGTGCAGGCGGATGACGTTGAGCCGGTAGTAGAGGTCCTCGCGGAACTTCTGCTCGCGGATGGCCGCCGGCAGGTCGCGGTTGGTGGCCGCCACCACCCGGCAGTCCACCGTCAGCGTGCGCGTGCCGCCCACCCGCTCGAACTCGCCGGTCTCGAGGAAGTGGAGAAGCTTGGTCTGCAGGCTGGACGAGATGTCCCCCACCTCGTCGAGGAAGGCGGTGCCGCCGTTGGCCGCCTCGATGCGCCCCTCCTTGCGGGCGACCGCGCCGGTGAATGCCCCCTTCTCGTGGCCGAACAGCGACGACTCGATCAGCTCGTCGGAGAGCGCCACGCAGTTCACGTAGACGAACGCGCCGGCCTGGCGCGGGCTCTGCCGGTGGATGAACTCGGCGAGCACCTGCTTGCCGGAACCGCTCTCGCCGGTGAGCAGCACGGTGGCGTTGGATTGCGCGGCGCGCGCCGCCGTCTCGAGCAGCTGCCGCATGGCCGGGGACTCGCTCACCACCGCGGCGGCCCCCTCGCCCACCTGGTCGGCCAGGGCGCGGTTGAGGCTCTGCAGGCGCCGTTTCTCGAGCGCGCGTTCGATCACCGCGCGCAGCAGCTCGAAGTCGGCCGGCTTGGCGAGGAAGTCGGCCGCCCCCAGCTTGATCGCCTCCACCGCCGCCTCCACCGAGCCGTGCGCCGTGAGCACCACGACGTCGGCGCTGCACCCGCTCTCCTGCAGGGCGCGGAGCACCTCCAGGCCACCCATGCCGGGCATCGAGAGGTCGAGCAGGACGAGGTCGAACTCGCGCTCGGCCAGCGCCGCCAGCGCCTGGCGGCCGTCGGCCGCCTCGGCCGTGCCGTGCTCCCAGAAGCGCAGACGGTCGGCCAGGGCCCGGCGCAGGCCGGGGTCGTCGTCCACGATCAGCACGCTGGCTCTCATCCGCCTCCCTCTCCTTCCGTGCCCCACTCCGGCAGCTCGCACTCGAACTCCGCCCCGCCGTCGGGGTGGGTGCGCGCCCGGACGGTGCCGGCGAACAAGTCGAGGTACGACTTCACCACGTAGAGCCCGAGCCCGAACCCCTGCTGCTGCGAGTGCGGGCTGGGCGCGCCCTGATGGAAGCGCTCGAAGATGACCTCCTCCTCACCGGGCGGGATGCCGGGCCCGCGGTCGCGCACCGCCAGCCGGAGCCCGCCGGGGCCCTGGCGCGCCAGCGTCACGTCCACCGCCGCGCCCGGCGGCGAGTACTTGATGGCGTTCTCGACCAGGTTCGTGACCACCTCGATGAGCTTCTCGCGGTTGCCACGCGCCGGGCCGAGGCCGCTCTCGCAGGCCAGCGTCAGGCGCACCTGCTTGGCCTCGGCGAGGGGCGCGAGGGCGATGCGCACGTCCTCGAGCAGCGGCGCCAGCGCCACCGGATCGATCGGCACCTTGGCGGTGCCGGTCTCCAACCGGGTGATCTCGAGCAGGTTGTTCACGAGGCGGGCGAGCTGCCGCGCCGAGATGCGGATGGCGTGCAGGTACTCCGACTGCCGCTGCGCGAGCGGCCCGGCCACGCCGTCGAGCAGATTGTCGGCCGACCAGGCGATCGAGGTGAGCGGCGTGCGCAGGTCGTGCGCGACGCGCGACAGGAACTCGCTCTTGAGCCGGTCGATCTCGCCGAGCCGGCGGCGGACGATGGCCTCCTCGGCCACCTTCTGCACCAGGTCCATGCGCTCGAGCGCCGTCGCCGCCGTCGCGGCCACCGCCGAGAGCAGCTCGAGGTCCTGCTCGATGTAGCGCCGCTCCGACTCCTTCTCGCCGAGCAGCAGCACGCCGAGGCGGCGTCCGTCCGCCGCCAGCGGCTGCGCGAGCCGGACGCCGGCGGCCGACAGCTCGGCCGGGAAGTCACCGCGTTCCACCTCGGGCAGGCTGGTGGCGTTGGGCGCGGCCACCGCCGGGTCGCCGCCGCCCCCCGGCGCGGGCCCCGACAGCCTGAGCGCCCGCTCCGCCGCGCCGCGCTCCACGTCGCCGGTCACCAGCCATTCCGCGCCGGCGCGTACCGCCACCGCGGCCCGCTGCGGCGCCAGCGTGCGCCGCAGGAAGGCGAGCACGATGGCCGCCAGCTCCCCCTGGCTGGACGCCCCGGCGGCGGTGGCCCGGAACGACCGCAGGGCGTGCGCGTGGTCGTGGCGGATCTTGAAGAAGGTGCGGTCCACCCAGTTGCCGATCCAGCGCCGCGTCGGGCCGAAGAGCGCCACCGAGACGAGCGCGGCTGCCAGCGGCACGTAGCGCGCCGCGGCCGGCACGGCCGCCTCGATGCGCCGGCCGATGAGTACGGCGAGGAAGACGTAGACGCCGACCAGGATGCCGGCCAGGGCGCCGTAGATGAGGCTGCGCCGGATGATCAGGTCGATGTCCATGAACTGGTAGCGCGCCACCGCGAAGGCGAAGGCGGCGGGCACCACGATGGCGGTCACGCGGGCGGCCGGCAGCGGCACCAGCTCCGGCAGGCCGAGCAGCCGCGGGAGCGTGTAGAGGAAGATGAAGGGGCTCGCGCCCATCGTGATCCCCCACCACACCCACTTGGCCTGCTGCCGCTCGCGCGTCAACTGCGCGGTGCGGCTGCTCTGCGACAGCAGCAGCACGCCGGCCACCGAGACGCTCACGAGATAGGCGTCGGCGAGCAGGTCGGGCACGCGCAGCACCCGCCAGGCGGCGGGCGACGGCGCGCGCAGGTAGAGCAGCAGGGCCGTCGCCTGCCAGGCGAACAGCGCGGCGGCGGCGGCGTAGAGGGCGGGCAGGAGCCACGGCCGGCGGTCGAGGGCGGCGCGGCGGCGCGGGAAGACCAGGCCGAGGCGCACGAAGAGCGTGGCCGGCACCATGATGCCGGCCAGCCGGAGCAGCGGCCGCAGCGCGTTCGGCCACAGGGGATCGGGTGGGAAGTAGACGCCGCCGGCGGCGATCGCCAGCCCGTAGCACAGCGTCCCCCAGAAGAGCACGCGCGCCGACTCGATGTGGGCGCGGCCGGCGAAGACGAAGATGCAGATGCCCCAGAAGAACAGTCCGGTGACGGCGGTGATCCAGTGATGGAGCGGCGGGAAGGCGCCCACGACGGGAAGGCGCGCGCGCGTCCCCCCGGCGACGATCTCGACCGTGCTGCCCGGCGGCCGGCGCTGCAGGAGGAAGCGCACTTCCGATTCCGTTGCAGCCTGCACGCCGCCGACCAGCGCCGGCGCGCGCAGGGCTGCCGCCGGCCCGGCGGGCGGCAACGCGCCCACCCCGCGCTGGCCGTGGAAACACCAGAGATACACGGCGAGCGCCAGCAGACAGACCGCGTAGTAGAACGAGTTCCGGCTGCCAGCCATCTTCCGGTCCTGGGCGGCGCGCTTGTGCCGGCGACCCCACCGTGGCGCCGCGCGGCTCCGGGGCGGGCCACCCGCCGACCCCGGTTCGGATCCGGCGCCCAGTGTAGCCGCTCACGGGCGTTGCCACACGCACGATGTTGTCATCGCCCTGACAGTGCGGCGCCGGGCTCCTGGCGCGCTTTCGCCCGGCGCGCCGAACTCACACTCCATTGACACCCAACTGACAACCCCGCCCCGCGGGCCGCGTAGTCTTTCTACCGATCCGACTCGGCCGGCGGGGGGCGTCATGCAGGAACGGAATCTTGGATACGACCAGGCGGAGTGGGCGGGCCCCGATCTCCTGCGGCAGATCTTCGAGTACTCCTACGACGCCATCTTCGTCATCGACCCGGTGGCGGACGCCATCCTCGACGCCAACCCCAGGGCCTGCGCGCTGCTCGGTTACACGCGCGACGAGCTGCTCGCCCTGCCGGTTTCCGCCGTCCACCCCGACGATCTCGCCCTGCTGCAGCGCTTCGCGGAGAACACGCACGAGAATGGCGACGGCCGCACGCACGAGTTGTCCTGCGTGACCCGCAGCGGACAGGCGGTGCCGGTGGAGGTGTCCTGCTCGCGCATCGAGATGGACGGCCGCGCCTGCCTGGTCTGCCTGGCGCGCGACGTCTCGGAGCGCAAGCGCTACGATGAAGCCCTGCGCCGCGACCGCGAGCGCGCGCGGCGCGAGCTGGCGGCGGCGGCCAGGATCCAGGAGTCGTTGCTGCCGCACCGCCTGCCCGCCATCCCGGGGATCCGCACGGCGTGGGTCTTCCGGCCCTGCCAGGAGCTGGCCGGCGACAACCTCAACATCATCCCCCTCGACGAGCGCCACGTCGGCCTCTACGTGCTCGACGTGAGCGGGCACGGCGTGGCCGCCGCTCTGCTGGCGGTCATCGCGCAGCGCCTGCTCTCTCCCGGCCCGTCGCGCGACTCGATCCTGCACCAGCCGAAGACCGGCCCGGGCGGCACGGGCATCGCCGCCCCCGCGCGGGTGGCGCAGCGGCTCGACCGGCGCATCCGCCCGCATCTGCTGCCCGCCCAATATCTCACCCTGCTCTACGGGGTCTTCGACCTGCGCACGCGCGAATTCCGCTTCGCCTCGGCGGGGCACTGGGGACCGATCCACATCCCCAAGAACGGCGGCTCGCGCTTGCTGCACGCGCGCGGCTTCCCGGTGGGCGTCATGGAGAACGTGACCTACGAGGAGCACACCGTGCGGCTCGAGCCGGGCGACCGGCTCTACCTGTACTCGGACGGGCTGCCCGAGGCGACCGATCCTGGCGGCGAGCAGTTCGACTATCCGCGCATCATCCGGACCCTGGAGCGCCATCGCCGGCGGCCGCTGGCCGGGGGCCTGGCGAAGCTCGTCGAGCGCGTGCAGGAATGGCGCGGGGGACTGCGCCTCGAGGACGACCTGTCGGTGCTGGCGCTGGAAGTCGGGCCGGGGACGCGGTCGCGGAAGGCAGGCTAGAGCCGGGCGGCGACACGAAAAGAGAAGGGCGCCCGCCGTCCACAGGCGCCCGCCGGGCGTCGGTGATCGATGGACGCTCTAGCGCCGCTGGGTCTCCACCGGCACTCTCACCCGGCAGGTGTTGAGTCCGAACGGCAGGTAGGCCGGGCACCAGCGCAGGGCCGCCGTCAGGAGCGGCACGACGCCGAGCAACCCCCACCACGACTGGAAGTAGAAGCCGAGACCCAGGATCGTGATCCCGAAAAGCATCCGTGCGATGCGATCCATCTTCCCCACGTTGTTGCTCACGCAACCTCCCCTGACCTGTAGCCCTCGGCCGTCCCGCTCACGCCCCGCGCGGGGCTCGTGTGCCTCTTCCGATGCCGGGCGGCAGCCGCCGTTCCGATATCGATCGGCCTTTGCAGAAAGCTGACGGTTTCCCCGCCTAGGCCTCGTCCCCGTCCACCACTCGCCAAAGATACCAGCTCGGCAGCGTCCGGTAGGGCCGCCACGCTTCGCCACGCTCAGCCACCTGCGCGGGAGTCGGCAAGTCGGCCAGGCCGAAGGCCTTCCGGAACCCTTTGCGGATCCCGTAGTCGGTGGCGGGCAGGACGTCGGGGCGGCCCAGCCGGAAGATCAGCAGCATCTCCACGGTCCAGCGCCCCACGCCGCGGATGGAGGTGAGCCGCTCGAGGATCTCCTCGTCGTCCATGCGCCGCAGGCGGGCCAGGGTGGGCACGGTGCCGTCGAGCGTCTTGGCGGCGAGGTCCTTGACCGCCAGCACCTTGGCGCGCGACAGGCCGGCGGCGCGCAGCCGGTCGGCGCGCAGCCGGCGGATGTCCTCGGGCCGCGGGACGCGGCGCGGGCGGGCGAGCGCGCGGACGCGGCCGAGGATGGTCGCGGCCGCCTGGCCGGTGAGCTGCTGGTAGACGATGGCCTCGAGCAGCGCGCTGAACGGGCTGTGCAGGGCGTTGGTCCGCAAGCGGAAGGGCCCCAGCCGCTCGATGACCCGCGCCAGTTGCGGATCGGCCGCCGCCACGGCGCGCGCCGCCTCTACCGGGTCGAATCCTAGCCCTTCCCCGCCCTTGAAGAGAGCGCTGCGTCCTTCACCCGGCATGCCGCGCCGCTAGCGCCGCTCGGCCTTGAGGCGCCCCCACGTGATCGCGTGGGCGGCCACCGGCAGATAGGCGAACTTCTGCACGCGATGGTTCTGCGAATCCACCACGAACACGGCGTTGCCCAGGAAAGCCACCCCGGACGGCAGCCGGAACTGCCCGTCGCCCGACCCCGCGGTCCCCCACTGCACCGAGAAGAAACCGCTCTCCGAGAACACCTGCATCCGGTCGTTGTCCGTGTCCGCGACGTAGACGTTGCCGGTGCGGTCGGCGGCCACCGCGACCAGGCCCGAGAACTCCCCGGGACCGCTGCCCAGCGAACCCCACTGGGTCAAATAGGTGCCGTCGCCCAGGAACTTCTGCACGCGATGGTTGGCGCGGTCCGCCACGTAGACGTTGCCGCTGAGGTCCGTCGTGATCCCCGTCGGGCGGTCGAACTTGCCGTTCAGCGTGCCGAAGCCGCCCCACTGGGTCACGTAGGTGCCGTTGGGAAGGAACTTCTGGACGCGGTGATTCGCCGACTCCACGACGTACAGGTTCCCGAACGGGTCGACGGCCAGGGAGATCGGCTCGTAGAACTGGCCCGGTCCCGTCCCCGGGCCGCCGAATTGCGAGAGTAACGCGCCCGACCCGTCGAACACCTGGACGCGGTCGTTGCCCGTGTCCACCACGTACACGTTCCCGGCCGCGTCCGCGGTCACGCCGTTGGGGCCGACGAACTCGCCGGGGCCGACGCCGGACGAGCCCCAGCCCCGCAAGTAGGCGCCGCCCGCGGTGAAGACCTGGATGCGATCGTTGCCGGTGTCGGCCACGAAGACCTCGCCCGAGCCGTTGACGGCGACGCTGACGGGATCGTTGAACTGCCCGTTGGCCGTGCCCTGGCCGCCCCACTGAAGCTGGTAGGTCGGCGCCCCCTGGGCGGCGACCGCTGCGGGGAAGAGGGCCACGGCCGCGAGAGTTGCGAGGTACCTGATGCTCATGTCGCCTCCTCCTGCTGGGATGTCCTGACTCGGTGGGTCCTCGAGTCTAGTCCCGCTCGGGGGAAAAGCCAAGGGATTTTCGGAATCCGCGGGCGCTTTCTACGGGCACCCCCGGGGGGCCGGCGGCGGCGGCCCCCCGGCCCCGATTCGCCTTGCGCCGCCGGGAGCGGCTGCTATCGTTCACGGCGCCGCGCGGCCGTGCGCGGCGTGTCCGTAAGGAGCGATTCCATGTCGAGTCTGTGGAACTGGCTGCTGGTCATCACCGGCGCGATCCTCATCCTGGCGGAGGTGGCGCTCGGCGGCTTCGCCGGCTTCGACCTCGTCCTCATCGGCTCGGCGCTGGTCCTGGGCGGCGGTCTCGGCTTCCTCTTCGGCAGCTGGGTGGTCGGCCTCGCCGCCTCCAGCACGCTGGCCATCCTCTACATCGCCGTCGGCCGCCGCTGGGTGCGCAACCGCATCCGCACCAAGCACGTGCCCAGCAACACGGACGCGCTCATCGGGCTGTCCGGCGTGGTCACGGTGCGCGTCGCCGAGCACGCACCGGGCCAGGTGAAGGTGCGGGACGAGGTGTGGCGCGCCGTGCCCGCTCCCGGCGTGCCGGGCCCCTACGAGCCGGGGACCGTGGTGCGGGTGGAGAGCGTCGACGGAGTCACGCTGCGGGTGAGGGCCTGAACATGGAGGGCGTCGTGGGCATCGGACTCGTACTCTGGCTGATCATCATCTTCATCGCGCTCATCGCGCTGGCCCGTTCGGCGCGCGTCGTGTCGCAGTACGAAAAGGGCCTGGTCCTGCGGCTGGGGCGCTATCGCTCCACCGTCGATTCGGGCCTCACCTTCCTGGTTCCCATGATCGAGGATCTGATCAAGGTGGACATGCGCGAGCGGGTGATCAACGTCGAGCCGCAGAAGGTGATCACCAAGGGCAACGTCTCGGTCATCGTGGACGCGGTCATCTACTACCGCATCGTCGACCCGGTGAAGTCCACCTTCGAGGTGCAGAACTTCGGCTACGCCGCCACCACGCTGGCGCAGACCAACCTGCGCAACCTGATCGGCGACAAGTC
>CAYLSO010000209.1:0-2501 GCA_964386525.1 uncultured bacterium
ACCGAGAGCTGGGTAAAGGGAGGTCCCTGATGAGGTTCCCGCTTACGGGTTCAAGGACGAAAGTCCAGCACGGGTTGTGGGGGTTGTTCCTGGGTCTCGCCATCGTCGCCACGTTCGCGGCGGGGGCGGACGCCCAGGAGGCGAAGAAGCTGCGCGTGGCGATGGGCCGTTCCGCCGTGCTCACGCTTCCCGACTCGATCGGCACCGTGTCGATCGCCGACGACAAGATCGCGGACGTGGTGGTCGCCACCCCGTACCAGGTCCTGATCATCGGCAAGAAGGTGGGGATCAGTTCGCTGGTCGTGTGGGGGAAGGGAAACCGCTACACGAACTACGAATTGGTCGTGCACCGGCCGGAGGCCGCCGGCAGCCAGATCGTGCTGAGCGTCAAGATCGCCGAGATCAACCGCACCCTCCTGTCGGAGCGCGGCATCGACTTCGGGATCCTGAAGCTCGGCTCCGGGCGGCTGGGCGGCAACGCGTTCTTCGGCTCGTACGCCGGCGGCGTGGCGCCGCCGTCGTTCCCGCTGACGTTCGCGCCGGACGTGACGATGGCGTTGGATTTCATCTCACTCGGCTCCGACGTTCGCGTGCAGGCCATCCTGCATGCGCTGGAGCAGGACGGGACGGCGAAGGTCCTGGCCAGCCCGGACCTGGTGGCGGTCAACGGCCAGGCGGCGAGCTTCCTGGCCGGCGGCGAGATCCCGATCCCGATCCTGCAGTCGGCCCAGATAGGCGGCACCGGGGCGGTGGGATCGGTGACGGTGATCTTCAAGGAGTACGGCGCCAAGGTGGAGTTCGAGCCCACGGTGATCGACTCGAACATCGTGAGCCTGAAGGTGAAGCCCGAGCTGTCGCGGCCCGACTACCGCAACGCGGTGCAGCTGTCCGGGTTCCTGATCCCGGCCTTCAGCACGCGCCGCGTGGAGACCGTGGTCGAGATGCGCGAGGGCGAGTCGCTGATCATCGGCGGCTTGAGGACCGAGGAAATCGCCAAGGTGACGTCGGGCATCCCGTTCCTGAAGGACATTCCGATCCTCGGGAACCTGTTCAAGAATGTCCGCGAAGAGAAGTCGGAGCAGGAGCTCGTGGTGATGGTCACCCCGCGCTTCGTGAGGCCGATGACGGCCGACCAGGTACCTGAATTCCCGAGCCTGGGCGCGCTGAAGAAGTAGTCAGAATGCGGGATTCAGGAGCTGGACCATGCGACGCATGAAGCAACTCTGGCAGAACGACTCCGGGTCCGTGCTGGTCTTCGTGGCCGTGACCATCTTCGCCCTCGCGGCGATGGCCATCCTGGCCGTCGACATCAGCAAGCTCCTGGTGACGCGTGCGCAGCTCCAGAACGCGGCCGACGCCGGCGCCCTGGCGGGCGCCGAGCTCTTCGTCACCGATGAGTTCTCTCAGCCGGTCAGCCGGGAGACCGTCGAGCAGCGGGCCCGAGAGGTGGCGGCGATGAACCGCGCCTTCAACGACGCGCGCGGCGACGACGACCCGACGTCGAATGTCTCGATGGTCATCGCGGTGGCGGAGACCGACGAGACGAACGCCATGTTCGGGGCGGTTTCGTGCACCACCCGCAGCGTCGTGTCGCAGTACTTCACGCCGATCACGGCGTTGATGGGTGGCCACGCGAACACGCCGGGCACCGGCAACGTGATGGCCCTCGCCGTGGCCCGCGCCGGCGAGGTGTGCAAGGTCCAGTGCCTGAAGCCCTGGTCCATCGCCGACCGCTGGGACGACACCGGCCGGCCGGGGTGGCCCAAGTGGAGCGGTAACCTGAACTGGGACTCGGAGAAGTTCACCGACCAGAACGGCAACGAGCGCTACGACGTCGGCGAGCCGTTCCAGGACGGGGTCGACGGCAGCAAGGGCGGCGGGCCGCAAGACGGGCTGTACACGTCCGAGTTCTACCACCCGCTCCTGACCGGCTACATCGCCAGCAAGGACCTCGGCGAGCTGATGCGGTTCAAGGTCGCCAACCCGCAAGACGCCTCCGCTCCGGGGCAGTTCTACCCGATCGACCTGTGCTTTGAAGGCAAGTGCACGGGCGGCGACGTCTACCGCTGGAACATCGCCAACTGCAACCCGACGCTCTACGGCCCCGGCGACTGGATCGACACCGAGAACGGCAACATGATCGGCCCGACCGGGCAGGGACTGGAGGAGCTGATCGCTCAGGATCCCGGCGCGGAGTGGGACGCCGACTGTCAGTGCGTCACGGGCTCGGCTTTCGGCGCCGGCAAGAGCCCGCGCATCGGCTACATCCCGCTGCACGACCCGCGCATCCCGCTGGATTCGGGCAAGATGGCGATCCAGATCGTAAAGATCATCGCCGTCTTCTTCGAGGAAGTGCAGGGCCGCGACGTGATGGCCCGCTTCATCAGGGTCCAGGCCCCCGGCGAGCAGTGCGCGCCCGGCCAGGGCGGCGGCGGCTACGTGTTCAACCGCTCCCTGATCCGCTAGCGCGGGGAGAACCGGAGGTTGTGCGCCGTGCCCCG
>CAYLSO010000210.1:0-10518 GCA_964386525.1 uncultured bacterium
TGTCGGAGTGGATCGCGCGGCACCACTCGCGATGCTGCGTGGGTGAGGGGATCCGCGTGTGGCTGGCGAGCGTGCCCGAGCCCCTCGGCTCGGCGGCGCTGCGCCGCGTGGCGTCGCGCTACCCGGACACGCGGGCGTCCGCGGCGGCCGCCGCGTATCTGGAGAGGCAGGCGAAGAGCGCGCGGCGACGCTAGCCGGCCCGGTGCTTCGGCCTGCCTCCCGTCTCAGCCCTGGGCGCCGGGCTCCTTCCCGGGCTCGTCGGGCGCGGGTACCGCGGGCACCGCGGGCTCCGCCGGCGGCGCGGGCTCCGCGGCCGTCGTGTCCCCCTTCTTCACCTCGTCCACGTAATTGAGCCGCAGCTCCCGCAGGGTGCGGTCGAGCATCGCCTTCTCGACCGGGTCCAGGTTGCCGCGCGTGCGCGCTTCGAGCCCTGCGAGGGTGTCGATGGTCAGGCGCGCCAGCTCGAGGTGGCGCGCCACCTTGCCGGTCAGCGGATTGCCGATCTTGCCGAGCGCCATCCACCCGGCCTGTCCGAGCTGCGCGACCAGCGCCTGAAAGAGTTCGCTGTCCCGGTTGTCGCTCATCCGTCTCCTCCGCGCTGCTGGGGGTCGAAGCCCACCCAGCGGATCCCGTCCACTCCGGCGAAGCGCCGTGCCATGGTCCGCAGGGCCTGGCGGCTGCTGTCCACCAGCAGGAAACGCCGCCCGAGCGCCAGGCACGCGGCCCCGGTCGTGCCGCTGCCGGCGAAGCAGTCCAGCACCAGGTCCCCCGGCCGCGACGACGCCTGCACGATCCGCTTGATGATACCCAGGGGCTTCTGGGTCGGGTAGCCGGTACGCTCAACGCCGCGGGTGGGCACGATGGTGTGCGACCACGTGTCGGTGGGCAGCTTGCCGCGCGCCGCCTTCTCCGGGGTCACGAGCCCGGGCGCCATGTAGGGGATGCGCTCGATCTCTTCGTAGTTGAAGACGTAGCGGGCGGGGTCTTTGACGTAGACCAGGATGTCGTCGTGCTTGGGCGGCCAGCGCCGGCGCGTGCGGCCGCCGTAGTCGTAGGCCCAGACGATCTCGTTGAGGAACGAGGGGCGCCCGAAGATCCCGTCGAGCAGCACCTTGCAGTAGTGGACCTCGCGATAGTCCAGGTGCACGTACAGGGTGCCGTGCGGGGCCAGGACCCGGTGGGCCTCGTCCAGCCGCGGCTCGAGGAACGCCAGGTAGTCGTCGTGCCGGTCGGCGAATTCCTGCGACCCGAGGCGCGCCGTCCGGTACCGCTGCCCCTGGAAGCCCACGCGGTCGCCACTCGCGGAGCGCACCGTCGAGATCCGGGTATGCCGCCGGACGCTGCCCGTGTTGAACGGCGGGTCGATGTAGATGAGATCCACGCCGCCGGCCGGGAGCTCGCGGAGCGCCTCGAGGTTGTCCGCCAGGCGGATCGTCCCGGCCCCCGCGGCCGGGCCCCCGCGCCCCGCGCCCCGGCTGCCGCTCGGCGGGCTCAGGGGATCTCCCCGCGCTCACGCCGCTTGGCCTCGTCCCACAGCCCGTCCATCTCCGCCAGCGTGGACCGCTCCGGCGCGGACCCGCGCTCGCGCAGCTTCTCCTCGATGTGGAGGAACCGCCGCCGGAAGCGCAGCACGGCGGCCCGCAGCTCGCGCTCCGGGTCCACGCGCACGAAGCGGGAGAGGTTCGCCACCGCGAAGAGCAGGTCGCCGATCTCGTGGCGCAGGGCGTCGTCGCCGCCGGCCTGCCCGCGCCGCGCCACCTCGAAGCGCAGCTCGCCCAGCTCCTCCTCGATCTTGTCGAGCACCTCCTCGACGCGCGGCCAGTCGAAGCCCACCGACGCCGCCTTCTCCTGCGTGCGGTAGGCGGCGGTGAGCGAGGGGATGGCACCGGGCATCTTGCCCAGCACCGAGGCGTGGCCGTGGTCGGCCTGCTTCTGCTGCTGCCAGCGGCGCTGCTGGTCGCCGGAGGTGATCTCCTCCGGGGTCTCGAAGAGGTACGGATGGCGATTGCGCAGCTTGTCGTCGGCCGCGCGGGCGATGGCGTCCAGCCCCGGCCCGTTGCGCTCCTCGATCATGTCGGCCAGGAAGATGAGCAGGAAGAGCAGGTCGCCGAGCTCCTCGGCGGTGGCCCGCAGATCGCCCTGCGAGACGCTCTCGAGGATCTCGTAGGTCTCCTCGACCACATAGGGGGTGAGCGACTCCGGGGTCTGCTCGCGGTCCCAGGGGCAGCCGCCGGGAGCGCGCAGGGTCCGGCAGAGGTCCCAGAGGGCGAGCAAGCCGCTGCCGCGCGCCGGCGGCGCGGGGGGGACCTCGGCGGTGGGCGGCGCGCCGGGCGGGGGCTCGGCGGGGTTCGCGGACCCCGCGGCGGCGTCCGGCGAGCCGGGAGCGTCGGGTTCGGGGGGCGCCTCGGGGGCGCCCTCGGGGTCGTGCGGGGGGCGGTCCATGGCCGGTACGGTAGCCACAGGGCGGCCGGGCGGCAAGCGGGGGACGCAAGCACCGGCGCGCCGCGCACGCCGGCGTTGTCCCGCGCCACCCGCTGTGCTAGAAGTCGCTGCCTAGGAAGAGCCTGCCCCCGCGGCTCCGCCACGCTCGTGACGCGGGCGATCGCCCCGACGGCTCGCGCCGCGAGACGAGGAGGATTCTTGCCGCTCGCCACCTGGGTCGAGGTCGACCTCGACCAGATTGACGCCAATCTCGACGCTCTCCAGGGCCGCGCCGGAGCGGAGCGCGAGCTGCTCCTCGTCGTCAAGGCCGACGCCTACGGCCACGGCGCCCTCGAGGTGGCGCGCTCGGCCGCGGCGCGCGGCGTGCGCCACTTCGGCGTCGCCACCCTGCACGAGGGCATCCAGTTGCGCGTCGGCGGCGTCACCCAGAACGTCTGGGTGCTGTCGCCGCTGCTCACCTCCGAGATCCCCGAGGCCGTCGCCCACCACCTCGAGCCCACGCTGCCGTCCCTCGAGTTCGCGCGCGATCTGTCGGCCGAGAGCCTGCGTGCCGGACGCGCCACGCGCGTGCACGTCGAGGTGGACACCGGCATGGGCCGCACCGGCATCGACCCGGAGGAGGCCGCCCCGTTCCTGAGCGAGGTCGCGGCGCTCGAGGGGCTGCGGCTGGGCAGCGTCTACACGCACTTCCCCGACGCCGACGCCCGCGACCCCGAGTTCACGCGCGCCCAGATGGAGCGCTTCCGCGAGCTGCTCGCGGAGCTGGCGGCGATCGGCATCCGGCCGCCGCTCACCCACGCCGCCAACAGCGCCGCGCTCCTGCGCTTCCCCGAGACGCACGCCGACCTGGCGCGCCCGGGCCTGGCCGCCTACGGCCACTTCCCGCCCAACGCCAACGGCCTCGGCCTGAAGCCGGCGATGCAGTTCAAGAGCCGCATCGTGCAGCTGCGGCGCCTGCCGGCCGGCCGCTCCGTCTCCTACGGGCGCAAGTTCGTCACGCAGCGGCCGAGTCTCATCGGCGTGGTGCCGGTGGGCTACGGGCACGGCTACTCCTGGCTGTGCTCGAACCGCGGTGCTATGTTGGTCGGCGGGAAGCGCGCCGCCGTCGTGGGGCGCGTGACCATGGACCTGACGATGATCGACCTCACCGAGCACGACGGCGTCCAGGTGGGCGACGAGGTCGTGCTCTTCGGGTCCCAGGGCGGTGCGCACCTGCCGGTCGAGGAGGTCGCCGCCTGGAGCGAGACGCTGAGCTACGAGGTGCTGTGCACCATCGGCAAGCGGGTGACGCGCATCTACCTGCGCGGACAGCGGCCGTGGAAGATCCTGACGCTGGTCGGCGAGCGGCACCGCCACGGGTTCGAAGCCGCGTTGGCGCGGAGCTGAGGCCGGACATGGGCGACGGCAGCACCTTCAAGGTGGGCGACCGCGTGCGCCACCCCGTCTTCGGCGACGGGCTGGTGCTGCACGTGTCGCCGCGCGGCTCGGACGTGGCGCTCAAGATCGCCTTCTCCAAGGACGGCGTGCAGCGGCTCATGCTGGCCGCCGCGGCCCGCCTGGAGAAGATCGACTCCGACGCGGGAGGGAAACGTTGAGCCCGGATGCGGCAGCCGGCGGCCAGGTGAGCCCCGAGAGTCTCGTGGCCGAAGCCCGCGTCGCGCTGGCCCACGCGCACGCGCCGTACTCCCGCTTCCCGGTGGGCGCGGCCCTGCTGGCGGAGTCCGGCCGCATCTACCGCGGCGCCAACGTGGAGAACGCCTCGCTGGGGTTGTCGGTGTGCGCCGAGCGGACGGCCGTCTTCTCGGCCGTGGCCGCCGGGGAGCGGCGCTTCCTGGCCATCGCGGTGGTCACCGACACCGACCGCCCGACGCCGCCGTGCGGCGCCTGCCGGCAGATCCTGCGCGAGTTCGCCGCCGACCTGCCCGTGCACTTGGCCGGCCGCTCTGGCGCCCACGAGACCCGGACGCTGCGCGAGCTCTTGCCGCACGCTTTCGCGCCGCCCGCCGAGGAGGGCCGGACGACGTTCGGCTCCTGAGCCGAGCGCCCGGAGCGTCGCCATGGACCGCGAGCAGCTGATCGACCGCATCACCGACCTCCTGATGGCGGAGCTGTCGGGCCGCGCCCCGGCCGGCAGCACGCAATCGGCGGTCGCCCAGCACCTGGGGCGCGTGGCGGGCTGCCCCGAGTGCGACGCCTGGGGTGCCTGCCCGCGCCACTGTCTCGACCACTTGAACTCGGCCTTCGACGCCGGCGCGCACCGCGCCGCCTCGAGCCTGGGTTTCGCCTGCCCGCCCGACGACGGCGTGCGCTCGCGCATCGACCACACGCTGCTCAAGCCCGAGGCGACCACCGAGCAGATCCTGCGCCTGTGCAAGGAGGCGGCCGAGAACTGCTTCGCGTCCGTCTGCGTGAATCCCACCTACGTGGCGCTCTGCGCGCGCGAGCTCGCCGGCACGCCGGTGCGGGTCTGCACGGTGGTCGGCTTCCCGCTCGGCGCCCACCTGCCCGAGGTCAAGGGTTACGAGACCCGCCGCGCGGTGCAGGACGGGGCCCACGAGATCGACATGGTGATCAACATCGGCGCGCTCAAGTCGCGCGAGTCCGCCCTGGTGGCGCGCGACATCGCCGGCGTGGTCGAGGCCGCCGGCCCCGACGCCCTCGTCAAGGTCATCCTGGAGATGGCGCTGCTGACCACCGAGGAGAAGATCGCCGGCTGCTCGCTGGCTCGGGCCGCCGGCGCCGAGTTCGTGAAGACCTCCACCGGCTTCGCCTCGGGCGGCGCCACCGTCGAGGACGTTCGCCTGATGCGCCAGGTGGTCGGCCCCGGGATGGGCGTGAAGGCCGCCGGCGGCATCCGCACCCGCGAGGAGGCGCAGGCCATGATCGCGGCCGGCGCCACCCGCCTGGGGACCTCCGCCTCGGTCAAGATCGTCCGCGGCGAGACGGCCACCGGGACCTACTAGCCGCGTGGACGCCCGCACCGCCATCCGCCGCAAGCGCGACGGGGGCACGCACACTCCCCAGGAGGTGCAGGCCCTGGCCGACGCCTACGCGCGCGGCGAGGTCCCCGACTACCAGATGGCGGCCTGGCTGATGGCGGTCTACTTGCGCGGCCTGGACCGCGACGAGACCATGGCGCTGACCCGCGCCATGCTGCACTCGGGCACGGTCATCGAGTTCGCCGACCTGCCCGGCCCCACCGTGGACAAGCACTCCACCGGCGGGGTGGGGGACAAGATCTCGCTGCCCCTGGCGCCCATCGTCGCCGCCTGCGGCGCCTGCGTGCCCATGCTCTCGGGGCGCGGCCTCGGGCATACCGGCGGCACCCTCGACAAGCTCGAGTCCATCCCCGGCTTGCGCACCCGGCTCGGCATCGACGAGTTCAAGCGCCAGGTGCGCGAGCACGGGCTGGCGTTCGGCGGCCAGACGGAGGATCTCGCGCCCACCGACGGCAGGCTCTACGCCCTGCGCGACGTGACCGGCACCATCGAGTGCATCCCGCTCATCGTGTCGTCGATCCTGTCGAAGAAGTTCGCCTCGGGCACGCGCCGTGTGGTCTTCGACGTCAAGACCGGCCGCGGCGCCTTCATGCGCGAGCCCGAGCGCGCCCGCGCGCTGGCGCAGGCCCTGCTCGACGTGACGCGCGCGCTGGGCTACGAGGGTGTCGCCCTGGTCACCGACATGGATCAGCCGCTGGGCGCGGCGGCGGGCAACGCGCTCGAGGTCGTCGAGTCGATCGAGGTGCTGCGCGGCGCCGGGCCGGCCGACGTGCAGGAGCTGACCTTCCGCCTCGCCGGGGAGATGCTGGCGCTGGCGGGGGTGGCGGCCTCGGTGGCCGCCGGCGAGGCCGCGGCGCGCGCCGCCGTGGCCGACGGCCGGGCGCTGCGCAAGTTCCGCGAGGTGGTCGAGGCGCAGGGCGGCGACCCGCGCGCCGTGGACGATCCGGCCCGCCTGCCGCGCGCCCCGCGCGTCATCGACGTGGCCAGCCTCCGGGGCGGCCACGTCGTCGCCGTCGATGCCTACCACATCGGCGAGACGATCGTGCGGCTGGGCGGCGGCCGCCTGCGCAAGGAGGACGACGTCGACCCGACGGTGGGCGTGGTGCTCCTCAAGAAGACCGGCGACCGCGTCGCGGCGGGGGAGCCGCTGGCGCGGGTCCACGCCCGGGACGCGGCCGAGGCCGCGGTGCGCGCAGTCCTCGAGTCGTATCGCATCGCGGACGGCCCGGTGGCCCCCGGGCCGCTCGTCCGCGAGCGCATCCCGGCCGTCTAGCGGCCGTACCGGGCAGGCGCGCGCCGTGCCCGCCCCCGTCCTCGGCCGGCGCCCGTCCCGGTTGTCGCCCGGAATCCGCATCCAGTAGACTCGCCCGCAACCGACCTTTCCCCTACCCGCGGGAGGACAACGTGCCGGTCAGCATCGTCGTGCCTCAGCTGGGCGAGAGCATCGCCGAAGGGACCATCTCCAAGTGGCTTAAGCAGGAGGGGGACCCCGTCCGCCGGGACGAGCCGGTGGTCGAGATCATGACCGACAAGATCACCGTCGATGTGCCCTCGCCCTCCGAGGGGACGCTGGCGCGGATCACCGTGGCGGAAGGCGAGACGGTCCCGGTGGGGGTGGAGATCGCGGTCATCGTGAAGGTCGGCGAGGCGGGCGGGGAATCGGCGGGCGGTGGCGCGTCGGCTCTCCCGCCGGCCGCGACCGCCGCGGCAGCCCCGGCCCCCGTCCCACCCGCGCCGGCTCCCGCCTCGCTTCGCGCCGGCGCCGGCGAGGCCCCCGGCTTCCTCTCGCCGGTCGTGCGCCGCCTGGCCCGCGAGCACGACGTCGATCTGTCGCAGGTGCGCGGCACCGGCCGCGGCGGCCGCGTCACGCGCGAGGACATGCTGGCCCACGTCGAGCGCCGCCCGGGGGGGCGGGCCGCCCCCGCGCCGCCGGCCCCGACGGCGGTCCGGGCGCTGCCCGCGGCCCTGCCGGCCGCGCGCGCTCCGCACCCGCCGGCCGGCGCGCGCGAAGAAACGGTCGTTCTCTCCGGACTGCGCAAGGTAATCGCCGAGCGCATGACCAAGAGCAAGTTCACCGCCGTGCACTGCACGAGCTTCGAGGAGGTGGACGTCAGCGCGCTGGTGCGCCTGCGCGAGTCCTACAAGGACGCCATCGCCCGGCAGCATGGCGTGCGCCTCACCTACACGCCGTTCTTCGTCAAGGCCGCGGCGCTGGCGCTCGGCGACTTCCCCAAGCTCAACGCCACCTGGCAGGGCGACGACGCGGTCGTGATCAAGCGCTACTACAACATCGGCGTCGCCGTGGGGCGCGACGAGGGGCTGGTGGTGCCCAACGTCAAGGACGCCGGCGGCAAGGGGCTCATCGAGATCGCCCGCGCGGTCAACGACCTCGCGGCGCGGGCCCAGGCCAATCGGCTGACCGTCGACGACCTGCAGGGCGGCACCTTCAGCGTCACTAACGCGGGGCTCTTCGGGTCGTTCGCCTCGACGCCGATCATCAACTACCCGGAGGTCGCCATCCTCGGCGTGCACAAGATCGCCGAGCGGCCGGTCGTGGCGGGCGGCCGGGTCGAGGCGCGCCCGGTGACCAACCTCGCCCTCACCTTCGACCACCGCTGGATCGACGGGCACATGGCGGTCCAGTTCCTGGTGCGCGTCAAGGAGCTCATCGAGCGGCCCGAGCTGTTCTGGCTGAGCCTCTGACGGGGCCCTGGAACGCCGCGCAGCGCGGCCCGGGGGCGCTGCATCGAAGAGGATGCGGCGGCCGCGAAGCGCGGACCCGGGACCGAGCCGGCCGAGGCTTGCAGCGGGCCGGCGGCCGGGTTCCTGCCGCTCTTGTGGACCCGCTCCCCCGTGGGTATTCTGTCGCCGTCGAATCGGCCGATTCGAAGAATCCCGACCCCGACACTTCGTTTGGCTCAGGAGGCGGTCCGCCGGATGGAGCTCAGGCTCTTCACGCCCGAACAGGCGAGCACCCTCATTCCCTATCTCGAAGCCAAGGTGAAGCGCCTCCGCGCCGCCAAGCGCGACTTGGACGCCGCCCGGCGCCAGCTCGAGGTGCTCGGGCTCATCGCCGATTCCGGCGCCAGCGAGGGCAGCCCGGACGTGCGCTCGCGCGCCGCGGCGCAGGACCGCGCGCAGGCCCTGGCCCGCGAGATCGAGGCCGAGGTCGAGGGCATCCAGGCGCGCGGCTGCCTCGTCAAGGATCTCGACGAGGGGCTCGTGGATTTCTACTCGTTGCGGGGCGACCGCCTCGTGTTCCTCTGCTGGAGGTCGGGAGAGCAGGACGTCACCTTCTGGCACTCGCTCGACGGCGGCTTCACCGCCCGCCGGCCGCTGGAGCAGCCCGAGTCGTGACCGCTCTGGGGACGGGACAAGGCCGGAAGGCGCGCCCGGCGCGCCCGACGGGGAGGAGTGCATGGCCTTCCTGAAGTTCAAGGACAAGCGATCGCCGCCCGGCACGCTGGTGCCTCCGGGTTTCGAGAACGCCGCCGATCCGGGGCCCCGAAGCGAGCTGCCGCCGGAGGCGCAGCCGTTCCGGAACAGCTTCCTCACCACGCAGCTCAACTACTACGTGGACTGGTGCCGGAAGAACTCGCTCTTCCCGTTCCCGTTCGCCACCGCCTGCTGCGGCATCGAGTTCATGGCCGTGGCCGGGTCGCACTACGACATCTCGCGCTTCGGCGCCGAGGTCGTGCGCTTCTCGCCGCGCCAGTCCGACCTGCTGATCGTGGCCGGGACCGTCGTCGACAAGCAGGCTCCGATCCTCAAGACGATCTACTCGCAGATGCCCGAGCCCAAGTGGGTGATCGCGATGGGCGTTTGCGCCTCGTCGGGGGGCTTCTACCGCGCCTACCACGTCCTGCAGGGCATCGACGAGATCATCCCCGTGGACGTCTACGTGCCCGGCTGCCCGCCGACGCCCGAGGGCCTCCTGCACGGTATCCTGCGGCTGCAGGACGCCATCCAGAAGGGCGAGACGCGCATCCAGCGCGAGCAGGCGCTGCGCGCGCGGGGGCTGCCGGCCGAGCTGCCGCAGGCCGTCATCACCGCCGAGGATCTGGCGAAGCGAAAGGGTGCCGCGTGAGCCAAACCGCCGTTTCCGACCCCCGCGCCGCCGGTGCGGCGCCGCGCGGCCCGGCGGCCGCCGAGCCGCCGAGCGGCCGGTGGCCGTCCCGCTTCTGGGGCGACGCCCAGCCGCCCGAGGGGCTGGCGGGGGTCCCCACGGTGCGCGTCCTGCGGGAGAAGTTCCCGGACGCGCTGCTCGCCGTCGCCGACGAGCGGGGCGACCTGTCGCTCACCCTGCGCAAGGAGGATCTCCTCAAGGTGGCGCGCGCGCTGCGCGACCACGCCGATCTGCAGTACTGGATGCTGCAGGACGTCTGCGGCCTCGACCGCTCGGGCCTGCCGGGCGGCGACGCCGACCGCTTCCACGCGGTCTATCACCTGTACGCGCCGATGAAGGGCAAGCGCGTGCGGCTGCACGTGCCGCTCGACGGCGCCGACCCGGTGGTGGACTCGCTGACGCCGCTGTGGGCCTCGGCCAACTGGGCGGAGCGCGAGGCCTACGACATGTACGGCATCCGCTTCTCGGGCCACCCCGACCTGCGCCGCATCCTCTGCCATCAGGAGTTCGTCGGCCACCCGCTGCGCAAGGACTACCCGACCGACCGGCGCCACATGCTGTCGCGCACCTACTCGTCGTTCCCCGGCCTGCCGCCCGACCTGCCCGAGGGGCAGACGTACAGCGTCATGGAGGGAGACGTCGAGCGCGTCTACATCAACCTCGGACCCTCGCACCCCACCACGCACGGCGCCTTCCGCATCCAGGCCCGCCTCGACGGCGAGATCATGGAGGAGACGCGCAGCGAGGTCGGCTACCTGCACCGCTGCTTCGAGAAGATGTGCGAGGCGCACACCTTCACGCAGATCATCGCCTTCACCGACCGCCTCAACTACGTGTCGGCGTTCAACAACAACGTCGGCTACGCCATGGCGGTGGAGAAGCTGCTGGGTCTGGAGCTGCCCGAGCGCGCCGTGGCCATCCGCGTGGTCCTGATGGAGTTCAACCGCATCA
>CAYLSO010000211.1:0-21332 GCA_964386525.1 uncultured bacterium
GACGGCGACTTCGCGTGGTGCTTCGACCGCACCGCGCTGGGCGGCGCCGGCGGCCCCGGCCGCCAGGTGAGCCTCGTGGCCCCCGGGGCCCGCGCCCTGCTCGAGCTTACCGCCGAGCAGATCGCTGCCGCCGCCCGCGCCGCGCTCGGCGCGCACGCCGGCGCCGCCGGCGCGCGCGCCGTGACGGCCGCGCGCGTCGTCAAGGAGCCGCACGCCGCGCCGTCGCTGACTCCCGAGGCCGCGCGGGCGCGGCCGGCCACGCGCACGGAGATCCCAGGGCTCGTCCTGGCGGGCGACTGGACCGACACCGGGCTCCCCGCCACCCTGGAGGGCGCGGCGCAGAGCGGCCACGCCGCGGCCCGCGCCCTGCACCGCCGCCTCTGCGGCGGCCGGCCGTGATAGAGTCCGCGCCGTGATCCTGCTCGCCCTGCTGCTCGTTGCCCTCAACGGGTTCTTCGTCGCGACCGAGTTCGCGATCGTCAAGGTGCGCGCCACGCGCATCCGCGAGCTGGCCGAGGAGGGCAACGCCACCGCCGCCGTGGCGGCCCGGGTCATCTCCCGCCTCGACGCCTACCTCTCGGCCTGCCAGCTCGGCGTGACCCTGGCCAGCCTCGGGCTGGGCTGGATCGGCGAGCCGGCCTTCGCGCATCTCTTCGCACCGTTGTTCGCCATGCTGGGCCCCTGGGCCGCGGCCGGCTCGCATGCCGCCGGCGTCGCCGTGGCCTTCTTGCTCATCACCGTCCTGCACATCGTGCTCGGCGAACAGGCTCCCAAGGCCCTGGCCATCCGCTTCGCCGAGCGCACCACCCTGGTGGTGGCCCGCCCCATCGACTGGTTCTTCGGCGTCTTCTACCCCGCCATCTGGGCGCTCAACGGCATGGCCAACGGCGTGCTCCGCCTGCTCGGCCTGCCGGTGGCCTCGAGTGAGGAGCGCGCCCACAGCGAGGAGGAGCTGCGCATCCTGCTCGCCGAATCCCTGGGCAGCGGCGCCCAGAGCGAGCGCCGCCGCCTGCTCGTCGAGCAGGCGCTGGACTTCCCCACGCGCCGGGTCCGCCAGATCATGGTGCCGCGCGCCGACGTGGCCTATCTCGATCTCTTGCACCCGCTGCCGGAGATCCTCGAGACGGCGCGCCGCGAGGCCTACACGCGCTACCCGCTGTGCCGCGACCATCTCGACGAGGTCGTGGGCATCGTGCACGTGCGCGACCTGTTCGCCGCCGCCGGCTCCCTGCGATCCTCCGAGGACCTCGTGCGCCTGGCGCGCGAGCCGCTCTTCGTGCCGGAGACGGCCACCGCCGATCAGCTGCTCCGCCTGTTCCAGAGCCGCCGCCAGCACATGGCCGTCGTCGTGGACGAGTACGGCGGCACCTCCGGCCTGGCCACGCTCGAGGACGTGCTCGAGGAGCTGACCGGCGAGATCCAGGACGAGTTCGACACCGAGGCCCCACCGGTGGAGGACGCCGGCGAGGGGCGCGTGCGGGTCTCGGGAAGCCTGCCGGTGGCCGATCTGGCGCGCCACCTGGGCGTGGAGATCGACACCGAGGATGCGGTCACGGTCGGCGGCCTCATCCAGGAGACCCTCGGGCGGGTGGCGCGCACCGGGGATCTGGTGCGCGCCGGCGACCTGGGGCTGGTGGTGCTCGAGACGCGCAGCCGCCGCGTCGTGCGCGTGCTGGCCGGGCCGTACGACGCCGTGGCGAAGGGCGCGCGCTAGACGGCGCTCCTCGCCAGCGCCTCGCGGCGCAGCGCCTCCAGCTCCGCCGGCTCCTTCGGGCAGGCCGCGGTCAGGTTCTCGCAGCCGGTCGCCGTCACCAGCACGTCGTCCTCGACGCGGATGCCGATCCCCCTCCAGCGCGGGTCCACCTCGCCGCAGTAATCGCCGAAGTACAGCCCCGGCTCGATCGTGAGGATCATGCCCGGCTCCAGGACCCGCGCCTGGCCGCCGGCCACGTACAGGCCGGCGTCGTGCACGTCGAGGCCGAGCCAGTGGCTGGTGCGGTGCATGTAGAACGGCTTGTAGCCGTTGTCGGCGATGCGGTCGGCGAGCGGGCCCTTGAGCACCCCGAGGTCGATCAGGCCCTGCGTCAGGATCTCGACGGCGCGGTTGTGCGCGGCGTCGAAGGGCTTGCCGGGGCCGACTTCGGCGATCGCCGCCTGCTCGGCCGCGAGCACGACGTCGTACACGGCCCGCTGATCGCGCGTGAAGGCGGCGCCCACCGGGAAGGTGCGCGTGATGTCGCCGCAGTAGGCGTCGAACTCGCAGCCGGCGTCGACCAAGAGCAGGTCGCCGTCGCGCAGCGGGTCGCAGTTCTCGACGTAGTGCAGGATGGTGGCGTTGGCGCCGCCGGCCACGATGGTGCCGTAGCCGGCCCCGCTCGCGCCGCGGGCGCGGAACGCGTAGTCGAGGATCGCCTCCAGCTCGAACTCCCGCATGCCGGGGCGTGCGGCGCGCAGGCTCTCGACGTGCGCCTCGGCGCTGATCTGGCAAGCGCGCCGCATGCGCGTCAGCTCGGGAGCTTCCTTGAGCAGCCGCGTCTCGCCCAGCGGCAGGGACGGGTCGCGGATCTCGACCGGGCTGGTGCCGCGGCGCGGCCGCGTCTTCTTGAGCGTCAGCACGGTGTCGAGCACGGTGCGGTCCACCGCCGGATTGCGGCCGAGGCCGTAGTAGAGGACGTCGAAGCCCTCGAGCAGCGCCGGCAGCCGCTGGGCCAGCTCGCCGATCGGGTACGCCTCGGCCGCGCCGAAATCGCGGACCGCCCCCTCGACGCCGGCGCGCCGCCCCACCCAGGTCTCGCGCTCGGGGTCGCGGGGCCGCACGAACAGCACGAAGCGCGGCCCGGCCTCCCCCGGGAAGAGCACCGCCACCGACTCCGGCTCGGCGAAGCCCGTCAAGTAGAGCAGGTCGCTGTCCTGGCGGAAGCGGTACTCGTTGTCGCCGTTGCGCAGCGCCTCGGGGGGCGCCGGCAGCACGGCCACCGCTTTCCCGATCTGCTCGACGAAGCGGCGGCGGCGCTCGGCGTACGGCATGGCCGGCAGCGCGGACGGCGCCCGCATGGCGGCGCGGCTGGCGTTCCCTGTCTGGTCCATCGTCCCCCCGAATCCCGCGTGTGAGCGGCGCCCGGCCGGCCGGCGCTGCCGGCCGCCGCGCCCTAGTACGCAGCCAGCTCGCGCATGGCCTGCAGGAGATCGTCCTTCTGCGGCAGGATGGCCTCCTCGAGCGGCGGGCAGTAGGCCACCGGACAGTCGAGCGCGGCCACCCGGCGCACCGGCGCGTCGAGGTCCTCGAAGCACTCCTCGGCCAGCCGGGCGGCGATCTCCGCCCCGAAGCCGGAAGTCAGCGTGTCCTCGTGCGCCACCAGGGCACGGCCGGTCCGGGCCACGCTCTCGAAGACGGCGTCCCAGTCCACCGGGGCCACGGTGCGCAGATCCAGGATCTCGACGTCGATCCCCGCCTCCGCGGCCTCCACGGCCGCGTAGACCGAGCGCTGCACCAGCGCCCCCCAGGTGATCACCGTCAGGTGCGTGCCCGGCCGCACGAGCCGCGCCCGGCCGAACGGCACCATGTAGTCCGGACCCGGATAGGCGGCCTTGGCGTAGGGCTGGCGATAGAGGTGCTTGTGCTCGAGGAAGAGCACCGGGTCGTCGCAGCGGATGGCGGTGCGCAACAGTCCGTTGGCGTCGTCGGCCGTCGACGGGATCACGACGCGCAGCCCCGGGCAGTGCGTGAAGATCGACTCGCCGCACTGCGAGTGGTAGGGCGCGCCGCCCTGCAGATAGCCGCCGTACGCCACCCGGATCACCACCGGGCACGACCAGGCGTTGTTCGAGCGGTAGCGCAGCATCGCCAGCTCGTCGCGGATCTGCATCATGGCCGGCCAGATGTAGTCGAAGAACTGGATCTCGACCACCGGCTTCAGGCCGCGCGTCGCCATGCCGATGGCCCGCCCGACGATGTTCGCCTCGGCCAGCGGCGAGTTGAAGACGCGGCGGCTGCCGTAGGCCTTCTGCAGCCCGTGCGTCAGCTTGAAGACCCCGCCCTTGCCCGCCACCTTGCCCAGGTGCTCCTCGCGCGTCACGTCGGCGACATCTTCGCCGAAGACGACGATGCGCGGCTCGCGCGCCATCTCGTCGCGCAGGCAGTGGTTGATGAGCGAGGCCATGGTGGTCGGCTCGCCGGCCGGAGCGGCCGGCGTGGCGAAGGCGTCGGAGGTGGGGTCCACGTCCTCCGAGTAGACGAAGCGCGCCGCCGTCGAGCGCGCCGGCTTGGCCGCCGCCAGCGCCGCCTCGGCGGCCGCCGCGATCTCGCGCTCGACCTCCTGCCCGACGGCCGCGAGCTCCTCGGCGGTGGCCACCCCCTCCTGGACGAGCCGGGCCGGATAGGTGCGCAGCGGGTCGCGCGTCTGCTCTCCGG
Organism: uncultured bacterium; assembly: GCA_964386525.1. Classification (GTDB taxonomy): domain Bacteria; phylum Eisenbacteria; class RBG-16-71-46; order RBG-16-71-46; family DASYSL01; genus CAYLSO01. Next base: position 4,412 of record CAYLSO010000211.1, read on the forward strand.
CCCGCTCCTCCTCCGACCGGTAGAGCGACTGGTCGTCGGACATCGAATGGGCGTAGGGCCGGATGACCGTGGCGTGCACCAGCGCCGGGCCGCGCCGCGCGCGGCAGTGCTCCACGGCCGCGCGCAGGGTCACGAACGAGGCCACCGGATCGCAGCCGTCCACGGTCCAGGCCGTGAGCCCGGGCATGTCCTTGACGACCTTGTAGATGCTGCCGCCCGGGGTCTGCACCTCGACCGGCACCGAGATGGCGTAGCCGTTGTCCTCGATCAGGAAGAGCACCGGCAGGCGCCGCACGCAGGCCGTGGTCAGCGCCTCCCAGAACTCGCCCTGCGACGTGGTGCCTTCGCCCAGTGAGACGTAGACGACCTCGTCGTCGTGGTGCCGGCCGTTGCGCTCGGCCTGACTCTCCTCGCCGCTGTAGTAGACTGCGGCGTCGGCGCAGCCCACGGCCTGCAGGCACTGGGTGCCGGTGGGGCTCGACTGCGAGACGATGTGGAGCCGGCGGTGGCCCCAGTGCGACGGCATCTGCCGGCCTCCGCCGGCGGGGTCGGCCTCGGCGCCCACCGAGGAGTAGAGCATCTCGGCCGGGGTCATCCCCAGGGCCAGGCAAAGGGCGCGATCGCGGTAATAGGGATAGAACCAGTCGTAGCCGGGCCGCAGGGTCATGCCGGCCGCCGTCAGGATGGCCTCGTGGCCCGCGCCCGAGATCTGGAAGAAGACCTGGTTCTGCTTCTTGAGCTTGATCTCCTGGTCGTCGAGACGGCGCGACAGGAGCATGGTCCGGTAGACGCGCAGCAGCCCCTCGCGGTCGAGGCCGGCCTCGGCCAGCGATGACGGGCGGCGGGCGGCTACACGTGCCATCGGCTTCTCCAGGGGTGGCGGGAACGGCCCGCGAACGCGCGCCGCCATGGGGTTGCAGCGGAGTCTAGCACGCCGCCCTCGAGCCGGCCAAGCCGCGGCCGCCGGCGGGCTTCGAGGCCCCCTCGGGGGCCGGGAGGACACGGGGATGAGGCAGCGCACGCGCGACGCATGGCGACAGCTGGTGGGCGCGGAGGCCCCGGCCTCCCTCCTGCCCGTCCTGTACGGGAGCGGCCCGGCCGGCCGCGAGGCCCGCGCGGCCACCCCGGTCTGGAGCCGGGCGCGCGGGCCCTGGGTCTGGGACACCGACGGCCGCCGCTACCTCGACTTCGTCACCGGGTTCGGCGTGGCGGCGGTCGGTCACGCCCACCCCCGCGTGACGGCGGCCGTGGCCCGCCAGGTCCGCCGGCTCGCCCACGGCTACGGTGACGTCCACCCCCACGAGCCACGCGCCCGGCTGGCCGCCCGCCTGGCGGCGCTGGCGCCGTGGCCGCGCGCCCACGTCCTCTGGGCGCAGAGCGGCAGCGAGGCCGTCGAGCTGGCGTGGAAGAGCGCCTACCTCGCCACCGGCCGTCCCGGGGTCCTGGCCTTCGAGAACGGCTATCACGGGGAGTCCGTGGGCGCCCTCTCGCTCACCGGCTTGCCCGCGTTCCGCGCCCCGTTCGCCGGCCTTCTGCCCCGCCGCACCGTCTGGGGCCCCTATGCCGACTGCGCGCGCTGCCCGCTGGGCCTCGCCTTCCCCGCGTGCCGGTTCGCCTGCGTGGGCGAGGCGTTCGCCCGCGCCGACCGCGCCGATCGCCGCGGGCCCGGGATCGGGGCGGTGCTCGTCGAGCCCATCCAGGGCCGGGGCGGCGTGATCGTCCCGCCCCCGGGCTTCCTGCGCGCCGTACGCCTCGAGGCCCGGCGCCGCCGCTGGCTGCTCATCGCCGACGAGATCTACACCGGTCTGGGGCGCACCGGGCGGCTCTTCGCTTGCGAGCACGACGGCGTCGTCCCCGATCTGCTCTGCCTCGGCAAGGCGCTGGCCGGCGGCCTGCCGCTGGCCGCCGTGCTCGGGCGCGCCGCCGTGCTCGCACCGTGGCGCCGCGCCGCCTCCGGCGCCGAGCCCGCGCACGCCGCGACCTTCCTCGCGCACCCCGTCTCGTGCGCGGCCGCGCTGGCCGCCCTCGACGTGATCGCCGCCGAGCGCCTGACCGCGCGCGCCGGCCGCCTCGGCCGCCAGCTGCGCCGCGGCCTCGACCGCCTGGCCCGTGCGCACCCCCGAATCGCCGAGGTGCGCGGGCGCGGGATGCTCGCCGCCCTCGCCTTCGCGCGCTCCGGCGGCGCGCCCGATCCCGCCACCGCACGGGCCGTGATGGCCGCGGCCCAGGCGGAGGGCCTGCTCGTCCTCACCAGCGGCAGCGCCGGGCAGGCCGTCTCGCTCACGCCGCCCCTCACGCTCACCGAGGCGCAGCTCGACGACGGTCTGCGGCGGCTCGATCGAGCTCTGGAGGCCGTCGGCGGCCGCCGGTGAAGCCGCCTGCGAGTTGAGTGATAGCGAACCCGACCCGCTCGCCCGCGGCGCGCCCGGCCCGCAGGGCGCAATTCGCGCTGGCCTCGCCGCGAGCGACGGTGACATAATGCTAGCGCTTCACTCTCCCTTTTCCAGGTCCGTCAAACATCACAGTAGGCACTCCGCCAGGAGGGACCCGATGAAACTGGCTACCGATGTTCGCATTCCTGCAGAGGTAACGCGCACGGTGGCGTGGGGCACGCTGGTCCTGCTCGCCGCCGCCTTCCTCGTCTCGAGCGCGGGTGCCCAGGTGGACGCCAGCCACCCCAAGCTCAATCCCATCCTCCGTTCGGCTATCCTCCTCGGTGACTTCGAGGGGCCGGTGAGCGTCGAGTCGCGCGCGTCGGCGGTCGACGGACTGGTGACCGGCTACAACGTCTTCATTCGCGGCGCGGTCACGGCCGCCGAGCTTGAAGCCCTCGGCGTGGACGTGCGCACCGACCTCGGCGACATCAAGACCGCCTGGATCCCCGAGACCGCGCTCGCCGACGTGCTCGCGCTGCCCGGGGTGCGCCAGGTGCAGGGCTGCGCGCGCACCGAGCCCGAGCTCGAGATCTCGGTGCCCGCCACCGGCGTCAGTTCCCTGCGCGGCGCCGGCCCCGCGTTCGCCGGCCTCAACGGCCAGGGCATCATCTGGGGCGACGTCGACTCCGGCATCGACTGGACGCACGCCGACTTCAAGGACCCGGCCGGCCTCACCCGGATCAAGTTCCTGTGGGACCAGACCGACGCCCTCGGCCCCGCCCCCGGCGGCTTCGGCTACGGCAGCGAGTGCACGGCGGCGCAGATCGACGCCGGCCTCTGCCGCGAGACCGACCCCAGCGCCCACGGCACCCACGTGGCCGGCATCGGCGCCGGCGACGGCAGCGCCACCGGCAACGGGCAGCCCGCCTTCCAGTACGTGGGCATGGCGCCGCTGGCGGACATCGTCATGGTCAAGACCGACTTCAGCACGGCCGGCGTGGTGGACGGCGTGAACTACGTGTTCCAGACGGCCGCCGCCCAGGGACAGCTGGCGGCGTGCAACCTCTCGCTCGGCAGCCACTACGGTCCGCACGACGGCACCAGCACGTTCGAGCAGGCTCTGAGCTCCCTCACCGGGCCGGGCAAGGTGCTGGCGAAGTCGGCGGGCAACGAGAACAACTCCAACATCCACGCCGAGGTGTTCGCCACGCCGGCCGGCGGCTACGCGCGCCTCAACGTGCCGAGCCCCTCGAGTGCCGCCAGCACGTTCATCGCGGTGGATGGCTACTACGACCAGCTCGACAACATCGCGGTGTCCCTGGTGACGGCCAACGGCACCGTGCTCGGCCCGGTGGCCCGCGGCGCCAGCCTCGTGCAGACCGTCGCCGGCCAGGGCACCGCCTACGTGGAGAACGGGCTCTCGCCGACCAACTCGGGCGACTACGAGATCTACGTCGAGCTGAGCAGCAACGGCGCCGCCATCGCGTCCGGCAACTGGGACATCTTCGTGTACGCGGTGAGCCTCGGTGCGACCGGCGAAGTGGACCTCTGGCGCTTCTACGAGAACGTCCCCGGCACCCCGCGCTTCACCAGCGGCGCCCAGAACGACGAGCTGGTCAGCGAGCCGGGCAACGCCCTGAGCATCTGCACCGTCGCCTCCTGGACCTCGAAGCGCTACTGGACCTCGATCGACGGCAATAGCTACAACTTCACCGGCGCGGTCAACCCGGGCAACCTGTCGCCGTTCTCGTCGCCGGGCCCGACCCGCGACGGCCGTCAGAAGCCCGACATCGCCGCCCCCGGCAGCGCCATCGTCGCCGCCCGGAGCGCCCAGGCCCTCCCGGCCCCGGCCGCCGCGCTCGTCGTTCCCGACGGCGTGCACGTGGCGAACCAGGGCACGTCGATGGCCGCCCCGCACGTCACCGGCGCCTTCGCGCTGCTCCTGCAGAACCGCGGCGCGATCACCACCTCCCAGGCCTGCCAGCTGCTGGCCAGCAACGCCCTCGTGGACGCCTACACGGGCCCGGTCTGGAACAACAAGTGGGGCTTCGGCAAGCTCTACATCTCGCAGCCGGTCCCGGCGGTGCTCGAGGCGGTCACGGTCGACGCCGCCGACGGGGTCGTGCACCTCGCCTGGAGGGTCGGCGAGGGCTCGACGGTCACCGATTTCCGCGCCCTGCGCCGGATCCTCGGCGAGGAGTTCTACTCGCCGGTCACCGCCGCCATCCGCCAGGAGTCGTTCGACGGCGGCCAGCACTACGGGCTCGACGACGCGGACGTGCTGCCGGGCCTCACCTATCAGTATCAGCTCTCGGGCGTGGACGAGGACGGCCAGCGGGTCGTCTTCGGCCCGTACGTCGCGCAGGTCCCGGTCAAGAGCCTCGCCTGGGCCTTCGCGCGGCCGGCCCCCAACCCGCTGCGCGGCAGCGCCGTGTTCTCCTTCACGGCCGGCTCGCGCGGCATCGCGTCACTCTCGATCTACGACGCGCGCGGCCGCCTCATCGCCCGGCCGCTCGACCAGATGGTGGACGCCGGCCCGCACACGGTCGCGTGGAACGCCACGGCCGATGACGGCAGCCGCCTGGCGCGCGGCGTGTACCTCGCCGTGTTCCGCGGCGGCGGCATCGCGGCCCGCGAGAAGCTCCTCATCCTCGAGTAGGCGCGCGCAGAGGCATGCCAGAGCGGGGGGCCGGCGACGGCCTCCCGCTCTTTTTCTCACTGCGGCGCGGGGGCACGGCATCTGGCACGGTCCTGGCCCAAGCCTCGTTGCGCCGCCGTCGCGGCGCGGTTGACTGAGACGAAACCATGATGCGGATCAGAAAAGAATCTGCGCGCGTCGCGCGGAATTCGCTGGCGTGCGGCGGGGCGAGGCCGTATGCTTCCTTACGGTTCTCTCTCCTCGATTCGCGTTCCTATCGGCGACAGGTTTGATTGCTTCAGCACAGCAGGGAGCTTCCGCGTCGAGGCGCGCGAGAAGCTCTGCTCCTCGTCGAGGACGGAGTGGACCGCGTTGCCGCGGGGGGCCCGGGATGGCCCCCCGTTCTTTTTTTCGCCAGGGGTCGCCGGGGGTGGGTGAAGGGCTCGGTCGGCGCCGGCCCGCGCCTCAGTCGCGCGAGCGCAGGGCGGCTCGCACGGGGGTGGCGTCGGCGCCGGCGATCCGCAGCGGCAGCGCCACCAGCTCGTAGTCGCCCGGGGCCGCCGCCGCCAGCTCGAGGCACTCCAGGACGGCCACGCCGGCCGCCAGGAATGCGCGGTGGGCCGGCAGGTCGGGGCTCTCGAAGGGATCCACCGACGGCGTGTCCACGCCGACCAGCTGCACGCCACGCGCGGCCAGGAAGGCGGCGCCTTCGGGCGTGAAGGCCGGATAGCCCGCTGCGTAGGCCAGCGGCCGGCCGGGCTGGCGGGTGCGGAAGAGGGCGCGCCGCACGCCGTCCCACGGCAGCGCTTCCAGCGCCGCGCGGTCGAGCGGCACGCCGGCCGCCCAGCCGACGACCCGCGCCGGCCCCCAGAAGCTCTCCAGCGGCAAGGCGGCGGCATCGGGGGCTCCGTCCTCGAGGTGCCGCGGCGCGTCCACGTGCGCCCCCGTGTGCGGCGAGAGCGTCACGCGCCCCAAGTTCACGCTCTCGCCCCGGGCCCGCTGCGAGACCCACTCCCAGACCAGCGGCGAGTCCCCCGGCCACACGGCCACGCCCGGGCCGATGACCGGCGAGATGTCGAGGATGCGGGACGCCGGCCGCGGCGGCCGGCTCGGCGCCCCGCGGCTCACCGGCTCTCCTCGGGCTGCGTGAGGGCCTCGTAGGCCGCAGGCGTGTTGACGTTCTGGACCACGGCGGGGTCGTCGCAATCCACGAAGCGCCGGCGTGCCGCGTGCGCCTCGATGAACTCGGCCAGGCTGCGGCTGCGCGCGTCGGCCACCAGCCGCTCGACGAACGGCCGCGCCAGCACGACCGGATGGCCGTGCTCGCCCGAGTACGCGGCAATCACCACGTCGTCCTTGTCCGGCTGGAAGGCGTTGAGCAGCGCCGCGTAGGTCTCGGCCTGCACCAGCGGCTGGTCCACCAGGCAGACCATGAGGGCTTCGAGGTCGGGCAGCTCCTTGAGCGCCGCCTTGGCCCCCGCTTTGAGCGACGAGAGCATCCCCTGCCGGTAGCCGCGGTGCGTCAGCGCCACGGCGTCGTCGAAGTCCACGGCGCGGCGGATCTTGGCCGCCTCGTGCCCGAGCACGACGAACCGCGCGTCGAGGCCGTCGAGCTGCCCCAGGGTGCGCACGGTGCGCTCCAGGAAGGTCTCGCCGGCGAACTCCAGCAACGGCTTCGGCCGGCCCATGCGGGTGGACTCGCCGGCCGCCAGGACCACTGCCGCGAGGCTCATCCCCCCTCCTCCTGCGCGGCTGCTTCCGTGGCCGCGCCACGCCGCCGCACGCGCCACAGTCCGCCGCGCCCACCGCCATCCGCTTCGCCGCCTACCGCCCCGCGGCGCACACCCACGAGCTCGGCCAGGATGCTGACCGCGATCTCCTCCGGCGTCACCGCGCCGATCTCCAGGCCGAGCGGCGTGCGCAGCCTCGCCAGCGTCTCCTCCGCCATCCCCCGGGCCCGCAGGCGCATGAGGAACTTGGCGCGCTTGGTGCGGCTGCCGACCATGCCCACCAAGCGCGCCGGCGTGGCCAGCAGCGCGGTGACGATGGCCTGGTCGAGCGGATGCGAGTGGGTGGCCACCACGCAGTAGGTGGCCGCGTCGATGCCGAGCTGAGGCAGCGCCGCCTCCGGCTCCTCGCAGAGCACCCGGAGGGCCGCCGGGAAGCGCCCGGCCGTAGCCCAGGCCTCGCGCTCGTCCACCACGGTGACCTCGAAGCCCACCGCGGCGGCGGCCTCGCACAAGGCGCGCCCGATGTGTCCCGCCCCGAAGACCACCAGCCGCTCGGGCCCCAGCACCCGCTCCAGGAACACTCGCATCTCCCCGCCGCAGCACATGCCGAGATCGCGCGTCAGATTGAGGGTCACGAGCCGCGACGCCGTCCCGTCCGCCCCGGCCAGCGACTGCGCCTCTTCCAGCACGCGCCGCTCGAAGGCCCCTCCGCCCACCGTGCCGGCGGCGCGCCCGTCGGCCAGCAGCAGCAACTTCGCTCCCGGCACCTGCGGCGCCGAGCCGGTCACCTCCACCACGGTGGCCAGCACCGCCGCCACCCGCTCGCGCCGCGCGCTGGCCAGCCACTCGTACACGTCGGCGGTGGCGTCGGGGTTGGTGAAGTGGTCGCGGTCGGTCATGGCTCGGCTCCCGGCCGCTACGTTACCACGGCCGGCGGCGGGGCGGGGCCCACCAGCGACGGCCGCTCCGGCATGGCAGCGCCCTTTCTCCCCGCCCCCGGCCCGCGCTACAGGTCGTGCGGCATGAGGCTCAGGGGCGACTGGAAGTAGTAGGACGTCGGGTAGTGCAGGAAGTTCGACACGCGGCTCGTGTAAAGGCAGGCGAAGTCGCGGATCTGCTGGCCGAAGCGCGTGCCTTCGTTGCCCTCCCGGAAGACCGATCCCCAGTACAGGTTGTACTTCTCTTCGATGCGCCGGCGGCAAGCCTTGACTTCTCCCGCCAGCGACGCGGCGCGGTGGTCCAGGTCGGCCATCGAGTCGGCCAGATCCTGCACCTGCCGCGTCCGCCCCCGCGCGCGCCCCCCGGTCCCCGGCGGATCGCCGGCCGGCCGTCCGGCGCCGCCCGCCGCCGTGGGGCCGAGCGCCGGCCCCCGGGCCCCGGCCTTCTCCGGATGCCGCTCGAAGACGATGGCCCGATGGGTCTCCTCGAGCATGCGCCGCCACTTGCGCCCCACCTCGGCCTTGGCCAGCTCCACCTGCTCGTGGGCGTTGAGCAGCCGCTCCAGCTGCGCGTACTCGCGCGGCAGCTTCTGGGCGATCGCCAGCTCGCGCTCCAGCTCCGGCACGATCATGGCCGTGCGCCAGCCGAGGCTCTTCTTGGACCGCAGGATGTCGCCGTAGGTGTGGTCGCCGAAGTACAGGATCTGGTCGCCCGCCGCGCCGATCCTCTCCTCGAGGAAAGCGGCGGTGCCGCCGCTGAAGCACGGCACGCCGGCCGCCCCCGGCAGCTCCCGCGCCGCGAAGCCCGGATCGTCGGAGTTGAGGAAGAAGGCCGGCTTGCGCGAGTCGAAGACCAGCAGGTCGAAGTACGACTGCCAGGGGCGGTCGCCGCTGCGCCGCTCCAGCAGGTGCCGGAGCAGGGCGTCCGAGTAGTAGTACTCGGAGTTGGTGAGCAGGAAGAGCTTCTTGCCGCTGCGCCGGAACTCGTCGAGCGTCAGCCCCAGCTTGGCGTCGCGGCGGATGAAGCCGGCCGGGTCGGCGACGATGACGCGCTTGATGCTGCCGTCGGCGTGCGCCTCGTCGATCAGCTCGCGCACGTCGAGGTAGAGGCGGCTGAAGTCCACCGGGCCGGCGCCCTGCCGCGCCTCCAGGAGCTCCACGAGCGCCAGGAAGAGGTACACCTCAGGCAGGTGGAAGAGCGTGTCCACCGAGGCGAAGTTCTCGACCGCCGGGCGCGGCTGCCGCACCCGGTACACCTTGCGGCGCTCGTCGCCCGGCAGGCGGCGGCGCCCATGGTAGGTGCGCGTCACGTACTTGAAGGTGTCGAGCTTGAGGATGTTGCCCCGCTTCTTGTCCACCAGGAGCCCCCGCACCACGAAGTCCGGGTCGTAGCGCAAGCGCAGCGTCTCCTCGGGGTAGCCCCGCTTCTCCACCAGCTTCTTCTTGGTGACCTCGAAGGCCAGGCGCTCGACCGCCAGGGCGTCGTAGTGCGCCAGCGTGTGGTCGAGGTCGAAGCCGATGGCGTGCACGCTCGACAGCCGCATATTGCGGTTGGTGAAGACGCGCTCCGGCCGCGGGATGAAGCGGTCCTTGAGCAGGAAGCCTTTGGCGCGCCCGTTCTGGCTGCGCGATGGGGCGTGGCGTTCGCTGGTCATCGTCGTGTGGGCGTCCTCTCCGGGTACGACGGCGTCTCGGCCAGGGGGCCCGCCGCGCCGCCGACGAAAGGTAACCCGGACACGCGGCCGGCGAACAGCCCCGCGCCCGTCCGCACGCGCACCGGAGCGCCGCCCGCCCAGCCGCCGGCCACCAGCCAGGCCAGGGCCAGGGCCGCCCCCAGCGCCGGCGAGTCGGCCGAACTCGTGACCGCGCCGAGCGGCTCGCCCCCGGGCCCCTCCACGGGATCACCCCCGGCCATCGCACCGGCGGCGGCGCGATCGAGGACGAGCCCGCCCAGGCGGCGCTTCAGCGCTCCCTTTCGTGCCACGCGCTGCAGGATCTCCTGGCCGGGAAAACAGCCTTTCGCGAGCGAGATGGCCCCCGCCAGACCGGCTTCCTGCAGCAGATCGCTCTCCGTCATGTCCACTCCGCCGAGCGGCCGCCCCGCCTCCAGGCGCAGCGTGGCGCGGGCCGCTTCACCCGCCGCGACCAGGCCGGCCCGGCCCGCCTCGGCCCCCAGCGCGGCCGCGAACCTCTCGCTCTCCCCCACGGGCACGGCGAAGGTGAAGCCCGCCTCGCCGTAGCGCGAGCGTCGCGCCACGCAGCCGGCCGTGCCGCCGGCCGCGAACTCCGCCACCCCCGCGCCGCCGGTGGGCCCCGCCCCCGCGAGTTCCTCCGCCACCGCCACGGCCCGCGGCCCCTCCGCGTGGAAGAGAGCCACGGCCTCGTCCACCTCGATCTCGACATCGTCGGAGACGGCGAAGAGCGCCAGGCGCCGGGCCAGGCCCGTCGCCAGCCCCGCCGCGACCTCCAGGACCCACTCGCCGCCCGGGCGCCAAACCCAGAAGTCCGCCAGGTAGTGCCCGCGGTCGTCGGCCAGCGCGGCGTAGGCCACCCCGCCCGGGGGGAGCGTGGCGAGGTCCTGCGTGGTCATCGCCTGCAGGTAGCGGGCCGCGTCCGGGCCGGTCACCGCCACGAGCGCGGTCGCCGGGAGGCCATGGTGGATCCCCGTGCGGCGCAGAGCACGCGCCGCCCGCTCGTCCTCGGGGCCCAGGGGGATCACGGGCATTCCTCAGGGATCATGGGCGAGGGCGGGACCGCGCGCCGCAGCCGGCCGCCCCGCGCTCCGCGCGGCGGCGCCCGGCGCGGGCGTCTCACGCGAGCTTGCGGATCTGCTCCAGGATGTCCCTGACCTCGCGCATCTGTCCGTCGTCGGCCTCCACGTGCATCCAGCGCAGCACCCCCGCCTTGTCGATCAGGAAGTAGGACCGGTGGGAGAAGAAGTTCTCCTCGTCGAGGACCCCGTACCGCCGGCTCACCTCGCGCTTGAAGTCGGAGAGCATCTCCGTGCGGATCCCGTTCTTGAACTGGAACTCGCGATGCGTGGGCGACGAGTCCACGGAGATGCCGAAGACCTCCGTCTCGGCGGCCGCGAACTGGTCGATGTCCTCGTAGAACTCGCACATCTCACGCGAGCAAACGGAGGTGAAGGCGAGCGGGAAGAAGGCGAGCAGCACGTTCTTGCGCCCCCGCCACGAGGACAGGGTCATCGGGGTTCCGCAGGTGGAGGGCAGGGAGAAGTCAGGCGCCGTCTGCCCCACTGCGGGCTGCGCCTGCGGCCGGGCCGAGGTCATCCGTGGGAGTCCTTTCGCTAGCGGTAGAGGGCCTTCACGCGCGCCAGCGTCGCCGGCACGGTGGGCACGGCATCGACCCCGCTGGCCACCCAGATGGCGCGGTTGCCGTCGCCGCGGTTCGAGGAGAAGGCGAGCGACTTGCCGTCCGGCGACCAGCTCGGCCCGAGGTCCTCGTCGGAGCCGCTGGTGATCGGGATCGGCGGGCCGCTTGGATACTCGCGCAGCAGGATGTCGCCGCCGCTGTCGTAGGCGATGTGGCGCCCGCTCGGCGAGAAGGCCGGATGGTTGCCTCCGTCCCACAACCGGCTCGGGGTCCCCCAGGAATTGCCGCCCGCGCGGGCCACCTGCCAGACCTCGTTGTTCTGGGAGAAGGCGATGCGGTTGCCGTCGGCCGACCAGGTCGGCCAGCCGGTGTCGGGCGCGGCTTGCGCGGTGGCCCGCTTGGGGAGGCTGCTGCCGTCGGAGCGCACCACCCAGATGTCGAAGAGCCCGAACTGGAGATCGCCGCGCGAGGAGCCGAAGGCGAGCCACTGCCCGTCCGGCGACCAGGCGGGGTAGAGATCCCCGAAGACACCGAAGCCGGCGTTGGGCCCGGCCGTGCCGCTGGTGACGGCGGTCTCCGCCCCGCCCGCGGCCGGCCGCACGTAGAGGTGGTACCAGGTGCCGTCCTTCTTGGTGTAGGCGATCTGGCTGCCGCTCGGCGAGTAGGCCGGGTGCTCGTAGTCCGGAGTCGGCTCGCCGCTGCCGGTCAGCTGGGTCTCCGTTCCGCCGGGGATGTCCTTGTAGAAGATCCTCGGGTAGTAGGGGTCGATGTCGCGGCTGTCGTAGGCGATGCGGGTGCCCCCGGGAGCCCAGGCGGGGTCGGCATCGCCTTGCGAATTCGCCCCCTCCGTGACTCTGGTCGGCACGATCACCGCCAGCGGGGTCGCGGCCGCGGCCACGACGAGGACGGCAAGCCCGGCGGCGCAGACGGCGGCCCGCGCCGAGCGAGAGAGCTTGCGAAAGGATCTCATGTCGATTCTCCTAGCGTGGCCGGGGCCGGCAGGCTCCCGGGTCCGCGGGTCCGTCGCAGGAGGGCCAGCAGGGCGCCGATCAGTGTAATCCCCATGCCGACCCAAACCAAGAGGATCAGGGGCTTGGTGGAGATCTCCACCGCCAGGGCCTCCGGGACGGCGGGGCTGCCCGGCCCGCTGACCGCCAGGGTGGCCCGCTGCCCCGCCGCATCCACGTCGATGAGGGTGACCGCCACGCCCCCGCCCACCGCCGCCGGCTGCGAATTGCTCCCGGCAGCGTTCACCACGACCGCGGGCTGCGCGGCCTGCCGAGCGCCGGCGCGCTCGACCACCACGTCGGCGGTCACCCGGATCTCCTCCGCCGTGCGCCGGATGGCAAGACCCCGGAAGGTCACCTTGGCGTCGGCGAAGGCGTGGCTCTCCCCCTTGCCGAGCGACGTCCCGGCGCCGGCCGGCTCGGCGCTCAGCACCTCGACCGGCGAGATGTAGAGGTCCCCGTCCCAGAACCGCTCGACGTGCGGCTCGCGCATGACGGCGCGGTTGTACTCCGAGTACCAGATCGGCGCGCGGGCCTCGAAATCGCGCCCCTGGCCGCGCACCGCGATCACGGCGTGGGCGCGCCCGTTGGGATCGGGGCGCAGCCCGCGGTACTCGAACCGGTAGCCGAAGACCGAGCACGGCTGCCCCAGGGGCAGCTCCACCGGCATCTGCCGCCCGAACTGGCCCAGCGCGATCACCCCGATGAGGAACACGGCCACGCCGAGATGCGAGACGTAGGCCGCGGCGAAGGCCGGCCCCTCGCGCAGCGTGCGCAGGGCGAGGATCGCGTTACTCGCCAGCGCGAACGCCGCGCCGCCCAGCAGCGTCAGGGCCAGCGCGCCGCGCACGCCCACCAGCACCCCCGCCGTCACCGCGGCCAATGCCAGGATGAGCGCCGGCACCAGCAGGCGCGCGATGCGCCCCGCCGCGTCGGAGCGCCACCGCACCAGCGGCGCGATCCCGGCCAGCAGCGCCAGCAGGATGCCGAGGAGGCCGTTGACCACCGAGTAGTACGACGTCTGCACCGAGCCCGGAGGCCCGAACAGGCGCGTCACCAGCGGGGCCGAGGTGCCGAGCATGGTGAGCGCGCCCATCAGCAGGAAGGTGAGCATCCCGAGCCACAGCGCGAACTCGCGACCCAGTTGAGGAAGAACATCGCCGTCGGCGCCAGACGGTTGCGCGACAACCCGAGGACGCAGCCGATGAGCGCCGTCCACGAGGCCCACAGCAGGAAGGTGCCCTGCTGCCCGCCCCAGAGGGCCGCGACGAGATACTCGGGACTCAGATCGCGCGACGTGTAGGCGGCGACGTAGCCGTACTGGAACTGGTGGGTGGTCAGCAGGTGCCACAGCCACACGACGAGCCCCAGCAGCACGGCCGTCTGCGCGCGGAAGGCCCAGTCCGCCCACGGGCGGAAGCGCTCCCGCCCGCTGCCGGCGACCAGGTACAACGACCCGCTCGCGATGGCGGCGGCGAACGCCAGCCACGTGCCCAGGATGCCCGGATTCATGTGTGAATTGCCTCCTCGCGCGGCCTGCGAATCCTCGATCGAGGTGCGACGGTGCGGCGGCCCGAATGGTGTTCCGGCGGCCGGATCAGATGCCTGGGCCCTTGTCCTTCGTCGGCGGCGCCTGCGAGGCTTCGGTGAACCCGCCGGAAGTCTTGGCCCCCTCGGCCTGGTACTTGGAGGGGCACTTCACCAGCAGCTTGTCGGCCTGGAAGCGGCCGTTCTCGTAGGCCCCGAGCGCCACCACGCTGGTCGCCTGCTCGAAGTTGGCCGGCTTCACGCCTTTGTAGACGACGTCCATCACCTCGCCGCGCGAGTCCTTGAGCGGGAACGACAGCAGGCCGTTGTCCGCGTCGGTGACCACGGCCGTCCGGTCGGCGAGCGTGCCGTTCACCTGCACGTAGCCGCCCTCCTTGCGCGCGTCCGCGAAGGACTTGTAAGGGGTCAGCGACTTGTTGAAGGAGGTGACCCCGAACCACACTAGGCCGACGATCAGCGCGAGGCTCACCGCGTATTTCCACGCCTGCCGCATCATTTCTTCTCCGTCCCCCTCAGCTTGCGGTCCAGCCGGACCAGGTACGCGAACAGCGCCCCCCAGGTGACGAGCGCCACGGCCAGCACCACCAAGTCGGCGACGATGCGGTCGCCGACGCTATGCCCGAGCAGCTCGCTCAAGGCCCACCTCCTCCGCCTCCGGGAGCTCGCGCGCGGCCCGCTCCCGTTCGGCGGTCTCCAGGTTCAGGCGTTCCGCTTTGACGTCCAGCATCCACATCCAGAGAAACAGAAGTGTAAACGCCCCCATGGCCGACAGGAAGGTGCCGAACATGCGGGGATGCATCTCCAGCTTGCCGGTCTGGTTGACGATGGGGTCCGGGTGCAGGGTGAAATCCGACAGCCGCGGCAGCACGAACATCAGGAACGGCACGGTCACGAAAGCCAGCAGGGCGTAGACGGCCGACAGCCGGGCGCGCCGCTCGGGGTCGTCCACCGCGGCGCGCAGGGTGAGATAGGCGCCGTAGACCAGGATGAGGAAGAAGATCGAAACCTGGCGCGGATCCCAGTTCCAGTACTCGCCCCACATCGCCTTCGCGAACAGCATGCCGGTGACCGTCGCCAGCAGGCAGAAGATCAGCCCCAGCCGGGCGGCGGCCGCCGAGCGCAGGTCGTCGATCGGGCGGCGGCGCGCCAGGTACATCGCCGCGCTCAGCGCCGAGACGCCGAAGGCCACCACCGACACCCAGGCCGCCGGGATGTGGAAGTAGATGATGCGCGTGTGCTCCTCGAGCTTCCTGGCCAGGGGCGCGTAGAGGAACCCCGCCACCAGCGTCCCGGCCATCCACAGAAAGAGCCCTGCCTGCCACCACCTCACGCTCCGCCTCCTCCTCCGTGCGCCGACGCCGACGCCGCGCGCCGCCCACGCCTCACTCGTCCCAGATGAACTCGAACAGCCGCCAGCCGGCGACCACCAGGAGCCCGGTGAACGCGATCAGCATCCGCATCTCGCCCACCGGCCAGCCGCCCTGCATCGCCTGGCGCGTGCCCATGACCGCGGCCAGCAACCCGGGCACCAGGAGCGGGAACGCCATCACCGCCACCAGCCCGCCGTGCCGGCGCGCCTGCGCCAGCAACGCGCCCACCAGCGGGAGCCCGGCTGCCAGCGACAGCGAGCCGAGCCCCAGGACCGCCAGGAAGCCCAGCGGGTTCTTCACCGTCGGCCCGATCAGCACCGCGCCCATCGCCAGGATCACAGCTTCGATCGCCGCCAGCAGCGTGGCCGCCGCCAGCCACTTGCCGAGCAGCACCTCGCCGGGCCCCGCCGCCTGGCGCAGCAGGTCCCAGGTGCCGCCCTCCACCTCGCGCGCGAAGCCGTGGCCGAGGCTCGCGGTCGCCGAGAAGAGCAGCACCGTCCACAGCAGCGGCGCCGCCAGCTCCGGCCGCCGCGCCTGGTAGCCCACCGCCAGCGTCAACACCGCCAGGGTGGCCGCCGCGAAGACGATCGAGGAGCCGACCGAGTAGCGCGACCGCCACTCCGCCCGCACCTCCTTGGCCCACACCGCCAGCGCCCCCCGCCAGAGCGTGGCGCGCCGCGCCGCGCGGACCTCCTCCGCCGCGACCGCCGCGACGCGGGTCGCCGGGGCGCTCACGAGACCCGCTTCCCACCCAGGTCGAGCCGCGGCTCGTCCGCCGCCAGCTCGTCGAGGTGGTTGGTGGCCACCACGCACAGCGAGCGCCGCGCCCGCTCGCGCACCCGGCCCCACAGCCAGGCGCGCCCGGACTCGTCGAGGTTCGACGACGGCTCGTCGAGCATCAGCAGTTGCGGCTCGGCGATCCACGCGGCGGTCAGCCGGATGCGCTGCCGCAGGCCCGACGAGAAGGCGTGCGGCCGCTCGTGTGCGCGCGCCGCCAGCCCCGCTTCCTCGAGGCCGCGCCCGGCCGCGCCGGCCGGATCCGCCACGCCCCGCAGGCGGGCGAGGAACTCCAGGTTCTCGCGCACCGACAGGTCCTCGTAGAGCTGGATCTCCGGCGCGGCCAGGCCGCCGAGAGCGCGCAGGTCGCCGCGGCGCAGCTCGGCCGCGCCGGCCGTCCAGCGCACGCGCCCCTCGGAGGGACGCTTCAGCCCGGCGATGGTGCGCAGCAGCGTGCTCTTGCCCGAGCCGTTGGGCCCGATGATCCAGAAGAGCCCCGGCCCCTCGAGCGCCGCGCTCACCGGGCCCACCGCCTTGCGCCCGCCGTACCGCGCCACCACGCCCTCCAGGTGCACGGCGCAGAGGCCGTCCGCCGCGCCCCCCGTCCGGCCGCTCATCCGCGGCTCGCCTCCGCCGCCGCCGCCCTCGCCCGCGCCACTTCCTCGCCCAGCCGCGCCAGCACGCGCTGGCGCGCGCTCTCCAGCGGACCCGCCACGGTCGCGCCCGCCGCCGCGCGGTGCCCGCCGCCGCCGAAGCTTCGCGCCACCGCGTCCACGTCCACGGACCCCGACGAGCGGAACGAGACCTTCACACCGCCCTGCGCCGTCTCGGTGAACAGGGCCACCGCCTCGACGCCGGGCACGGTGCGCGGGAAGTCCACGAGCCCCTCGGTGTCGCCGCCGTCGACCCGGAAGCGCCGCATGGTCTCGCGCTCGATGGTGAGCCAGGCGATGCCGCCGTCGGGGGTCAGCGACAGGCCGCGCAGCACCTCGCCGATGAAGCGCAGCCGGTCGGGATGGCGGTGCTGATAGATGACGGCCACCAGCGGCTCGGGCCGCACGCCCAGCTCGAGCAGGTGCGCCGCCATGGCGTGCGCCGCCGGGTCGGTGTTGGAGAAGCGGAACGAGCCGGTGTCGGTGACCAGGGCGGTGTACAGCGCCTCGGCCAGCGGCCGCGTCCACGCTTCCGGGCGGCGCCGCACGAAG
>CAYLSO010000212.1:0-8418 GCA_964386525.1 uncultured bacterium
ACAGCTGCGAGGCGGTGCTGTTGATCTTCTCGATGGCCTCGAGCAGCTGGGCCTTGGCCTGCATCAGGTCGTCGCGCTGGCTGGTGAGGAAGGTGTGGCGCTCCTTCTTCTTCGTGAACTCCTCCAGCGCCAGCAGGTTCACCGGTCCCAGCTCGCGGTAGCGCCCGCGCAGGCTCTCGAGGCGCGCCTCGGCCGCCGCCGGGTCCCAGGTCTCGCCCTCGGGCAAGGGCGGCAGCTCGAGCTTCTCGAGGTCCACCTCGTACTCGACCCGCAGGCGCTCGAGCGTCTTCTCCAGCTCGCCGCGCACCGTCAACTTCTCCACCTCGAGGTGGTGCACCAGCTCGGCCAGCTCCATCTGCTCGCGGCGCAGCTCGCCGAGGGCGTAGTCCTCGGCCTCCAGCCGCTCGCGGGCTTCGCGCGTGCGGGCCGCGGCGACCTCCGCGCGACGGCGCCGCGTCGCCTCGCGCTCGCGCTGCACCGCCAGGGTCTCCGCCAGACCCTCGCGCTCGGTGAGCGCCTGGCCGCGCCGCTCCCCGGCCTGCTCGATCTCGCGGGCCCGGGCGCGCAGCCCCTCGCTCAGCTCGGCGTGCTCGGTCTCGACCCGCGCCAGGTCGGCGGTGGCCGCCGAGTGGCGGGCGTTCACCTCGAACCAGGCCTGCCGCGCCTGCTGTGCCCGCGCCAGCTGCTCCTCGCGCTGGCGCTCGAGCGATTCCAGCTCGATCTCCAGCCCGGCCAGGCGCTCGCTGGCCGTCGAGGACTCGGCGCTCTGCTTGGCCAGCTCGGCCTCGAGCACCTGCACCGCCTCGCCCGACGCCTGCTCCTGGGCCGCCAGCCCCGAAGTCTCGGCGGAGCGCGCTCCGTGCTCCTCGCGCACCGCCCCCAGCTCGCGCGCCAAGCCCTGGAGCCGCGCCTCGACGGCGCGTAGCCCCTGCGCCAGCTGCCCGGCGCGCTCCTCGGCCGCGGCCAGACTCTTGGCCGTCTCGTCGCGCTGGCGCAGCACCCTCAGCTTCTCCTCGCCGGTGGCGGCGAAGACGGCCTCCAGCCGCTCGCGCTCCCCCCGCAGCTCGCGCAGCTCGTGTTCGCGGCGCAAGAGCCCGCGGTCGGCGTCGGTCGGCCGCCCGCCGGCGGCCATGCCGCCCTCCCATACCACGCCGCCCCGGCTCACGAACGCCACGCCGGGGTAGGCCTTCGACAGCCGCTCCGCGTCGGCCGCGGCCTCCACCAGCACGGCGTCGCCGAGCACGACCTCGATGAGCCCGTCGTGGCTGTCCAGCGCGCGCACGCCCTCGCGCACCCAGCCCACCACACCGGCCTCGCCCGGATGCGGCGAGCGCAGCGACTGCGGCCCGCGCCCGCGCTCGAGCACGGCCACCGAGGCGCGGCCGGTGGGCCGCCCCCCGACCAGCTCGAGGGCGCGCTCCGCGTCGGCCTCGGAGTCGACGACGGCCGCACCCAGCACCGGGCCGAGCAGGGCTTCCACCGCGTCGAGGTATCCGGGCTCGACGACCAGAAGGTCGGCGACCACGCCGCGCACGCCCAGCCGCGAGCCTTCGGCGAGCAGCGCCTTGACGCCCTCCTCGAGGCCTTCCATCTGCGACTTGATGTCCTCGAGGGCCTCGATGCGCACGCGCGCGCCGGTCAGCGCCTCGCGCCGGTCGGCTTCCTCCTGGCCCGCCGCCGCCAGCTGCTCCTCGGCCGCCGCCAGGGCCGCCTGCGTCTCGCCCACGCGAGCCACGACGGCCTGCGCCTCGGCGGCCAGCGCAGCCTCCTCGGACCGCGCCGCGGCCTCGTCCGCCTCGAGAGCCCGCAGACGCTCGGCCAGCGCGGCCAGATGCTCTTCGGCGGCCCGCCGGCGCTCGGCCAGAGCGGAGAGCCGCGCCCGCGCTCCCTCGCACTCGGCGCGCCGCCCGGCCTCGTCCTGCAGGAGGCCCAGGGTCAGCTGCTTGTTCTGCGTGGCCACCTCGCGGCGCGCCTTGATCGTGTCCTCCAGCTCGGCGACGACGCGCTCCTGGCGCGCCGATTCGGCCGCCGCGTGGGCCACCTCCTCGGCCAGGGCCGCCAGCTGCGCGCGCAGCTCGTGCTCGCGCGCCGCCAGGTCGGCCAGGCGCGTCTCCAGCCGCGTGCGGTCCTCGCCCAGCTCGCCCAGCTGCCGCCCGAGCCCCTCGGCGCGCTCGCCCAGGACCGCCGCCTCGTGCTCGGCCCTGGCCCGCTCCGTCTCGGCGTCGGCCAGCGCCTGGCGCGCCTCGGAGAGCTCGCGCTCGAGGTCGAGCAGCGCCGTCTTCTGCGTGACCGCCTCGGCCTCGCGCCGCGCCAGCTCGGCGGCTGACGCTTCGCGGCGCACCGCCTCCTCCTGCTGCTGCTCGGCCAGATGGCGCTCGCGCGCGAAGCGCTCCTGGTGCTTCTCGCACGAGAGCCGCAGGTCAAGGTCGCGGATGCCGCTGCGCAGCCGCTCGGCGCGCCGGGTCCTGGCCACCTGGCGCGACAGCGAGCCCAGCTCGCGGTCGAGCTCGAAGATGATGTCCTGCACGCGCAACACGTCGGTCTCGGTGGCCTCGAGCTTGGAGAGGGCCTCGCGCTTGCGCTGCTTGTACTTGGTGATCCCCGAGGCCTCCTCGAAGAGGAAGCGGCGGTGGCCGGAGGCGTCGGAGAGCACGTGGTCCACCATGGCGCGCTCGATCACCGAGTACGCGTGGCTGCCCATGCCGGTGCCGTAGAAGAGCTCGCGCACGTCGCGCAGCCGCACGGGCGTCTTGTTGAGGAAGTACTCGGAGGCGCCGGAGCGGTAGACGCGCCGGCCGATCTGCACTTCGGAGTACTCGGTGGGCAGGGTGCCACGGGCGTTCGACAGCAGCAGCGACACCTCGGCCATGCCGACCGGCTTGCGCTTGACGCTGCCGCCGAAGATCACGTCCTCCATGGTCTCGCCGCGCAGCTGCTTGGCGCTCTGCTCGCCGAGGACCCAGCGGATGGCGTCGGTAAGGTTCGTCTTGCCGCAGCCGTTGGGCCCGACGATGCAGGTGATACCGGGGCCGAAGCGGATCTCGGTCCGGTCCAGGAAGGACTTGAAGCCGTGCACGTCCAGCTTTTGCAGGAACACCGAGTGCCTCCTCGACCGGGAAGCCCAGGGCTTCCCGGAGAGTTCCGTTTGCGTTCGCGGCGGTCCGGCCGCGGGCGCAATGGCGCGGCGCCCCGGGCGAAACACCCGGAGACACCTCTGCGACCACGGTGAAGGACGGGAGGCGGCTGTTCCTGGCACGGACGACGCCGGCCACCTCGAGGCGGGGGCACGGGGTCGGACCTCTGCCGGAGCGCCGGCGCCGAGGGCGCCGGGAACCGGCCTCGGAGGAGGAACCGCGCCACCCACCGTAAGTCGCGCGATTCGACCCCGAATCTCAATAAACCTAATCAGAGAGCGGCCCTAGGTCAATCCAAAGTTGCGGGGTAGGGACTGGGCGAGGGCGCTGACGGCAGGTCTCTCCAGAGCGCCTGGGCTGACTCTGCCCATCCCCCCGGGGGGGGGGCGGGCCCGCTCTTCCCTGGCGGGCCGCCCTTTCCGGCTTTCGCTCGTCGGGCGGGGTCTCTACCATCGCCAGAATGAAATAGATTCCCATACCTCCGACGCCGAGGCGGAGAAGCGGCCCCAGAGCCCTCCTGCGCCGGGCCCTCTCCCCCTTCTGGGTCGCGGTTCCCTTTGCGGTCTTCTTCGGCTTCCTGTTCCGCGCCGGCCGGCCCGGGCGCAGGAGCGACACCCTTCGCGAGGTCGCGAGCTACGTCGCCGCGGCCATGCTGGGCGCGGTGCTGGCGGGGGTGATCGTGAACTGGCTCGTCCTGCCGGGGTTTCTCGGCAGCGCCCACAGCATCGTGGCGTTCTTCATGTTCTCCGTGCTGTTCTGCGCCCTGTTCACCGGCATCGCCTTCGCTTTTCGCTTCCACGGAGCCTTCATCGCGCGAGTGCGCTCCGAGGAGCAGTACATGACGCGCCTCGAGCACGACATCCGCACGGCGCTGGCCATCCAGCAGGCGCTCATGCCGACGAGCCGCCGGCTGCCGCCGCTGTTCGACGTGGCGGGGGCGGCGCTGCCTAGCCGTTCCATCAGCGGAGACTTCCTCGACTACTTCGAGTCGCCCGGCGGAAGGCTCGCCTTCGTCCTCGGGGATGTCTCGGGGAAGGGACCCGCCTCTGCCCTGCTGGCAGCGGCCATCCAAGGGATGTTCACGTCGGTGGCCGAATCGGAGGAGCATCCCGCCGACGCCATCCGGCGGGTCAACCGGGCCCTCGTGCGACGGGCCGGGCACTCCAAGTTCGCCACGGTCTTCCATGGGCTCCTGACGCCCGACGGCAACCTCTACGCCTGCAACGCCGGGCATGATCCGCCGTTGCTGCTGCGTGGCGGCGGCCGCTCGGAGTGGCTCCAGGGCGGCGGGTTGCTGCTGGGCATCTTCGAGGAGGCGGTCTACGAGGACGTGTCGGTGCGACTCTCGCCCGGGGACGCGCTGGTGCTGTTCAGCGACGGCGTGACGGAGGCCGCCGGCCCGGATGGGGAGATGTTCGGCGAGGAGCGCGTCCTCGCCTGTCTGGAGGGCACCGGCGGCCGGCCGGCAGCCCCGCTGGGAACTGGTTGTCGCCGGGTCCTCCCTCTACAATCGGGTAGTGCGCGAGAGTCCTACCCCTGATCGCGAATCCCTCCACGGGAGGTCCAGTATGGCCGCTGCCCAGCGGTCCCAGCCGATGCCGGTGCGCCGCCTACTCGCCTTCCTGCTCGCCGCCGCCGCCGCCGCCGCCCTCGTCTTCCTCCTCGTGCCACGCCCGCCCCGCTTCGAGGGCTACAAGAAACGGCCCGGTCCCTACCCCAGCGACTGGTTCGGCATGCAGCGGGCGTTCCCTGCCGGGAGCATCGACAACGCCGCCTACCACGCCGCGCTCGAGCAGGCGCGCGTCGAGCGGGCGGCACGGGCCTTCGGCACACAGGACGCGGGTGCGGTCTGGCAGCAGGTCGGACCGTTCAACATCGGCGGGCGCGTCACCGCCCTGGCGGTCGTCCCGGGAGGCAACACGGTCTACCTCGGCGCGGCCAACGGCGGCGTATTCAAATCGGTGAACGCCGGCGTCAACTGGTCCCCGGTCTTCGACATCGGCGCCGCCTACTCGATCGGCGCGCTCTGCCTGGACCCCAACGACCCGGCCACCCTGTACGTCGGCACCGGCGAGGCCAACGGGGCCGTCGACACCTACGACGGCGCCGGCCTCTTCCGCACCCGGGACGGAGGGACGACCTGGGAGCACCTCGGCCTGGCCCAGGCCCGTCGCATCGCCCGGGTCACCGTGGATCCGACGAACTCCAGCCGCATCTTCGTGGCCGCCATGGGCGGGCAGTTCTCCACCGGCCCGGACCGCGGCCTGTACCGCAGCGAGGACGGCGGCGCTAGCTGGGACCACGTGCTGGCCGTCAACGACAGCACCGGGGCCTGCGAAGTCGCGCTCAATCCGGCGCACCCCGAGACCGTCTTCTGCGCCACCTGGGAGCGCATCCGCCGGCCCACCTACCGGCGGGCCAGCGGGCCCGGCAGCGGCATCTGGCGCAGCATCGACTCCGGCGATTCCTGGCAGCGTCTGTCCGCCGGCCTGCCCACCCCCACCGACAGCGTCGGCCGCATCGCGCTGGCCGTCGCCCCGTCACGCCCGTCCACCGTCTACGCGCAGATCATCGGCGGCCCCGCCCTGGGCCTCAACGGCCTCGGCATGTACCGCACGCAGGACGGCGGCGCCACCTGGGCGCGGCGCGACGTCAGCAACTTCCGCAACGCCTTCGGAGGCTTCGGCTGGTACTTCGGCGACGTGGCGGTGGACCCGCAGAACCCCAACCGCGTCTACGCCCTGGGCGTGGATTTCCGGGTTTCCAGCGACGGCGGCGCCAACTTCGGCACCCTCCTGGGCAGCGGTGCCACCGCCACGCACGTGGACCAGCACGCCATCTGGATCGATCCCGCCAACCCGTTCCGCATCTTCCTCGGCAACGACGGCGGCTTCTACTGGTCGCTGGTGGGCGGCACGACCTGGAACAAGTCGGTGGACTTGCCCATCACCCAGTTCTACGCCGGGGCGATCGATCCCGCCGACCCGGCGCGCCTCATGGGGGGCACGCAGGACAACAACACGCTCTTGACCGCGGGCTCCCCCGCCGGCTGGCTTCCGGTGCTCGGCGGCGACGGCTTCTGGTGCCTCATCGACCCGCAGGACCCGAACGTCCTCTTCGCCGAGTACCAGTTCGGCAGCGGCGGCGCCGGCCCCCTGCGCTCGAGCGACGGCGGCGCCAACTTCTTCGCCGGCGTCGGCATCCTGCCCGGCGAGCGCTTCAACTGGAGCGCGCCGTTCGTCATGAATCCGCGCAACCACAACACCCTGCTGGCCGGCAGCGCCCGCGTCTTCCGGAGCCTCGACAACGGCGCCGGCTGGGCGCCGATCAGCGGCGACCTGACCACCAACCGCGGCGACGCGCTCCTCACCTACAGCACCCTCACCACCCTGGAGATCGCCGCCGCCGACACGAGCACGTATTACGCCGGCACCGACGACGCCCGCGTCTGGCGCACCACAGACGCCGGGCAGAGCTGGACGGAGATCACGGCCGGGCTTCCGACCCGCTGGGTGACGCGGGTGGCGACCGACCCGCGGGACGCCCGCGTCGTGTACGCGACCCTCTCCGGCTTCTCGCTCGACGAGCGCGCCGCACACGTCTATCGCAGCGCCGACGGCGGCGACACCTGGGCGTCCGCTGCCGGCAACCTGCCCGATGTGCCGGCCAACGACATCGTGCCCGACCCGAGCGTGCCCGGACGGCTCTACCTCGGCAACGACATCGGCGTCTTCGCCAGCGACGACGCCGGGACGACCTGGTACCCGCTCGGCACCGGCCTGCCCCTGCAGGCGGTCTTCGACCTGACCCTGCACGACGCCTCGCGCACGCTGGTGGCGGCCACGCACGGGCGCTCGCAGTGGAAACTGGACGTCGGAGCCCTGCCGGTGGCGGTGGACAGCGGGGCGGCGCCGCGGCTCGCGCTCGGCGCCCCGGTCCCCAACCCCGCGCGCGGGACGGCCCGCTTCACGCTGACGGCCGTCGCGACGGCCGGTCCGGTCGAGGTGGCGGTCTTCGACGTGGCGGGGCGGCGGGTGCGCGCCCTGTGGCGCGGCACGCCGGCGGGTGGCGGCGCGCAGACCCTGGCCTGGGACGGGCGCGACGACGACGGACGGCGGCTGGCACCCGGTGTGTACTACGTGCGAGCCGCGGCCGGCTCCGGCCGGCCGGCGCTGCAGCGGCTCGTCCTGGTGGAGTGAGGCCGGCGGCCGGGCAGGCCCTTCGCGTGCCTCTCCGGCTGCCCCCCTACCACAGATCCGACTGCGGCCAGCCCTCCTTCGGCTCGACGACCGGCAGCCCCAGGCGGTGCTTGAACTCGTTGACTGAGGCCGGCGAGTGCCCGGCCCAGTGGTTGTTGAAGTAGCCGTACACCTCGCGGACCGCGGGCAGCGCCCGCTTCACCTGCGCCTCCCACTCGTCGAACTCGGCGCTGCGGTCCACCTGCACGCGGTCGTAGGCGGCGATCTCGCGGCGGTCGCCGAGCCAGCGCAGGTAGAGGAACTCGGCCGTGACCTCGGACAGCCGCGGCAGGTCGCGCCACTCCGTCCAGGCCAGCGCGGCGCGGTGGCGGCGCAGCAGGTCGCAGGTCGCCGGCACGGACCACGAGGCGTGCCGGAACTCGACCGCCAGCCGCACCTCGGTCGGGGCCACGGCGAGGAAGCGCTCGAGCACGCCCACCGTGCCGGCGTCGCGCTCGAACTCCGCCGGCATCTGCACCAGCAGGGGCCCGAGCTTCTCCCCCAGCGGCGCCAGCGACTCGACGAAGTCCTTCAGGTGCCCGCCCATGTTCGACAGCCGCGACTCGTGGGTGATGCGCTGCGGCACCTTGGCCGAGAAGCGGAAGCCCGCCGGGCTGTGGCGCTCCCACGAGCGCACCACCGAGGGCCGCGGCGGGTGGTAGAAGGTGGTGTCCAGCTCGACGGTGTCGAAGACGCCGCCGTAGAAGGACAGCCAGTCCTCCTGCTTCGCGCCGGGCGGGTAGAAGGTGCCCACCCAGTCGGGGTAGGACCAGCCCTGCGTGCCGATGTGGATCCTCGCCATGGTCTCGCCCCTCCCCTCAGGCCGCGGCCAGCTCGGCCACGAAGGCCCCCGCCCGCAGCGTGCCGCCCGTGGCCCGCCGCAGCGTCTCGCGCCAGTCGTGCACGCGGCCGCCGCGGTAGAGCCGCTCGACGAGGAACTCGCCGACCCGGGGGCTCGAGACGTAGCGCGCCTCGGCGCCCGGACCGTCCGCCGCGAGCACGTCCCGCAGCGCGGCCTGCAACTGCGACGCCATCATCTCGCCCAG
>CAYLSO010000213.1:0-2902 GCA_964386525.1 uncultured bacterium
GTCCGCACCGTCGCCTTCCCCGTCTGCGCCAGCACCATCGTGATCGCCGCCGTCAGCGTCGTCTTCCCGTGGTCCACGTGCCCGATCGTCCCCACGTTCACGTGCGGCTTCGTCCGCTCAAACTTCGCCTTCGCCATGCGCCTCTCCTCCGGACTCTCCCGTCCGGTTGCCGTGCGACGACCCCTGGCCCGGCGCGCTCGCCCGGCCGGCGCCGCGCCGCCGCGGAACCTTGCGACGTCCCCGGGGCGCCGGACGCGCTCCGGCCCCTCGGGGTCCCCGCGTCGCCCGCCGTCCGGCCCACCCGGGGCCGCGCGCGGGCGCTCTAGCGATCGAATCCGCCGGGCCGAGGCCCGGCACAGCAGAGGGTCCGACTAGCCTCTGACCTGGGCGACGATCGCCTCGGCCAGCGACTGCGGCATTTCCTCGTAGCGCGAGAACTGCATCGAGTACACGGCACGGCCCTGGGACAGCGAGCGGACCTTGGTCGCGTAACCGAACATCTCCGCCAGCGGCACCGAAGCCGCGATCACGCGGGCGTCCGAGCGCTGGAACATCCCGCCGATGCGCCCGCGCCGAGCCGTGAGATCTCCGATGACGTCGCCCATGTACTCGTCAGGCACGACCACCTCCACGTCCATGACGGGCTCGAGGAGGCGGGGTTTGGCCTTCTGGGCGAGGTCCTTGAACGCCATTGCGCCGGCAATCTTGAACGCCATATCCGAGGAGTCGACATCGTGGTACTGCCCGTCGACCAGGATGGCCTTCACGTCCACAACGGGGTAGCCGGCCAGCACCCCGGTTTCCATGGCTTCGAGCACGCCCTTCTCGACCGCCGGCCAGTACTCGCGCGGCACCCGGCCGCCCGCGACCTGGCTCTCGAACTCGAAACCCTTGCCGGGCAGCTGCGGCTCCAGCCGCAGCTCCACGACCGCGAACATGCCCTTGCCGCCGGTCTGCTTGATGAATCGGATCTGGCCCTGGATCGCCTGCGAGACCGTCTCCTTGTAGGCGACCTGGGGCTTGCCGACGTTGGCGGCGACGCTGAACTCGCGCACCATGCGGTCGACGAGGATCTCGAGGTGCAGCTCGCCCATCCCGGAGATGAGCGTCTGCCCGGTGTCCTCCTCGGTGCGCACGCGGAAGGTCGGGTCCTCCTCCGACAGCCGCTGCAGCGCGTTGGCCAGCTTCTCCTCGTCGGCCTTGGAGCGCGGCTCGATGGCCACCGAGATGACCGGCTCCGGGAAGCGCATGGCTTCCAGCTCGATGGGGTACTGGATGTCGCACAGCGTGTCGCCGGTGGAGACGTTCTTGAGCCCGATGCAGGCGGCGATGTCGCCGGTGAAGACCTCGGTGATCTCCTCGCGCTTGTTGGCGTGCATCATCACCAGGCGGCCGATGCGCTCGCGCGCCCCGCGCCGCGGGTTGAGGACGCCGTTGCCCTGCTCCACCGTGCCGGAGTAGACGCGGAAGAAGGTCAGCTTGCCGACGTACGGGTCGTTCATGATCTTGAAGGCCAGCGCCGAGAAAGGCTCGTCGTCCGAGGCGCGGCGCACCACGTCGTGCTCCAGCGTCTTGGGGTTGGTGCCTTTGATGGGCAGCACGTCGGCGGGCGACGGCAGGTAGTCCACCACCGCGTCGAGCAGCCGCTGCACGCCCTTGTTCTTGAACGCCGAACCGCACAGCACCGGCTGGATGCGCCCCGCCAGCGTGCCCTTGCGGATGGCCCGGCGCAGCTCCTCCTCGCCGAACGGCTGGCCCTCGAGGTAGCGGTGCAGCAGGTCCTCGTCGAACTCGGCCACCGCCTCCACCAGGTGGTGGCGGTGCTCATCGGCGACCTGCCGCAGGTCCTTGGGGATGTCGCCGACCTCGAAGGTGCTGCCCATGGCCTCGTCCACGAACGTGATCGCCTTCATCTCCACCAGATCGATCACGCCCTGGAACTGGTCGGCCAGGGTCTCCGGGACCTGCAGCACGACGGGATGGGCGCCCAGGCGCTGCCGCATCATCTGCACGACGTTCCAGAAGTCGGCGCCGACGCGGTCCATCTTGTTGACCAAGGCGATGCGCGGGACGCCGTAGCGGTCGGCCTGGCGCCACACCGTCTCCGACTGCGGCTCCACCCCGCCGACCGCGCAGAACAGGGCCACGGCGCCGTCCAAAACGCGAAGCGAGCGCTCAACCTCCACCGTGAAATCGACGTGTCCGGGAGTGTCAATAATATTGATAGTGTGGTCCCGCCAGAAACAGGTGGTCGCGGCTGACGTAATGGTGATACCGCGCTCCTTCTCCTGTGCCATCCAGTCCATGGTGGCCGCGCCATCATGAACCTCACCGATCCGATGGGTCTTGCCGGTATAGTAGAGAATACGTTCCGTCGTAGTCGTCTTCCCGGCATCGATATGAGCCATGATCCCAATATTTCTAATATTACTTAACATAGTAACAAAGACACAAAAAACCCCTGACTGACCATAGTCTAAGTACAGAACTTCTTAGCGAAGTCGATAAGTACCACGCCCGGTTAAATTAATCAGCAGGGTTTTTTAATAAACCAGGGTTGCCAACCTATCAACGATCAGTGCAAGCTCGTCAAATATGACCCTTCCAACTTGGCGGCCCTCTTTGGCTTTATGTTGTTATCCGACATCACCATATCGGCGACATCACTACCACTTAAAATGAGCGAAGGCCTTGTTAGCTTCGGCCATCTTGTGGGTATCTTCTTTCTTCTTAACGGCGCCACCCTCGTTGCTGGTGGCCGCCAGAAACTCTGCGGAGAGTTTGTCCGCCATCGTCTTGCCCGGCCGACTGGTAGCGTAACCAATCAACCAGCGGATGGCCAGTGCCGTACGACGGTCAGGGCGGACTTCCACAGGAACCTGGTAGGTAGCACCGCCGACAC
>CAYLSO010000214.1:0-4501 GCA_964386525.1 uncultured bacterium
TACATCACCCCAAGCCTTGACCTGATTGACCACCACATCGCTCCGGTGGTAGCGTCCTTGGGCGATTCGGGGCCATTCCCCCCATCCAGATTGTGAGAAGGGGACGCATGTGACCGCCATGCGTACACCACCGTCGGTCGCCCTGTTCAGGGAAGGGGTGACCGAGGAAGCCGACGGGGAGCCTCCGGACTCTGCGGGCGCCCCGCCCCGCGGGTACGCATACCTCGCCTCTCTGCGCCCCTCCGCGCGCGACCCATGGTCAACGCCGGCTCGCTGATCGGCGCCCTCCTCCTGGGCGGGGTCTACCTGAGCTGCAACTACATCCACAGCCTCACCGCGTTGTTCCGCCGACGCTGGCTCTCGTTCTCCTCTGGGGTGTCGGTTACCTACGTGTTCGTCGATGTCCTGCCGCAGCTCGAGATGCAGCAGCGGGCCATGGCCCCCTCGATCCTCGGGGCGGCGGTCTTTCCGGAGAAGCGCATCTACCTGTTCGCGCTGCTCGGCTTCGTCGTCTTCTACGGGCTGGCTCTGGGCGCCGACGTCGTGGCCATGGCGCTGCACATCGTGGCGATCGATCAGGAGCTCGTGGCGGACCTCGGCGCGGCCTACGGCCGGACGTTCCGGTGGGGGCTCCCGGCCGGCGTCGTCACCGGCTGTTCGATCGACACCTCCGGATGGATCCCGGCCGCGGCGTTCTCCCGCTTCTACGCTTTCATCGCCGGCGGGGTCGTGCTCCTGAGCGCGAAGGCAGAGCTGCCCGAGGGGACCGGCGGGCGGTTCTCGTGGTTCGTGCTGGGAGCGGCCCTGACCGCCGCCGTGTTGCTCGTGGCCTGAGGGAAGAAAGTCTGGCGATGTATCTCTCCTCCAGCCGGTTCTTCGACGATCTCGCCGCGCGGATCGCGGGGCCGATGAGCGCCCGTTTCTTCCTCCAGCCCGCCATCGCCATTGCCCTGGGGATCCGCGATGGGCTCATGGACGCGAAGGCCGGGAACCCGCCCTTCATTTACGATGTGGTCTTCCACCCCGAGGACCGTCCGCGGGATCTCAGGAACGCGTTCAAGGCGCTGCTGATCCCCATCGTCGTAGCCACGGCCCTGGATGGGATCGTGCAATACATGATGTTCAAGCACGTACGGCCCGGGGCGGCCGTACTGGTCGGCAGCTTCGTCATGGGAGTGTCCTATGCGTATGCGCGTGGCGTCATCATCCGGGTGGCCACAGCGCGCCGGCGCATGCGGGTAGATAAGTGACTCGAACAGGAGGGAGGACGGTCATGGCCGCGAGCCAACCCAACATCCTGATCCTCTGGGGCGACGACATCGGACTGTGGAACATCAGCGCCGTCAACCACGGCATGATGGGCTACCGGACGCCGAACATCGATCGCATCGCCCACGAGGGCATCGGCTTCACCGACTACTACGGGCAGCAGAGCTGCACGGCCGGCCGGGCGGCGTTCATCACGGGGCAGAACCCGCTCCGCACCGGGCTCACCAAGGTGGGAGTGCCGGGCGCCGACATCGGGTTGCAGGCGGAAGACCCGACCATCGCCGAGCTGCTGAAGCCCCTCGGCTACGCCACCGGCCAGTTCGGCAAGAACCACTTCGGGGACAAGGACGAGTTCCTGCCCTCCCGGCACGGCTTCGACGAGTTCTTCGGCAACCTGTACCACCTGAACGCCGAGGAAGAACCCGAGAACCCCGACTATCCCAAGCGCCCCGAGCTGCGCCAGCACATGCCGCGCGGCGTCCTCCACTGCTTCGCCGACGGGCGCATCATCGACACCGGACCGCTCACCAGGAAGCGGATGGAGGCCATCGACGACGAGATCACCGACAAGGCGCTGGACTTCATCGACCGCGCCCACAAGGCCGGCAAGCCGTTCTTCCTGTGGTGGAACGCCACCCACATGCATTGCTGGACGCACGTCCGCCCGCAGGATGTAGGCCGGAGCGGACAGGGCTTCTACAACGACGCCATGGTGTACCACGACGAGTGCGTCGGCCGGATGCTCAAGAAACTCGATGAACTGGGCATCGCCGGCGACACCATCGTCATGTACTCCACGGACAACGGGCCGCACTACAACACCTGGCCGGATGGCGCCATCACGCCCTTCCGGGCCGAGAAGAACACGAACTGGGAAGGCGGCTGGCGCGTGCCGGCCTTCGTGCGCTGGCCGGGCAAGATTCCGGCCGGAGAGGTTCGCAACGGCATCGTCTGCCACCAGGACATGCTGCCCACGCTGCTGGCGATCGCCGGCGAGCCGGACATCAAGGCCAAGCTCCTCAAGGGGCACAAGGCCGGGGAGAAGACCTTCAAGGTTCATATCGACGGCGTGAACATGCTGGACTACTTCACCGGCGAGGCGAAGGAGAGTCCCCGCCAGACCTTCTTCTACGTCAACGACGACGGTCAGCTCTGCGCCCTGCGGTTCGGAGACTGGAAGGCGGTGTTCATGGAGCAGAGGGCCAAGCAGTTCGCCTGCTGGTCCGAGCCCTTCGTCACCCTGCGGATCCCGAAGCTCTTCCACCTGCGGCGCGACCCCTTCGAGCGGGCGGACGAGAACTCCAACTCGTACCAGAACTGGTGGCTCGAGCACACCTTCATCCTGGATGTCGCGGCGCAAGTCGTGGAGCATGAGATGCAGTCGTTCGTGGAGTTCCCGCCGCGCCAGAAGCCTCAGTCGTATAACCTCGACGGGGTGATGGACCACTTGAAGGCGGCGAGGGAAGGGGGCCTGCACTGAACCCGGGGAGACGCGCAGCATGACATCCGGCTTTCCGGCCTTCCACGTCATGGCCAAGCCCGCCGGGGCGGTCTGCAATCTGGACTGCAGCTACTGCTTCTTCCTCAAGAAGGAGTCGCTCTATCCGGGCAGCCGCTTCCGCATGTCCGACGCGGTCATGGAAAGCTACATCCGCCAGACGCTCGCCGCCCACGCGGGAGTGCCGGAGGTCACCATCGCGTGGCAGGGCGGCGAGCCGACGCTCATGGGGCTCGACTTCTTCCGCCGGACCGTGGAGGTCGAGAAGCGCCACCTGCAACCGGGCGTCACGATCCTCAACACCATCCAGACCAACGGCACGCTTCTCGACCGGGAGTGGTGCGTCTTCCTGCGGGAGAACAAGTTCCTCGTCGGCATCAGCATGGACGGCCCGCGCGAGCTGCACGACGTCTATCGGCGCGATCGGGGCGGGGGGCCGACCTTCGAGAAGGTCCTCCGCGCCGTGCGCCTGATGCAGGAGGAGCAGGTCGAGGTCAACATCCTCTGTACGGTGAACGCGGCCAACAGCCGCCATCCGCTCGAGGTCTACCGCTTCTTCCGCGACGAGCTGAAGGCGGCCTACGTCCAGCTCATCGCCGTGGTCGAGCGCGCCAACGACACCGGCTTCCAGGAGGGCGACACGGTCACCGACCGCTCGGTGACGCCGGAGGAGTATGGCCGCTTCCTCATCGCGATCTTCGACGAGTGGCTCCGCCGGGACGTCGGCCGCATGTTCGTGCAGGTGTTCGACGGCGTGCTGGCGTCCTGGTTGCGCGGGTACTCATCGCTCTGCGTCTTCCGGCCGACGTGCGGGGACGGGGTCGTCCTCGAGCACAACGGCGATCTCTACTCCTGCGACCACTTCGTCGAGCCGCGGTACTTGCTGGGGAACATCGGGGA
The DNA here is from genome assembly GCA_964386525.1 of uncultured bacterium. Classification (GTDB taxonomy): domain Bacteria; phylum Eisenbacteria; class RBG-16-71-46; order RBG-16-71-46; family DASYSL01; genus CAYLSO01. Next base: position 3,668 of record CAYLSO010000214.1, read on the forward strand.
GGACCGGCTGCGCGAGCTGGTGGACTCGAAGCCCCAGCGCCGCTTCGGCCAGGACAAGAGCGACTCGCTGCCGCGCTACTGCCGGGAGTGCCGGTTCCTCTTCACCTGCCACGGGGAGTGCCCCAAGAACCGGATCCTGCGGACCCCCGACGGCGAGCCCGGTCTCAACTACCTGTGCGCCGGCCTGCAGGCGTTCTTTGCGTACGTCGACCGGCCGATGCGGATCATGGCCGATCTTCTGCGGCGCGGCCGGCCGGCGGACAAGGTCATGCAGGTGCTGGTCGCCGAGGAGGCGGCATGGGTGGCAGCCGCAGCGCGCGCGGGTCGCAACGACATATGCCCTTGCGGCAGCGGCCGCAAGGTGAAGCGCTGTCACGGGGAGGTCTCGGCGGTGGGGAGGTGAGCCGTCGGGGGGCCATGAGGCAGGCGTGTGAGCCGCGAAGTCGGCCGCTTCCGATACCCTGTGGATTCCAAGGCTACGTAGCGGTACGGCTATCCGGCGCAAGCGGCGATGGACTCAACAGTCTCCAAGAGAGATTCCTAATGACGGAACATGACAGGGCCCAGCGGGCGGTGCTGCCCATTCCGGACCGGCAGCACGTGGGGCTGACGACCTACGACTACGACGGCAAGAAGGTCGGTGAGGGGCGCCTCGAGCAGACCGTCCCCATAATGTTCTCGTGCGACGAGACGACCGACGTCGGCCGCGAGAGCGGCACGCCGGTCACGCCCGACTACGACCGCAGGAGCAGCGCCTTCACCGGCAAGGTCCGCTGGGTGCAGATCGACCTGGGCAAGGACGACCACGACCACTTCATCAGCCCGGAGGAGCGG
>CAYLSO010000215.1:0-2586 GCA_964386525.1 uncultured bacterium
GAGAAGGCGATCGGCTGACCGACCGCGCAGCGAGACACCGTGAAGCGGCTCTACTTCGACATCGACGGCACCCTGCTGGTGCGTGACAGCGGCGAGCCCAAGCCGGCGCTGGGCCACGGGCGATTCGAGCGGGCCGTCCGCGAGGCCGGCTTCGAGCAGATCGTCTGCGTCGGCAACTTCATCCGCGTGATCCGCGAGATGGGCAGCTTCGCGCCGGACTACGACGGGCCGGGTATCATCCTCCGCCTGTGCGCCGGGGTCTTCGCCGACGAGGCCTGGTTCCGGGCCAAGCTCTCGCTCGTGCTGGATCCGCGCAACCGCGCCGCCGAGGTGGATACCGCTACCGACTGGTGGTACGTGGACGACGAGGCCGAGGCGTTCTTCGCGCGTGCCGGAAGGTCGGAGCTGTTCCGTCAGCACCTGGGCGGGCGCATCCTCGTCCCGCAGCCGCAGGGCGACGGCGCGGATGTCCTGGGATGGCTGCGCGGGAGCGTCAGGGCCTAGCGCCGCCGCGCCCCTAGACCTCCCACCTTCGCGACATCGTCACGCCGGCCAGGGAGCCGACCACCCCGACCCCGATCAGGATGGCGCAGGGCAGCAGCATCTCGGCCGCCGAGAAATCGCGCCAAATCGCCCCTTCGAGCGCCAGCACCCCCCATCTCACCGGGCTCACATAGCTGGCCATTCGCATCCACGGCGGCATGGCGATGAGCGGGATCATGCCGCCGCCGGTGATCGACATGATCAGCAGGATGGCCCAGCCCGCCCCCGACACGGCGCGCGGCGACTCGCCCAGCGCGCTGATGAACATCATGATGCCGGTGAAGCAGAACGCCGCGCAGAACACGGCGGCCGCCAGCCCGAGCGGGTTGTCGAGCCGCACCCCGAGGAAGCCGCGCCCGATGGCCAGGAGCAGCACGACGACCCCCGCCCCCGCCAGGAAGCACGCCAGCCCCTTGCCGGCCAGCACGTCGCGGCGCGACAGCGGCGTGGTGCGCAGGCGCAGGAAGGTGCCCTGCATGCGCTCGAAGACCATGGACTGGGCGAAGCCCGCGGTGCAACCGACCAGCGCCCACAGAATGGCGATGGGGAACGAGATCTCGAAGCCGGAGCGCGGGCTCTTGCCCTGGCGCTCCACCGGCGTGGAGACGATCTCCGGGCCGGAGAAGCCCATGCCGCCCTTGCGGTAGGTCGAGGTGTCCACGCTGCCCAGGTACTCGTCGAGGCTGGCGAGGAACCTCTGCACCTTGGCGCGCTCGGCCGGCACCATGACGGTGTCCGCCTGCAAGTCGGCGCGGCTGCGCCGCACCATGCCGCGCATCGAGTCGGGCTGCGAGAACTGGTCCTGGATGCCCTGGAACGAGGCCTGCATGAGCAGCCCCTCTAGGTAGCCCTTCTCGGCCGTGCGCGAGGGGTCCATGCCGACTTCGAGGGCGGCGTTGGAGGACTGCCGGAACCCCGAGTTCTCTCCATAGCCGGGCTTCAAGAGCACGTAGCCGACGCGCTCGCCGCGCCGCACCATGGTGCGGGCGCTGTCGAGGGTGGTCTCGTGTACGCGCAGGGACTCGGACTTGCGCAGCCGCTCGATGAAGGCGCGCGACGACGCCGTGGAATCCTGATCCACCACCGCGATGCGCAGGCCGCCGCTCGGCCGCGCCCCCGCGCCGCCCATGATCGAGCCGAAGATGAGCCCCATGGCGAGCGGCCAGCCGAGCACCCAGAACAGCGAAGCCCGGTCGCGCAGCAGCAGCCGGAGATCCTTGAGCGCCAGCGTCAGGATGCCGTTCATGCGTCGCGCAAGCTCCTTCCGGTGAGCTCGAGGAAGACGGTCTCCAGATTCGGACGGGTCACGTGCAGGGTGGTGAGCTTGAGACCCCGCTCCGCCAGGCGCGCGACCTCCTCCAGCGGCTTGGGCGTCTCGATGACCAGTGTGGCGCCCTCCAGCCGCCCGGGCAGCGCGCTCCTGTCGGCGGGCACGCTCTCCAGCTCGGCGCGGATCACCGAGCGGCCGCCGTGCGCGTCGATCAACCCGGTCACCGTGTCGAGGGCCAGGATCTTGCCGTGGTCCATGATGGCCACGCGGTCGCAGAGGCGCTGCGCCTCTTCCATGTAGTGGGTCGTATAGAGGATGGTGCGGCCCTGCCGCTTGAGCGCCTCGATGCAGTCGAAGATGTGGTTGCGCGACTGCGGGTCCACGCCGACGGTCGGCTCGTCGAGGAAGAGCACCGGCGGGTCGTGCACCAGGGCCACGGCCAGGTTGAGCCGGCGCTGCATGCCGCCGGAGTAGGTCTTCACCGCGTGGCGGCGGCGGTCGGTGAGCCCGGCGAACTCCAGCGCCCAGCGCACGCGCTCGGCGAGCCGGGCGCCGCCGAGCCCGTAGAGCCGCGCGAAGAAGACGAGGTTCTCCTCGCCGCTCAGGTCGGCGTAGAGGGCCTGGGCCTGGGGCGCGATGCCGAGCCGGCGGCGGGCCTCCGGGCGTGTCGGGTCGGCGCCGCCGTCGATGCGCACGGTGCCGGAGTCGGGTGTCAGCACCCCCACCATCAGGTGGATGGTGGTCGTCTTGCCCGCCCCGTTGGGGCCCAGCAG
>CAYLSO010000216.1:0-6119 GCA_964386525.1 uncultured bacterium
GTTGCCGGCCGCATCGCGGGCCACGGCGCGCACGCGCGCCCCGCCGGTCGGCGTGCTGGGCACGCTCCAGGCGTACGAGCCGCTGTTGCCCAGTCCCGAGGCGATCACATTGGGGAACGTCGCGCCGCCATCGGTCGAGTAGGCCAGATCCACAGTGGCGACGCCGAGATTGTCCGAGGCGGTCCAGGTGATGACCCCCGTCGTTCCCGCCGTCCAGGCCTCGCCGCCGTTGGGTGCGGTCACCGCCACGAGCGGCGGCACGACGTCGGCGGAGCCGGAGTTGGTGAAGGTGTCGGCGAAGCCCGGCCCGCGCACCGTATCCACGCCGGCGGGCTCCCAGGTGGCGGAGACGACGACCTGACCATTCGCCACGCGGTCCCAGGCGGCGTTAGGCGCCACGCCGGCGCCGGTCTCGGTCCAGTAGGTCCGCACATTCTTGTTGTGCAGGCGGGTGAGCGCGTCGGCCGTCGGGTGACCGTAGGAGTTGCCGGTGCCGACGGAGATGACACCGATCTTCGGAGCGACGGCGTTCAGCCAGTTGGCGAGGCTCGAGTAGCGCGAGCCGTGGTGGTGGACCTTGTAGGCCTCGACCGGCCCCGCTTCCGGCCCGACGACGCTCTCCACGTCCGGACCGCTGCCCGGCAGGTCGCCTCCGAAGACCTCGTCGAACTCGCCGTAGCTCAGCTTGAGGACCAGGCTCTTGGCGTTCTCGTCGGTGGTGCCGGTGCCCGCACCCGCGAGGTCCACGCAGCGGATGGTGACCGGGTGCGCCGCCAGCGAGTCGAGGGTGATGACCTGGTTCTTGACCAGGGTCCGGCGCGTGGCCCCCAGCGCGTTGACGTAGTTCGTGTAGGTCTGCGTGGTGTACGACTGCCCGCGGTCCCAGCCGTAGCCGATGGTGATGCCGGCGCTCTTGATCGCCTGGATGTTCCCGATGTGGTCGGCGTGGTAGTGGCTCGCGAAGTGGTAGTCCACGTGCGTCACGCCCAGGGCCTTGAGCTGGTTCACCACGGTGACCCCCATGGCCGGGGTCACGCCCGAGGGACCCTCGTCGATGAGCACGACCTGCCCCAGCGGCGTGATGATCACGGCCCCGTCCCCCTGCCCCACATCGAGATGGATGACCTGGAGCCGGCCCGTGGGGGTCACGGCGCCGGCGGGAAGGACGAGCGTCAGGGCAAGAAGGAAGACCAGCGACGATGCGGCGCCGAGGGTGCGGAACGGGGGCATGTCTCTCCCGGGGCCCCGAGAACGCCGAGAGGATTCCGTCGGGGCCGGAGGATGCTGGGGGCCCCCACGCGCCGTCCCCTGACGGTGCGGTGGCGGCCCCTCTGGTTGACATCATTCTAGCAGCCGCTCGCGCTGCCGGTCCACACCGCGGCTGGGGTCGTACGAGAAGAGCCGACGGGGGCGCCGGCTCCCTCCCGCCGACGGCGCGATCAGCGGTAAACCGCCTTGACGCTGCCCCACGTGGACGGCGTGACCGGCGTCGGGGTCAGCGGCTCCGCACCCATCGCCACGAGCAGGCCGTTCAGGAACTCCGTGCCCGAAAGCGCCGGGCCGGGGTAATCGCATTCCGCATGCGGGGCCGGGGTCACCGTGAGGGTCGTGGTCGAGCGATCGCTCGAGCCGTCGGAGCCGGTCACCTCGACGCCGAGCTCGTAGACGCCCGGGGGCACGATCGGCGGGAGCCAGAAGTCGGACTCCTCGCTCCGGCTCTCCCCCGCGGCGAGCGGCAACCGCCCGCACGCGGGCTGGCAAAGCGCCGCGTCGCCGACGCGCAGCGAGAAGCAGAGCCGCGCGACGACCGGCTCGGCGCCGTCGTTGGAGATGGCGCAGAGGAAGTGTCCGGTCCCGCACTGCGGAATCGCCTCGGGCGTTATCGCGATCTGGACGCGCACGGCCGCCGCGGCGGCCGCCGCGAGCCCCAGCACGAGCGGAGCCGCGACAGCCAAACCAAGGACGAATCGGCGCATGGCGGGCCTCCTTCTAGTTCGCGGTGAGCTGGACCTCGCCCACGTTCGTCGTCTGGCCCGCAGTCACCGCGACGCCCGCCAAGGTCGTGTCGCGGTAACCCGCGGCGGGATGCAACGCCAGCGAGTAGATGCCGGCGGGCAGCCGACCCACCGTGAAGCCGCCGTCGGCGGCCGCGACCGCGGTCCCCAGCGTGTCGGGCGCCACGATGGCGTAGATCGCCGTCTCCGTGCCGGCCGGCAGGACGATGCCGCTGATCGCTCCCGCGCTGCTGAACGGCAGCACCTTGACCGTCGGCTTGAGCATGTACTTACCCGAGCCGGTCTGGTGGATGGATCGAGCCGCGTCGAAATCGAGCGCCACGTCCACCAGCCCATCGGCCGGAACGTCGAACGAGCCGATCAGCTTGAGCCCGGTCTGCATCCCGCTCGGGACGGTAAGCGGATAGGTCACGCCCCCGATCACGAGATTCGAGCCTTCCCCCAGCATGAGGCGGATCTGCGTGTAATGCCCGGCCGGGATCTGCGCCATGCCGATCGTGGTGAACACGCCGTCGCGCAGCGTCAGCAAGTCATAGGTCCGAGGGTCGGCGTTGAGGATCTCCCACCCGCTCGTCGCATCCGCGTCGGAGCCCTCGATATGCGCGTCCACCTCCGTAATGACGAGGTTCACGGCGTCGTAGTCCGCGGGCGCGTCGGTCATCTGGATGCGCATCGTTCCCAGCGCGGGGCTGGAGGGGCTCTTCGCGCAACCCGCGAGCGCGGTCAGCGGAAGCAGGGCGAGGAGGAGGATTCGGATCCTGAGGGAGTTCATGGGATGCATCTCCTAGGGGTGAGGGTGCGCTGGCCGGAGGTGCGGGTGCATCGGCCCATCCCTAGGCCTGCCTCGCCGAGCGAGCGTTGGGTCGGTCGGTTAGAGGACGCTAAACCCACCGGTTCGAGTCGGCGATGGAGTATACACCAGGAGACCCGCGCCGATTCGCAGGCTCGGGCCAGGGTCCGGCCCGGGCCCGTTGTTGGCGAACGGACGCTCGGCTAGATTCAGCCCCAGCGTCGGATTCCGGCGGACTTGCCAGGCCCGGCCCGCCCACCAGACGGGAGATGCCATGGCCACACCGATCAGCCGCAACCTGGGATTCGAGTTGGTCCGCGCCACCGAGGCCGCCGCGCTGGCGGCCGGCCGCTGGATGGGCCGCGGCGACAAGAACGCCGTGGACGGCGCCGCGGTCCACGCCATGCGCTACGCGCTGAGTTCCGTGGACATGGACGGCGTCGTGGTCATCGGCGAGGGCGAGAAGGACAAGGCCCCCATGCTCTTCCTCGGCGAGCAGATCGGCAACGGCCTGCCGCCCAAGGTGGACGTCGCCGTGGACCCGGTGGACGGGACCCGCGCCCTGGCCAAGGGCCTGCCCAACGCGATCTCGGTGGTCGCCCTCGTCGAGCGGGGCAAGATGTACTACCCCGGCCACGTCGCCTACATGGAGAAGATCGCCACCGGCCCGCGGGCCAAGGGGGCCATCGACCTGACGGCGTCCGTCGCCGACAACCTGCGCAACGTCGCCAGGGCCAAGGACAGCCACGTGGACGACCTCACGGTGGTGGTCCTCGACCGGCCTCGTCACGAGCCGCTCATCGCCGAGATCCGCGAGGCGGGCGCGCGCGTGATCCTGATCCAGGACGGCGACGTGGCCGGCGCCATCATGACGGCGATGCCCGACACCGGCGTGGACCTGCTCATGGGCATCGGCGGCTCGCCGGAGGCCGTGGTCGCCGCCTGCGCCCTGCGCTGCCTGGGCGGGGAGATGCAGTGCCGGCTGTGGCCGCGCGACGCGGCCGAGCGCCGGCAGGCCGAGGCCGACGGCCTGGACGTGGACCGCATCCTGACCCTCGACGACCTCGTCTCCGGCGACGACATCTTCTTCGCCGCCACCGGGGTCTCCGACGGCGAGCTGCTCAAGGGCGTGCGCTACTACAGCCACGGCGCGCACACGCAGTCGATCGTCATGCGCGCCTATTCCGGCACGGTGCGCATCGTCGAGGCCAACCACGATTTCGACAAGCTGAACCACATCGAGGAGCGCGCCCGGCTCTAGGCGCCGCGACGCACGCGGCGTCATCGGACGGCCGCCTACGCCCCATCGAGCAGCCGGTGCTGGCCGGCCAGCTTCTGGATGCCGGTGACGTCCTGCACGGTCTCCAGCGTGCCGAGATAGCGGCCCTCGGAGCTGCGCACCGGCCAGTAGCGGATGTGCACCTTGCGGCCACCCAGGTCGATCCAAAACTCGGCCACTTCGCGCGTGCCGGCTTTGAAGTCGGCCAGGATCTGGTTGACCATGTGCACGCTCTTCTGCGGATGGCAGTCTTGCACCGCGGTGCCGATCGCCCCGCGGCTGCGGCCGAAGATCTTCTCGCCGTGCTCGTGGCTGAAGTACCGCACCCGGTCCTCGTGGTCGATGAATGAGAGCTCCACGGGCAGCGCGTTGAGCATGGCGGCCAGCACCTCCCGATCGAGGCCGTAGGAGAGGTCCTGCAGCTCCCCCGCCTTGATGATCTCGTCGGCGATGGCGTAGTAGCGCGCGCGCGTCTGCGGCCCGAGGCCGGCCTCGACCTCGAGGATGCCCGCCACCACCGCCGCCCCGTCGGCCTCGGCCATCACCCGCTGGGCCAGCGGATAGAGGATGTCGTTCTCTTTCCAGAAGTGGTCCTTGCACAGGCCCGCGTATTCCTCGAAGGCCGCGCGCAGGCCGGGCAGCGCCGAACGGTCCCCGGCGACGAACGCTTCGGCGAGTGGCGCCAGACGCGCCAGGATGGCCCGCCCCAGCTCGTGCTCGCCGAGCATGACCGCCAGCGGGCCGCCGTCGCGCGGGATGCCGCGCTGCTCGATGAGCGGGAAGAGGTGCCGCTCCTCCTTCATGTTGTGGCACTGGTCCACGTAGTTGCGCACGTAATCGAGCAGGCTGGCGACCTGGGCGGGCGTGGGCCCGGACTGGGAGGCGAAGATCTCCTCCATGGCCGCGAAGACCCTCTCGGTGATCTCGTGGTCCTGCTTCAGGAGCTCGTCCCAGCGCTGGCTCATCCTCGGTGTCCTCCGTCGTCGTGGTCGGCTGCGGGGGCGTATCGCCCGTTCGGCGGCAGTCTAGAGGAACCCGTGCCGCCGCCCAAGTCCCGGGCCGGGACGGAGCCCGGTCGCGGCGTCCGCGTCCGTGTATCCGACCGGATGCGCATGCGTCTGCTTCCGGGCACAGCCGGGTGCACTCCGGATCGGCGACGGCGGCTTCGACCACCATCCGGCCCGCGGCTCAACCGGGCCTGCCGGCGCGGATTGCGCCGCTTCACCCCGGGCGCGCAGGGGGTGGCACGTCATCTGCATCGACCTCCGGCAGACCTCGAACCCGGAGGTGACAATCATGCGCAAGATGACCATCGCTGTCTCGCTGGCTCTCCTGGCACCCGTCCCGGCCCTCGCGACCGATCGGAACTGCCTGGCCGAGGCCTCCGCCCGCCTGTCGCCGGGAAGCAGTCTGGTCGTCGTCTGCCGCAACGGCATGGTGCTGCCCGCCCGCCTGGTGGAGGCGGACCTGGCCGAGCGGGTGCTCAAGGTCACGGCCGGCGAGGGTGACAGCGCGCGGGCGCTCGCCATCGCGTGCGCTGACCTGCGGGAGATCCGTTACCAGGCGCCCGGCAAGGTCAAGGCCGGCTGGATGGTGCTGGGCCTACTGGGCGGTGGGGTGGTCGGCGGCCTGCTCGGCTACGCGGCGGATCCCCCGGACCCGGGAGGCTTCGTCGACTTTGGCGGAGCCCCCGCGGGCGTCGCGGTCGGAGCCGGTATCGGGCTCCTGCTGGGGGCGGTGATCCCTGTCGCCACTCCAACCACGAGGCGCATCATGATCACCGACGATCCGGGTCCGGTGGCGACTCCGAGCCGCCCATCCGACGCCCCCATGAACTCGGACAATCCGCTCCCCGTGACGACTCCCAGAAGCCGATCGGGCGGAACCAGCTGGAGCGGCAGGGCGCCGCCGACCTGCCGGGACTTCATCCTCACCGAAACGGCGCTGACCCTTCGCCTACGCGGGGATCTCCCGAGCACGGCAACGGCGGTCACGTGGGACCTGGGCTACATGCGAAACGTAGCATCGCATTCCG
>CAYLSO010000217.1:0-11187 GCA_964386525.1 uncultured bacterium
GCGGCAGCAGGGCCGGCGCCCCGGCGCCGGGCGCCGGCCCCGGCCGCCGCCCGGAGGGTGACCCGGCCCGCAACCCGGCCCGCCCGTTTGTCGTAGACTGGCCGCCGCAGCCGTCCGGCGCCCGCCCCGCGGGCGCCCGTATCCACGAGGAGGAGAACGACCGATGCCCGCGATGCACGAAATCGACTACCAGATCGTCGGCGACGACATGCAGTTCGTCCGCATCGAGCTGGACCCCGGCGAGGCGGTGGTGGCCGAGGCCGGCGGCATGATGTACTGCGAGGACGGGATCGCCATGGAGACGATCTTCGGCGACGGCTCGCAGCAGCAACAGCAGCAGGGCGTGATGGGCGCCCTGCTCGGGGCCGGCAAGCGCCTGCTCAGCGGCGAGTCGCTCTTCATGACCGTCTTCCACAACCAGGGACAGAGCAAGCGCAAGGTGGCCTTCGCCGCCCCCTATCCCGGCAAGATCCAGCCGGTGCACCTGGCGGAGCTGGGCGGCGAACTGCTGGCGCAGAAGGACTCGTTCCTGGTGGCCGCCAAGGGCGTGGCCATCGGGATCGCCTTTCAAAAGCGCCTCGGCGTGGGCCTGTTCGGCGGCGAGGGCTTCATCCTGCAGCGGCTGACCGGCGACGGTTGGGCGTTCCTCAACGCCGGCGGCACGCTCGAGGAGCGCACGCTGGCGGCGGGCGAGCTGCTGCGGGTGGACACCGGCTGCATCGTGGCCCTGCAGCCGAGCGTGGACTACGACATCGAGATGGTGCGCGGCATCAAGTCCATGCTGTTCGGCGGGGAGGGACTGTTCTTCGCCACCCTGCGCGGGCCGGGGCGCGTGTGGCTGCAGTCGCTGCCGCTCTCAAGGCTGGCCAGCCGCATCTACGCGGCCGCGCCGCAGACCGGCGGGCGCCGGCGCGAGGAGGGCTCGATCCTCGGCGGGCTGGGCAACATCCTCGACGGCGACGGGCGGTAGCGCGGGCGGTCGCTACCGCCACTGTTGCGCCAGCGCCGCGGCGGCCGCGGCGGCCGCCGCGCCGTCGGCCGCCGTGACCTGCACCTCGTCGGCCCCACCGCCGCCGCGCCCGCGCGAGCGCTCGAGCAACAGCGGCAGCCAGCGACGCAGGTCCTCGGCGCCGCCGCGCGGCCGGCCCGCCACCACGAAGGGCGTCGGCCCGCGCGCCGCCACCACCACCCGCTCGAGCCCCAGGCCGGTGAGCTGCCGGGCCAGGGCGCGCAGGGCGTCCGGCGAGCGCTCGTCGAAGACGCGACAGAGCACCGACTCGCCTGAGACGCGGTGGCCCGCGGCCAGCTCGGCGGCCTCGGCCCGCGCCAGCTGGGTCTCGAGCGACTTGACCTGCTTGCGCAGTTCCTCGCGCTCCGCCAGGGCGCGCTCCAGCACCTCGATCACCTCGCGGTCGCCGGTGTTGCGGCGCTGCCCGGCCTCGACCAGCTGGCGCACTCGCCAGGCGTGGTCGCGCAGTGCCCGGTCCCCACAGACGAACTCGACGCGGACGTGGCCGCGAATCCTCTCCCAGCCGCGGATCTTGATGGCCCCGATCTCGCCGGTGCGCGTGCAGTGCGTGCCGCCGCACGCCGAGACGTCCCAGCCCTCGATCTCCAGCAGGCGCACGGTGCCCTCGACCTTGGGCGGGCGGCGCAGCGCGTAGCGCCCCAGGTCGGCGGCCGCGACCAGACGGCTGACCACCGGGCGATCCTCCCAGACGACGCGGTTGGCCGCGGCCTCGACGCGCTCCGCCTCCTCCCACGTGAGCGAGGGGCGGTCGAAGTCGAGCGTGCCGCCGTCGTCGCCCAGGTGCGAGGAGACGGTGTTGGCGCCGAGCATCCGCAGGAACGCCTGCGACAGCACGTGCTGCCCGGTGTGCTGGCGCCGGTTGGAGGCCCGCCGCTCGGCGTCGATCTCGGCCTCGACGGCATCGGGCACGTCACGCTCCACCCGGTGCCAGGCGACGCCGTCGGCGTCCTCCAGAACGTCGAGCACCGGCACCCCGGAGAGGCTGCCCCGGTCGGCCTCCTGGCCGCCGCTCTCGGGATAGAAGCAGGTGCGGTCGAGCGCCACCCAGAGGCCGCTCGCGTCGCGGCGGCGCGCCGTCACGGCGGCGGCGAAGCGCGTCGTGTAGGGGTCGTCGAAGTAGGGACGCGCCGCGCCCTCGCTCCCCCCGCCCCCCGCCGGCGCCACGGCCTAGCGGCTCTCCGGGGCGGGCTTGGCGATGCGGTAGCTGCGCATCTTGCGCCACAGCGTGGTGCGCGAGATCCCGAGCTGGCGAGCCGCGTTGGCCAGGTTGCCCCGGTGACGGCGCAGCACGCGCTCGATGTGCTCGCGCTCGACCTCTTCGAGAGACCACGTGTCGCGCGCCTCGGCGCCCTCACGACCCTCGCCCAGCAGCTTGGGCCGCGCCACCGCCGGCGGCAGGTCGGCGGCGGTGACCGTGTCCCCGTCGGCCAGCGCGACCGCGCGCTCGACCGCGTTCTCCAGCTCGCGCACGTTGCCGGGGTAGTCGTAGCGCACGAGCAGGGCCTGCGCCTCGGGCGAGAAGCGCATGGCCCGGCGGCCGAGCTTCTTGGCGTAGCGCTCGAGGAAGTAGGCCGCCAACAGCGGGATGTCCTCGCGCCGCTCGCGCAGCGGCGGCAGCTCGAGGCCGACCACGTTGAGCCGGTAGAAGAGGTCCTCGCGGAAGGCGCCGCGCGCCACGGCCGCGGCCAGGTCGCGGTTGGCGGCGGCGACGACGCGCACGTCCACGATGCGCGTCTCGTTCTCGCCCAAGCGGCGCACTTCGTTGTTCTCGAGGAAGCGCAGCAGCTTGACCTGCGTGCTCGGCGGGGTCTCGCCGATCTCATCGAGGAAGAGCGTGCCGCCGTCGGCGTCCTCGATGAGGCCGCGCCGGCCGGTGGCCGCGCCGGTGAAGGCGCCGCGCACGTAGCCGAACAGCTCGCTCTCGATCAGTCCCTCGGGGATGGCACCGCAGTTGACGGTGACGAACGGCCCGTGGGCCCGCTTGCTCTGCAGGTGGATGGCACGGGCGAAGAGCTCCTTGCCGGTGCCGCTCTCGCCGGTGATCAGCACGGTGCTCTCCGACGGCGCCACCTTCTGCACCAGGCGGAAGAGCCGCTGCATGCGCGGCGTGGCCCCCAGCAGGTCGCGGTACGGGCTGCCGAGGCCGTCGAGGCTCGCGGGGCGGGCCGGGCGGACAGCGGAGCGGACGGTGGTCGGACCCTCGCTCATCGCCGGAAGGCTGTCACAGGGGCGCGGCGGGGGTCAATCCGAGCGGCCGGGGCGGTTCCGGGGCCGGCGCTCCGGATCCGGGCGGGGCCGGCGCTCCGGATCCGGACGGGGCCGGCGCCGCCGCGGCCGCCAGGCGGGCCCGGTCCAGGTCGAGGTAGAGCGCGGTCCAGACCGCCGTGAAGACGACGGTGACCAGTTCCACGGCGCCGAAGGCCGCGATGTAGACGCTGAACGGCACGCTGCCCCGGAAGGCCTCGTCCACGCCCGCCCACACCACGCTGGCGCCCACGGCCACCGCTGCCAGCCCCGCCACGGAGAGACCCGCCCCCACCAGCCAGCGGCGCCGCCGGCCGCGCACCACGGCGCGGCTCTTGCGGAAGGCGGTGCCGATCCCGCCCGGCTCGAGGGCGGCCGCCTGGGCCGCGAAGCCCCAGAGATAAAAGGCCACCAGGCCGGGCAGCACGAAGGCCAGGAAACCGAAGAGGAAGGCCGCCCAGAAGAGCAGGAAGACCACGACGAACGCGGGGAAATGGGAGAAGACGCCCTCGAACTCCTCCTCCAGCAGGCGCGACTCGCCGCGGGTCAGCCGCGCCGCCGTGCGGCGGATGACCAGGGCCTGACCCAGGAGCCGCCCGGCGAGGGCGAACCCCCATCCCACCGAGAGCGCCAGCCCCAGGGGCGCGTTGCGCAGGATCTCGCCCTCCAGGTCGCCGGCGAAGCGGGCCTGGAGCGCTTCCAGCACCATGTTGGGAAAGTGGAGGACGAGCGGGAGGATGACGAGCCCCACCGGGTCCTCGATCAGGGCGGCTCGGAGGCCGTCGCCGAGGGCATGATGCACCGGGCGAGCCGGCCCCGTGGGCTGCGTCATCGCGACTTCGGAAGCCATGGGCTACGCCCGCGGCAGCGGGCGCCTCCTCGGAATGGGGAGCGGCCCCTCGGACGGGATCCCGCCCCGGGGCCACGCCGTTGACACTAGGAAAGGGTGTTCCTACTGTCAAGCGCGTGGCACGCCAACGGACCCGTCTCTCCCATCTCGATGAACGCGGCGGCGCGCGCATGGTGGACGTCGGCGGCAAGCCCGCCACGGCGCGCGAAGCCGTCGCGAGCGGCCGCGTCTACATGCACCGCGACACGCTGGCCGTCGTCGCCGAGCAGCGCGCCGCCAAGGGCGACGTGCTGACCGTCGCCCGTGTGGCGGCCATCCAGGCCGCCAAGCGCACCGGCGATCTCATCCCCCTGGCGCACAACCTCCCGCTGGCCGGCGTGGACCTCGACTTCACGCTCGATGAGGAGAGCGCCAGTCTGGGCATCCAGGTGCGGGTCCGCGCCGTCGGCCCGACCGGGGTCGAGATGGAAGCGCTCACCGCCGTGAGCGTGGCCGCGCTCACCGTCTACGACATGCTCAAGGCGGTCGACCGGGGCATGGTGATCGGCGAGATCACCCTGTGGGAGAAGCGCGGAGGCCGCAGTGGCGTCTACCGCCGCCGGAGCTGAGCGCCTCTCCTACGCCGCGGCCCGCGCCCGCGTGCTGGCGGCCGTCCCGGCCCTGGCCGCGCGCCTGGGTGCGGAGAGCGCGCCCCTCGACGAGGCCGCCGGCCGCGTGCTGGCCGAGCCGCTGATCGCCGGCGAGCCTCTCCCCCGTTTCGACAACTCCGGCGTGGACGGGTACGCGGCCCGCGCCGCCGACGTGGCGGGCGCGACCCCGGGCTCGCCGGTGCGGCTCGCGGTGGTCGAGCGGGTGGCCGCCGGCCGCGCCCCGGCGCGAGCCGTGGGCGCGGGCGAGGCCGCTCTGGTGATGACCGGCGCCCCCCTGCCCGCCGGCGCCGACTGCGTGGTCATGCGCGAGCGGACGCGCGAGGCGACCGACCAGGTGTGGGTCGCAGCCGCCGCGGCCCACGGCGAGAACGTGCGCGCGCGCGGCGAAGACATCGCCGCCGGCGAGACGGCCTTGCCGCGCGGCCGGGTGCTCGCGGCCGGGGACATCGCCGTGCTCGCCACGCTCGGGCACCCGCAGGCGCAGGTGGTCCGCCGCCCACGGGTGGCTATCCTCTCCACCGGCGACGAGCTGCGCGAGCCCGGCGAGCCGCTCGGGCCGGCCGAGGTGTACGACGCCAGCGCGCACGCGGTGCGCGCCCTGGTGCGGGCGGCCGGCGCCGAGCCCGGCGACACCTGGCGCGTGCGCGACGACGCCTCCGTGGTGGCCGGCGCGCTGCGCGCCCTGCTCGCCGGGCACGACGTCGTGCTGACCCTGGGCGGGGTCTCGGCCGGAGACTTCGACCCGGTGAAGCTGGCGCTGCGCGAATTCCCCGCCCTGGCGCTGTGGCGCGTGGGCATGCGGCCCGGCGGCCCGCAGGCGTTCGGAGAACTGGAGGACGGCCGCGTCGTCTACGGCCTGCCCGGCAACCCCGTCTCCTCCGCCGTGGTGTTCGACCGGATGGCGCGGCCGCTGCTGCGCGCGGCGATGGGCGCCGAACCGGCGGACCGGGCGAGCGGGCGGGCGCGGCTGGCCGAACCGGTGCGCTCGGTGGGCGGCCGGCGCGACTTCGTGCGCGTGCGGCTGGAAGGCGAGCCGGGAAGCCGGCGGGCCTGGCTGGCCGGCGCGCAGTCCTCGGGCGCAGTCTGGTCGCTGGCCCGCGCCGACGGGCTCGGCGTGATCCCCGAGGAGATGGAGATCGCCCCCGCCGGGACCGAGATCGAAGTGATCCTCTGGGACGACGTCTAGAGGGGGGCGCGCGCGGCGGCGGCGGCGGGGCCTCAGCCCCGCGGCGGCGTCGGCGCCACCCTTGCCGGCAGCCGATCGAGCTCGGCCACCAGCAGCTCCACGGCCGCCAGGAACGCCAGGTAGCGCACGCGCGTCTCCGAAGGGCGCGGCCGCCCCTTGCCATAGCGGATCACGTAGGCGCCGAGCAGTCCCTCCCCCGGCACGCCGAAGAGATCCGCCACGCGCTCGATGACGCGCGCGTTGTGGGCCGGCACCTCCTCGCCCTGCAACCGCAGCAACGCCCGGAACAGCGGGTTCCAGCCGGTGCCCGCCGCCGCCAGGGCCTTGGCCAAGGCGCTCGGGGAGCGGTTCTCCAGCAGATAGGTCTGCCGCAGCTCGATCAGGCGGCTGCGCAGCTCGTGCTCGCACTGCAGGCGCAGGTCGGCGCGCGACACCTGCACTCCGGCCAGCACGTTCTCACCCTCGAGCAGCAGGTGGTGATCGTGCAGGTCGAGGAACTCGATGGGGTAGACGTCGAGCGAGCCGCGCACCTGGGCGGCGGTGAGGAAGAGCGGCGCGATGCGCGGGGCGCGCGCCGGCTGCGCGGTGACCTTGGCGATCCGCTCCAGCGTCTCGGCGTCGAGGCGCAGCGTGACCACCAGGATGTTGACCTCCGAGCGGCTGGGGACGAAACCCTGGGTGAGCGCGCCGCCGGTGACGTAGGCGGCGACGAAATCGGGTCCCAGCGCCCGGCGGATGCGGTCCACCCAGCGGCGCGCCGCCTTGATGACGCCCGGCGCGGGCTCGATGCGCAGCTCGGGAGAGCGGTCCATGGCGGCCGGACGCTACACCCGCCCGGCGAGCAGGGTCAAGGCGGGGGGGGGCGGTTCGCTACGGCTCGCGCGACCAGATCTGGCGCGTGCGCGCCACCGCGAAGCCCTCCTGCCGGTAGAGGCGCAGGGCGTTCTCGTTGTCGCCGTCCACCATGAGGGTGACGCGGGGCGCCCGGCGCTCCTCGAGCCAGCGCACGCTGGCGCGCAGGAGCGCGCGCCCCAGGCCGATGCCGCGCGCCTCGCTCACCACGCCGAGGATCCCCACCTCGCCGCGCTCCTCGAGCCGCAGCGAGCGCACGTACCCGACACAGCGCCCACCGCGGTAGGCGAGCAGCAGTGCTTCGGGCTCGAAGAGACCCTGCGCCACCAGGGAGCGGGTGTACTCGAGCGTGGCCGGCACGAAGTGGTAGTGCTGCGCGAACGAGTCGTTGTAGGCCTCGGTCCAGTCGGCGAGCGCCGCCTCGCTGCCGTCGTAGACCCGGATCTCGACGTCGGCCGGCCACGCCGGCTGGGGCGCGCCGCCCAGCGGCCGCTCCATGAGCCAGAAGGTGCGGGCCGGGCGGAAGCCACGGCGGGCGGCAAAGCCCTCGGCCGCGGCGTTCGGCAGCCACCCGGCCACGCACAGCTCGCGCAGCGGAGCGTCGGGGTGGGCGCGCAGGCGCTCGCGGGCCCGCGCCAGCAGCGCTGAGCCGATCCCCCGGCGGCGCCAGCGCTCGGCCACGCCGAGCATGAGCAGGGCCCACCGGGGCTCGTCGCCCGCGAATACCACCGGCAGCCGGAACCCCACGGCGGCGCCGTCCGCGTACGCCACCCGGGCGCCGTCGTGATCGAGGTGGGGATCGGCGAGCAGGTCGAGCACGCCGGCCGGCCGCGAGATCTGCTCGTAGCTGCCCACCAGGCCGGGCTCGCGCAGCAGCGCCTGCAGCCCGGCGGCGTTTTCCGCGGTCAGCGGCCGCTCGGTGAGAGGGGTCATGGCCTCATCCTCCCGCCGTTCGCCGGGCGGTGCCGGCGGGCGGAGACCCTACGGCAAGAGCGTCAGGATGCCGCGGGCGGCGGCCTCGGCGAAGGCCCCGGGGAAGATGCCCAGGAGCAGCGTGGCCAGGCCGGTGATGGCCAGCGCCAGGCTGGCGGCGTCGGAGCGCGTGACCTCGACCGGGCTGCCGGCCGGCTCCTGCATGTACATCACGACGACCGGGCGCAGGTAGTAGTAGACCGACACCACGCTGGCCAGCACGGCGACGATGACCAGCCCGGTGTGCCCGCCCTGCACCGCGGCGCTGAACACGAAGAGCTTGCCGGCGAACCCGGCGGTCGGCGGGATGCCCGCCAGCCCGAGCATGAAGAGCGTGAAGAGGGCCGCCAGCAGCGGATGCCGCCGCCCCACCCCGCCCAGCTCGCGCACGTCCACGCGCTCGTCGGCGCCGCGCCCCAGGAGCGTCAGGGTGCCGAAGGCGCCGAGGGTCATGGTGGCGTAGACCGCGAGATAGAAGAGCACCGCCGAGTGGCCGGCCGCCCCGCCGGTGACCACGCCGACCAGGGCGTAGCCGGCGTGCGCGATGCTCGAGTAGGCGAGCATGCGCTTGAGGTTGTTCTGCAGCACCGCGACCACGTTGCCCACCACGATGGTGAGCACGGTGACGGTGGACAAGAGCGCGCTCAGGTCCACATCGACGTGCGGCAGCACCTGCGCGGCGACGCGCACCAGGGCGGCGAAGCCGGCGGCCTTGGCCCCCGCCGCCATGAAGGCGGTCACGCTCGTCGGGGCGCCCTCGTAGGCGTCCGGGGTCCACATGTGGAAGGGCACCGCCGCGACCTTGAAGGCGAAGCCCACCAGCGTGAGCGCCGCGCCGGCCAGGAGCAGCACGCCGCCCGACAGCGGCGACTGCACCAGGTAGCCGGCCATGCGCTCCAGGTTGGTGGTGCCGGTGGCGCCGTAGAGCAGGGCGATGCCGTAGAGCAGGAAGCCGGTGGCGAAAGCGCCGAGCAGGAAGTACTTGAGCGCCGCCTCGGTGGACTCGAAGCGCGTGCGGCGGAAACCCACGAGCACGTACAGGGCGATCGACATCAGCTCGAGGCCGAGGAAGATCATGATGAGGTCGTTGGCCATCGCCATGAGCACCATGCCGAGGGTCGCGAACAGCATCAGGGAGTAGTACTCGCCGCGGTGGATCTCGGTGCGCCGCACGTAGTCCCACGAGAACAGCACCGCCACGAAGGCCACGGCGGTGATGAGCGCCGTGAAGAAGTGCGCGAAGGGGTCGACCACCACCATGCCCGAGAAGGCCGCGCGGTTCACGCCGCGCACCGCCCACACCGCCCAGCCGGTGGCCGCCAGCCCGGCCAGCGCCGTCCAGCCGGCGAGCGTGGCGCCGCGGCGGCGGCCGACCAAGTCGGCGACGAGCGCCAGGCAGCCGGCGCCGGCCAGCACCCACACCGGGAGCAGGGCCGCCAGATCCTGGCCGGTGATCGGCACGGAGACGATTCCGGACCCGGCGGGCATCAGCGCCTCTCCTTCAGCTGCGACAGGGTGGCCTGGGCCTCGGCCTGCCGGCACAGCTTCTCGCGGTCGAGGATCAGCTGCGCGGTCTGCCGCAGCGCCGGCTGCATGCGGTTCAGGAACGGCGCCGGGTAGACGCCGATCCAGAAGATGAGCACCAGGATGGGCACGAAGATGGCCCACTCGCGCGGCCGCAGGTCGCGCAGCGATTCGTTCTCGGCGTGGGTCACCGGGCCGAACATGACCCGCTGGAACATGGTCAGCATGTAGACCGCCGAGAGGATCACGCCGCCGGCCGCCACGATGGCGAACCACATGTGGGTCTTGAAAGCGCCGAGCAGCACCAGGAACTCGCCGACGAAGCCGTTGGTGCCCGGCAGGCCGACCGAGGACAGCATGACCACGAGGAAGACGGTCCCGAAGCCCGGCACCACCTTCATGAGGCCGCCGAAGTCGGCGATCAGGCGCGTGTGGCGGCGCTCGTAGAGCACCCCCACCAGGAGGAACAGGGCCCCCGTCGAGATGCCGTGGTTGAGCATCTGCAGGACGCTGCCCGAGAGCCCCTCCTCGTTGAGGGCGAACATGCCGAGCATGACGAAGCCCAGGTGGCTGACCGACGAGTAGGC
Source organism: uncultured bacterium (assembly GCA_964386525.1). Lineage (GTDB taxonomy): Bacteria > Eisenbacteria > RBG-16-71-46 > RBG-16-71-46 > DASYSL01 > CAYLSO01. Next base: position 9,896 of record CAYLSO010000217.1, read on the forward strand.
CACCAGCTTCTTGACGTCGGGCTGCACCCAGGCGACCAGGGCGCCGTAGATGATCCCCACCACCGCCAGGACCAGCACCAACGGCGTCCACAGGAGCGCGGCGTTGGGGAACAGCGGCAGCGCGAAGCGCAGGAAGCCGTAGGTCCCCATCTTCAGCAGGATGGCGGCCAGGATCACCGAGCCGGCGGTGGGCGCTTCGACGTGGGCCAGCGGCAGCCAGGTGTGGAACGGGAACATCGGCACCTTGATGGCGAAGGCCACCGCGAAGGCCAGGAACAGCCAGGTCTGCACGCCGAGCGGCACCGGCAGCTTGTAGAGCGCGAGCAGGTCGAAGGTGTAGACGCCGGTCGCCGTGTGGTTGAGGAAGTAGAGCCACAGGATGGCGACCAGCATGAGCACCGAGCCGGCCATCGTGTAGAGGAAGAACTTCACCGCGGCGTAGATGCGCTTCTCCCCTCCCCAGATGCCGATGAGGAAGTACATGGGGATGAGCATGGCTTCCCAGAAGACGTAGAAGAGCACCAGGTCGAGGGCGGCGAAGGTGCCGATCATGGCCGTCTCGAGGAAGAGCATGAGCGCGTAGTAGCCGCGCTGCCGGTCGGTGACGGCGGTGAACGACGACCACACCGCCAGCGCCGTGAGCAGCGTGGTGAGCAGGATGAGCAGCGCGCTGATGCCGTCGGCCCCCAGGTGGTACGAAGCGCCGATGGCCGGCAGCCACGGGGCCTTCTCCAGGAACTGCAGGCTGCCCTCCGGGCGCAAGGCGGTGAACAGCGGCACCGAGAGGGCGAACTCGATGACGCTGACCGCGAAGGCCACCAGGCGCGCCAGCCGGGCGCGCTCGCGGGGCACGGTCAGCACCAGCGCCGCCCCGACCAGCGGGAAGAAGATGAGGAAGCTGAGCAGCGGGATACCCAGGATCGCCACCTGGGGCGCCTGCGCGGCCCCCTGCATCACCGCCGCCGCGGCCGGACCGGTCATCGCGCGCCTCCCAGGCTGACGAACAGGATCACCACGCCGAGCACCAGGAAGAAGGCGTAGGTGCCCACGTAGCCGTTCTGGAACAGGCGCAGGATCGTGCCGCCGAGCACCACCAGCCCGCCGGTGCCGTCGACGGCGCCGTCGATGACGCGCACGTCGAAGACCCGCCACAGCCAGCCGGAGAGGCGCTCCAGCGGGCGCACGACCAGCGCGCCGTAGACCTCGTCCACGTAGTACTTGTCGAGCAGCGTGCGGTAGGCGAGCTGGAAGCGCTCGGCGAGGCGCTGCGCCACGCCCGGCTCGAGCAGGTA
>CAYLSO010000218.1:0-5165 GCA_964386525.1 uncultured bacterium
GGGCAGGGCTGCGAACTCGATGTCGGTCAGCACCTCGTCGGCCCGCGCCCGCGTCTTGTAAGGCTTCTCGAAGAAATCGGCGATGGCCACGGTGCGCCGCCCTCGCGGCGACTGCAGCGTCAGCCGCGCGCCGAGCGCGACCAAGGGCGGCACGGTGTCGGCACAGGTGGCGGCGTTCATCACGTTGCCGCCGACGGTGCCGCGGTTGCGGATCTGCGGCGAGCCGACGGCGGCCGCCGCCGCGGCCAGGAGCCCGGCCGCGCGCCGCACCACGGGCGAGGCCGCCATCTCGGCGTGGGTGGCCATCGGCCCGACGCGCACGCCGCCGCCGCGCGCCTCGACGCCCCACAGGGCGCCGACCCGACTGACGTCCACCAGGGCCCGCGGCCACACCGCCCCCGGCCGGCGCAGCTCGATGAGCAGGTCGGTGCCGCCGGCCAGGACCCGGGCGTCGCCGGGATAGGCTTCGAGCGCTTCGCAGGCCTCCTCGACGGAGTCGCAGGCGACGTAGCTAAACGGCTTCATCGCTCACCGGGCGCGTCTTGCACGCGCCGTCCACAGGCAGCTCTCTGTCGAGCGAGCCGCGCGGTCCGCGCCGGCTCAGCTTGTGGCCGAGCCGCACGCGCTCCAGAGTGGCCGGCAGCTCGTCCACCCGCCGGCCCGTGGCGTTGAAGATGGCGTTGACGACGGCGGGCGCGGCGAGCTCGTTGGCCGGCTCGCCGATGGACTTGGCCCCGAACGGCCCCGCCGGATCGGGGTTCTCGACGACGATGGCGCGGATCGACGGCACGTCCATGGCCGTCGGGATCAGGTACTCGTCGAAGTTGAGCTGCTTGGGCACGCCGTCCTCGATCTCGAACTCCTCGAGCAGCCCGTAGCCCAGCCCCATGGCCACGCCGCCGTAGATCTGCGCCTCGACGCCGCTGCGGCTGATCGCCTGGCCCACCTCGTGCGCGGCGACGAAGGCCACCACGTCGGTCTTGCCGGTCTCGGTGTCCACCTCGACCTCGGCCACGTTCGCCCCGTAGACGAAGGTGAAGTAGGCGTCGCCCTGCCCGTGCTCCTCGTCCCAGTCGGTGCGCGGCGAGCGGTGCCAGCCGAAGCCGAACATCGCGCGCCCCTGCCGGAAGCCCTCGAGCGCCAGATCGGCGAAGGCGAGCAGGCGCTCGCCGGTGGCCGCCTCCACCAGGTGCCCGTCGCGCAGCGCCAGGCCCGCGGCCGGCCGCTCGGTCTTCTGCGCGCCCGCCTCGAGCAGCCCGGCCCGCACGATCTCCGCCGCCTGCTTGGCGGCCCAGCCGCCCATGATGGTGCCGCGCGAGGCCACGGTGGGCCCCGAGTCGGGCACCCGGCTGGTGTTGGTGTTGAGGAAGCGGATGCGCTCCAGCCCGATGCCCAGCACCTCGGCGGCGATCAGCGACATCTGCGTCTGCGCGCCCTGGCCCATGTCGGTGACGCCCGAGGAGACGATGACGCTGCCGTCGGTCTGCACCGACACCACCGTGCCGGCGGCGTCGATGCCTTCGGCCCCCAGCGATACGCCGCGGTAGCTGCACGCCAGGCCGATGCCGCGCTTGCGGGCCGCCGGCGGGGCGGCGCGATACGCCTGCCACTTGCGCCGGAAGTCGGCGGCCTCCGCCGCCCGGGTGATCACTTCCTCGAGGCTCACCGTGTGCCCGGCGAGCTTCTGGCCGGTGGCGGTGACCGACCCCTGCTCGAAGCAGTTGCGCAGACGGATCTCCAGCGGGTCCACCCCGACGCGCTCGGCCAGTTCGTCCATCAAGGACTCGATGGCGAAGTTCACCTGGGGCGAGCCGAAGCCGCGCATGGCGCCGGTGTAGTTGTTGTTGGTGTAGACGGCGTAGACGTCGGTCTTGACGTTGGCGCAGCGGTACGGCCCGGTGGCCTGAACGACCGAGCGCCAGGTGACGAACGGGCTCATCGAGGCGTACGCCCCGCCGTCGGCCACGCAGCGGATCTCCATGGCGGTGATCGTGCCGTCGCGCCGGGCGCCCCACTTGTAGTGCATCACGTAGGGGTGGCGCTTGTAGCTCTCCAGCATCGACTCCTCGCGCGTGTTCACCAGCTTCACCGGCCGGCCGGTGGCGAGCGCGAGCAGCGCGGCGCGGCAGCACATCGCCGTCATGACCTCGTCCTTGCCGCCGAAGGAGCCGCCGAGCGTGGCCTGGACGAGCTGCACCTGGTTCAAGTCGAGCCGCAGCGCGGCCGCCACCGAACGGCGCGACGAGAAGAGGTTCTGGATGGAGCCGGTGACCCGCACGCCGCCCTGCTCGCCGGGCTCGGCCAGCACCGCCTCGGGCTCGAGGTACGCGTGCTCGATGAACGGCGTGCAAAAGCGCCGCTCGAGGACGAAGTCGGCCTCGGCGAAGCCCCGCTCGACGTCGCCGCGGCGCACCTTGTGATGGACGAAGACGTTGTCGTCGCCGTGCAGCTTGGGCGCGTCCGGGCGCATCGCCGCTTCCGGGTCGGAGAGCGTCGGCAGCGGCTCGTACTCCACCTCGATGAGCGCCAGGGCCTGCTCGGCCACCGCGCGCGACGCCGCCGCCACCAGGGCCACCCCGTCGCCCAGATAGCGCACCCGGTCGTCGGCCAGGATGCGCTGGTTGGGCGTGACGACGCCGAAGACCTTGCTGCCCGGGATGTCCTTGGCCGTGAGGACGGCGGCCACGCCGCTCAGGCGCTCGGCCGCCGACGTGTCGATGCGCAGGATGCGGGCGTGCGGGTGCCGGGCGCGCAGGACACGGCCCACGAGCTGGTGGGCGGCGCCGTAGTCCTCGGCGAACTTGGCCCGGCCGGTGACCTTGCCCCAGGCGTCCACGCGCCTCTGGCGGGTGCCGACGATGTGATGATCAGGGCTCATCGATCGCGCTCCGTGCCGCCCGGGCAGCCCGAGCGACGGCCACACTATAGCCCCGCGGCGTCCACGAAGGCACTGGGGAACCGCGCCAGGAACGCCGCGGTCAACTCGACCTCGCGCGTGTCCACGCACTCCCCGGTGGTGTGGGCGTGCTGCTCCACGCCGGGGCCGAAGCCCACGATCGCCGGATGGCGGACCGCCCCGGAGACGACCCAGCCCTTGCGCTCCGGCACGGCCACCGCGCGGTCCTCCGCCGCCACCGCGTAGCCCACGCCGTCGGTCGAGAAGCGCCAGCTGTCCAGGAGCGGCTCGGCCCGCAGACGACCGCCTTGATAGGCCGCGGCGCGGCGCCCGACCGTGTCGCGATAGGCGGCGACGGCCGCCCGCATACCGGGGTGGTCCTCCGGCGTCACCCAGCCCATGTAGACCATCCGGTTGCCGGGCACGACCCCGCGCCAGGTGGGAGCCACGTAGCTGGGCACGCGCGGCTCGACACGCAGCCCCGCGGCGCGGGCCGCGCGCACGCTCTCCAGGGATTCGACCTCGGCCAGCCCCCGCTCCGGCGTCTCGCCGATGGTCAGCCGGCGGTCGAGGCGGAAGACGAAGCGCGACGGCACCGCGCAATCGCTCGGCGTTTCGAGCGCCGCCCAGGTCGCCGTCCGGGTGCCCGGCCCGACGAGCGCGTGCCCGAGGAAGCCCTCGCCGCGCGCGGCGCGCGCCGCGGCCTCGGCCAGGATGGCTCCACCGTATTCGAGCGGGTTCAAGCCCAGGTGCGGCATGGAGCCGTGCGCCGGCTTGCCGGTGACCGTCACCTCGATCTGCATGCGCCCGCGCTGACCGCGGCAGATGCGCAGCGGCCCGTGCTCGAGGTGCCCGCTCGGCTCGGTGAGCACGACGCAGTCGGGCAGCCGCTCGGGCTCCGCGCCCGGCCACTCGTGCCGGGCCATCCACGCCGGGCCGCCGCCCTCGTTCTCCTCCTCGGCGGCAGTCACATAGGAACGCACGATGACGCCGCGCAGGGCGCCGGCCGGGACCAGCTCGCGCAACAGCCGCATGGCCAGCATCTGCGCCGCCACGCCGCCGAGCTGATCGGCGCTGCCGCGCCCGAAGAGCAGGTGGTGGCGCCCGGCCCCGGGCGGCAGGCCACCCAGCTCGCGCTCGAGCGCCGCCCAGTCCACCCGCGCCGGATCGCTGAGCCCCCGGTAGGGGTCGATGCCGCCGCCCAGCGCGCCGAGCCACGTCTCGCGCAGCGCCCGCACAGTGTCGGCGTGCCCGTCGAAGACGACCAAGCGCTTGGCCGCCCGCGGCACGCCGTCGGCTCGGTCCTCGAGCGACCAGACCAGGTTGCCGAACGCGTCGATCTCCACCTCGCGCGCGTCCGCCGCCGCGCCCATCTCCACCACGGCCCGCCGCAGGTATTCCAGGCGCGGCCCCTCGTGGTTCCGGATGCCGCAGTCGGGGTCGCCGCCATCCTCGGGCCGGCGCCCCACGAAGTCGTCGGGGATGCGGATGGCCTCGCGCAGGACGGCCAGCGCCAGCGGCAGGTCCCGGGCCGCCAGAGCGGCGGCCCGGGCGCCGAGTTCGGAAGGGTCCGGCGCGCTCAAGCGCCGAGCTTCTCCAGGCGGCCGGCCAGATCCGGCTGCTTGCCGACCGCGAGCAGCGCCATGATGATGTACATCTTCTTCTGCGCCTCCTCGGCCACGTTGAGCCGGTGCGCGCGCATCACCGAGGGCTGCACCTCGTCGCCGATGTCGGCCGGCAGCGGGTGCATGTAGAGCGCCTTGCCGCCCGCCGTCAGCCCCATGCGCCGCTCGTCGCAGATCCAGTCGCGGTGCTGCGCGTTGCGCTCGAGGGCCCGCTTCTCGATGTCCGCCAGCCCACCCTTGTCGCCGCGCTGGCTGGCGGCCACGCGCTCGAGCATGAGGTCGTACGGGCCCCAGCTCTTGGGGTAGACCACGTCGGCGCCGCGGAACGCCTCGTCCATCGAATGCGTGATCTCGAAGGAGCCGCCGCCCTCCTGCGCCAGTTGCTTGGCCGCCGCCACCCGCTCCGGCATCACCTGGTAGCCCTCCGGGTGCGCGAAGACCACGTGCGCCCCGAAGCGCGGCAAGAGCGTGATGATCGCCTGCGCCACCGACAGCGGCTTGGCGTAGCTGGGCGAGTAGGCCCAGCTCATGGCGATGCGCTTGCCGGCCACGCTGCCCTGGAAGAACTGCAAGAGCCACATGAGGTCGGCGAGCGACTGCGTGGGGTGGTCCACGTCACACTGCAGGTTGACCACCGGCACCTT
>CAYLSO010000219.1:0-3994 GCA_964386525.1 uncultured bacterium
CGCGGATGAAATCGAGGGGCACCTCGTCATGCAGGAGATCGCTCATCGAGTTCACGAAGATTCGCCGCGGAGACCGCCAGCGCAGCGGCTGAAACAGCAGATCGCGCTGGAGGGTCACGCGGAACCCGGCCGCATAGCGCGGCTGACCCATGGCCTTGAGGCGATTCGCCATGCGCGCGGCGTAGCAGTTCTTGCAGCCCGGGCTGACCTTGGTGCACCCGGTCACCGGGTTCCAGGTCGCGTCGGTCCATTCGATGGGGGAGAGTTGCGCCATGGCTGCATCCCATCGTCCTGCAATCCTGGAACGTCCTCCCACGGCTTCATTGCTGCGGCCTCCCGGGGGCTTCGTCGATACCTACACCCGGCGCTCGGCTGTGGGGGCAACATCAACGATGGCGCTCGCCACGGCGGGCAGCAAGGGTAATCGTGGTGTAGACTCCGCCCGCCGGAGTTCCAGCCCCGCCTCGCGGCCGGGCCCATCCTGGAGAATCCCGTATGCACCGCGGCACCATCCCCCTCGCCCTCGTCTTCGGCATCCTCGCCGTCTCGACGGCGTCCACCTTCGTGCGCTTCGCGCAGGCCGGGGCGCCGTCGCTGGTCATCGCGGCGGGACGGCTGGGGATCGCCACGCTGGTGCTGGCGCCGTGGGCTCTGGCCCGCTACGGCGCCGCTCTGCGCTCGCTGAGCCGGCGCGAACTCGCGCTTGGGCTATTGGCCGGCATCTTCCTCGCCCTGCACTTCGCCACCTGGATCACCTCGCTCGAGCACACCTCCGTGGTCAGCTCGGTGGTGATCGTGACCACGTCGCCTTTGTGGGTGGCATTGCTTTCACCGCTCGTCCTGCGCGAGCGGCTATCGCGCGCCACGGTCATCGGCATCGCGCTGGCGTTGACCGGCGGGGTGGTCGTCGGGCTGGCCGGCCCGGCGGGGGCCGGCGGCGGGGGGGCTCACCCCAAAGCGCTCCTCGGCGACTTCCTGGCGCTGGTGGGCGCCTGGATGATGGCCGGGTACCTGCTCGTCGGCCGCCGCCTGCGCGAGCGGCTGCCGCTGGTGCCCTACGTGTTCGTCGTCTACGGGATGGCGGCCATCGTGCTGCTGGGCGCGTGCGTGGTCTCCGGCCAGGGCGCGGCCGGCCTGCCGCGCGACACGTGGCTGTGGATCGCGCTGCTGGCGCTCGTTCCGCAGTTGCTCGGCCACTCGACCTTCAACTGGGCGCTCGCGCACCTGCCCGCGGCCGTGGTGTCGGTAGGGCTGCTCGGTGAGCCGGTGGGTTCGGCGATCCTCGCGTATTTCTTTCTGGCCGAGGCGCCCCGGCCGCTCGAGGTGGGCGGCGCCGTTCTCATCCTGGCCGGGATCGTGGTGGCCACACGGAGGGCGAGAGCCGCCGGCGAGCGCGCCGCGGCGGCGACTTAGCCGCTGCCCGCCGCTTTCTTCACCGCCTCCCACGCCCGCCTCACATCCTCCTCCGTCGTGCGCGCGTTTCCGATGGCCAGCCGGATGACCGTGCGCCCGTCGAGCTTGGTGCCGCCCAGGAACGCCTCGCCGCTCTGGTTCACCCGCGCCATGATCGCGTCGTTGCCGGCGTCGGAGCCGTCGCGGCGGAAGCAGACCACCGAGAAGTGCCGCGGCGCGCAGACTTCCCAGCCTGGGGTGGCGCGCACCCAGCCCTCGAACAGCGCCGCCAGCCGCACGTGCTCGCGGACGAGGCTCTGCAGCCCCTCGCGCCCGTAGCAGCGCAGCACCGCCCACAGCTTGAGCGCGCGGAAGCGCCGCCCGAGCACCGGGCTGTAGTCCATGAGGTTCACCTCGGCGGTGTCGTCGGTGCGCAGGTACTCGGGGACCAGGCTGAAGGCGTGGCGCAGGGCGTCGGGCCGCCGGCTCCAGAAGCACGAGCAGTCCATCGGCGTGAAGAGCCACTTGTGGGCGTTGACCACCAGCGAGTCGGCGCGCTCGACGCCCGCGAACGCCCAGCGGAACTCGGGGCAGACCATGGCCGAGCCGGCGTAGGCGGCGTCCACGTGCAGCCACACGCCGGCGCGCCCGCAGGCGTCGGCGAGTGCGGCCACGGGGTCCACCGAGGTCGAAGAAGTCGTGCCCACCGTCGCCACCACCGCGCAGGCGCCGCTCAGGTTTAGCGCCTCGGCGCGCATGCGGAAGGCCTCGTCGGCCGGCACCTTGCGCACCTCGAGCCCGGCCATGCGGCAGGCCTTCTCTATGGAGGAATGCGCGTGCTCGGAGCACACCACCACGCGCTTGCCCGGCGACGCCTCGCGCGCCGCCACCAGCGCGGCGAAGCTCGAAGTCGAAGCCGTGTCCTCGATGTGCCCGTGCCAGCCCCGCGGCAGGCCGAGCAGCTGCGCCGTCCAGTCGAGCACGTGCGCTTCGAGCTCGGTGAGCGCCGGTGAGCCGCGCCACAGGAAGCCCACCTGGTTGAGCGACGCGGCGAGCAACTCGGCGAGGATTCCCGGCTCGGTGGCCGTGTTGGCGAACCAGGCGAAGAACCGCGGGTGCTGCCAGTGCGTCACGCCGGGGAGGATGACCTCGTCGAGGTCGCGCAGGAGCGCCGCGAAGGGCTCCCCGCGCTCGGGCGGCGCCGGCGGCAGCTTGGCCCGGATCTCCCCCGGCTTCACTTGCGCCAGCACCGGATACTCGCCGACGCGCTCGAGGTAGCGCGCCACCCACTCGATTGCGGCGGCGCCGTCATCGCGGAAGCTCATGGCTGGATCCCTCCGCGACGAAGATAGCACGGCGTCCGCGGCCCTCGAGTACTCGCTCGACGCCCGCCGCGCCTCAGAACACGTAGCTCGCGCTCGTGTACGACTGGATCTCGTCGAAGCTCGTGCCCTGCGAGTGCTCGACCGAGAGCAGCAGGAACCAGCGCCGCGCCAGCGGCAGGTCGAGCCCGATGCTCTCCCAGGTGACGCGCGACTCGATGCCCGAGAAGACCTCCTCGGTGATGCGCACGCCGCCGGCGAGGTCGAGCGTCAGGTCGCCGTACGGCCGCAGCGCCAGCCCGCCCGAGAAGAGCCAGCCCTCGATGTCGTCGCCCAGCGTGCGCGTGCCGCGCGCCCGCAGCGTGAACTGCAGCGAGGTGAGGCGCAGCGCTTCGGCCGTGGCGGTGAGCGACTTGTAGTCGCCGGCCGTGCCGCCGCCGCTCCAGCGCCCGTCGGCGCCGAAGCGGAAGCGGCGATCGAGCAGGTAGGAAGCGCCCGCCCACGCGCCCTGGCGGTGGCGATCGTCGAACTCGGTCTCGGGGGTCTCGCGGTCGCGGTACAGCCGCGCGTCGCGGCGGTTGTCGTAGCCGGCGCGGACATCGAGCTCCGGCGTCGCCTGGTAGCGCGCCGTGGCGAAGGTGCTGGTGAGGCCGATCGCCGGATCGCCGAGGTCCTGCTTCCAGCTCGCGTTGATGTCGATCTGCTGCGCCAGCGAGGCCCACAGCCTCTGGTTGGTCCAAAAGCCCTGCACGAAGAAGTAGTCGCGGCTGGCGTTGCCCTGGTCCCAGGAGGCGATGAAGCCGGTGCTCAGCGTCCAGCGCTGCTCGGCCAGCGCCCGGCTGCGCAGCTCGACGAAGCCGCCGGCGTCGATCAAGTCGCTCGAGAAGCCGTAGTCGGTCGGCTCGGGCTCGGCGCCGGCGAAGGCGCCCGCGCCCCAGCGCTCCTGCGAGTAGCTGGCGAGCGCGCCGTCGAACAGGCTCACCACCGCCAGCGAGGGAGAGAACTGCCGGCCGACGGTGAGCCGCGTGCGCGCCGCGGCGTCGTGCACCGAGGCCGCCAGCCGGTAGACGCGCGTCGTGCTGTAGTCGGGCTGCCCGCCGCCGCTGTAGTAGGTATGGTGGCCGCGCACGTCCACGAGCAGGTCCACGGGCTTGCCGCCGAGGCTCGTGCCGTCGAGGCGCAGGTCGAGCGCCGGCTGCGTGTAGCCGTCGAGCCCGTCGGGGCTGACGAGCAGCAGCCGCGCGCCGATGCGGCCGCGCAGGCGCTGCGGGCTCGGGCGC
>CAYLSO010000220.1:0-7268 GCA_964386525.1 uncultured bacterium
CGCGCGCTGGCTCAAGGCGGGCGGGTACCGCTACCTCCGCGACGGCAATCTGATCACCTTCCCCGTGGCGCATGCGCTGCGGCCGGTCTTCTTCGGCGGCCGCAACCGGTCGATCACCGACCAGCCCGAGCACTTCGCGCACGCGAATACGGCGGAGGACCTGCTCGCCGTGTGGCTGGCGGGGGAGGGTGCGGCGGCGGATCACGCGTTGCTCGTCGCGCTCGGGGCGCGGGCGTCGGCGCGGATGCTGCTGCCCGATTCCGTGCGCGCCGAAGTCCTGAGCGTGGGAGACGGAGAGGTCTACCTGCTGCCGGCCGCGTGGCAGAGTGTCCCGGGGCGCAAGATCGTCGGCGCCACCGTGCGGGTGCGCAGCGTCGCCAAGGCGCGCGAGGTGCTGGCGCGCGGCGGGCTGACCGGCCTGCACGAGGCGCAAAGCGAGCGCGGGCGGAGCCTCTTCCTGCCGCCGGCGGTGACGCACGGGCTGTGGATCGAGCTGCTCGAGCGGCAGTGAGGAGTCGCGCGTGACCGATCCCCTCGACATCGCGCGGCGGTTCGCGCAGGCGCTGGACCGCGAGGACTACGTCGTGGCGGCTTCCTGCCTGGCGCCGGACTGCGTGTACGCGATTCGGGGACGCGTGCATCACGGCCCGGAGGCCGTCATCGCGTCCTATCGCGAGGCGGGCGAGTGGGGCGCGGGGCAGCTCGACCACGTGCGGTTCGAGAGTTCGGTGCGCGCCGGCGAGACCGGCGGCGCGATCGTGACCTTCGTGGATCACCTCGAGCGCCGCAGCCAGCGCCACACCCACCGCTGCGAGCAGCGGCTGGAGCTCGACGCGGCGGGGCTCGTCCGCCGCATCGAGCACGTGGACCTGCCGGGGGAGCGGGAGGCGCTGGAGGGGTTCTTCACGAGGGCGGGGATCGCATCGAAGGGGTCCGAGCGGGGGGCCTCGGCCGCCGATTGATCTTGTCCACATGGCCCTGCCCGACTACGCCGCGGGCGGCAGAAACTCGTGCCTTGGGTGATCCGAGCGGTGGACCGTAGCGCGGCCAGCGAAGCAATCTGCTGTCCCCGATTGCCATGAGCCCTGAGTCCGAAGCCCGCCCGGGATATTCAAGCCGAAGCTCCTGCCCGCTCTCCCGCGCTCCATAGCCACCGCTCCATCCGAGCCCTACGACGACGAGTTCGATGCGAACGGGCGGCTGGCGTATCGCTACCGTGGCGAAGATCCTCGCCACCGGGACAACGTGGGACTGCGCGAGGCGATGCGCCGCCAGACGCCGCTCATCTACTGCCATGGGATCGTGCCCGGGCGCCACCTGGTGACCTATCCAGTCTTCGTGGTGGGTGATGACCCGGGGTCGCTCCCCTTTTCCATCTTGGTGGACGAGGAGGAGCGCGCCGTCCCGGCCGCCGTGGACGCCCTCGAGCGACCGGGATCCGCGCTGGAGGGCTCCGCCCCGCGCCGCCTCTACATCACGACCGAGGTCCGCCGCCGGCTGCATCAACGCTATTTCCGCGAGCGTGTCATAGAGGCCTACCGCGTCTCCTGCGCCCTCTGCCGCCTGCGCCACCGCGAGTTGCTGGAGGCCGCGCACATCATCCCCGACTCCGAGCCGGGCGGCGAGCCGGTGGTGACCAACGGCATCGCCCTCTGTGCGCTGCACCACGCCGCCTTCGATCGGTTCCTGATTGGCATCCGGCCGGATTATGTGGTGGCCGTGCGCCAGGCGATCCTGGATGAGATCGACGGCCCGATGCTCCAGCACGGGCTCAAGGGTCTGCAGGACCAGCGGATCGAGCTCTCCCGCGACGCCCGTCTGCGGCCCGACCCCGAGCTCCTCGCCCGACGCTGGGAGCGGTTCAAGACGGTCGCGTAGGGAGGGGACACTCCCGAGGATGGAGGCCGCTCCGGGTCGCCGGCGCTACTCGGTCTGCCGCCGAGGCCCACTCGAGCGAGGTTGCCCGGGCTCTGTGATTCCGGGAGGCGCTCCCTCCTCGATGAGGAAGGCATCGGGACCCGCGAACGTCTCCACCCCGGAGCGCACCTGGTCGCGCACCTCGGTGAAGTCCCTCCCGACGGCCGTCCAGCCCGGCAGGTCCTTCGACTCGGCCCACCAGCCCTCGGCTTCATGGTGATATAGGACGCGGATGCTCGTCATTCGGTCTCCTCAGAGAAGCCCTCGAGCTTCGTCATCTCGTAAGCCGACATCTCGAGTGAGGACCTTTCTTACCGCCCCCGGGGGAATCGTCGCCCCATCATGGAACGAGAACAAGAGAGGCGGATACCCGTTCCTCGATATCAGCGTTCGATGCGAGCCTCTCTGCCTCCTGATCTCGTAGCCGAGCGGCTCCCTCATCAGTATCGAGAGGAGCTGGCTCGCCTTCAGCGAAGGGAACGCGGTCAAGCGGCACCCTGGTCACTCGGGGGCGTCGGTCGATGTCAATCGGGGCGGAGGCCTCCTTCTCAGTACGGCTTCTCCTGGTTGGAATGCGGCGTTGTTCATTCAGGTAAGCCGTGTGGGAAAGCGTAGCCCGGGCCCGGAAGGACCGTCAACCGTGATGGCGCTCCGTCTGGACTGGTCCCCGCGCACTCTTGACCCGGAATTGGCCGCCGGGCTCGCCTCTCGCCGCTAGACTCAGCCCCTTCGATCTTCGGCCGCCCGTGACAAATCATCGAGTCCCAAGAAGGAGTTCCCCATGTCCACCGCCACCGCCAAGCACGCCCCGGGCACGTTCTGCTGGCCCGAGCTCGGCACCACCGACCAGGACGGCGCCAAGCGCTTCTACACCTCGCTCTTCGGCTGGGCGAGCAGCGACACGCCGATGGGGCCGGACAAGCCGCCCCACGTCATCTTCACCCACAAGGGCCAGTCGTGCGGCGCGCTCTACACGCTGATGCCGGAGCAGACCCAGAACGGCGTGCCGCCGCACTGGGGCGCCTACGTCGCGGTGGACGACTGCGACGCCGCCATCGGGCGGGTGAAGGCCAACGGCGGCGCCCTCATCATGGGTCCGCACGACGTCATGGGGTCGCTCGGGCGCATGGCGCTGTGCAGCGACCCGCAGGGCGCCACCTTCAGCCTCTGGCAGGCCAAGGACCACATCGGCATCGGCATCATGAGCGAGCCCGGCGCGCTCTGCTGGACCGAGCTGATGGCCCAGGACACGGCGAAGGCGGCGGCGTTCTACGGCTCGGTCATCGGCTGGAAGACGCAGGCCGTGCCGATGGGCGACGGCGAGTACATCTGCTGGCAGCGTCCGGACGGGGAGATGGTCGGCGGCATGACGGCGATCACGCCGGAGATGGGCCCGATGCGCCCGTGCTGGGTGAGCTACTTCCAGGTGGCCGACATCGCCGCCACCGTGAAGAAGGCCGCCGACCTCGGCGCGCAGATCAGCGTCCCGCCGACGAAGATCCCCAACGGCATGCAGTTCGCCATCCTCGTGGACCCTCAGGGCGCCCACTTCGCGGTGCTGCAAGCGGCGCCTCAGGCGTAGGGCCGGGGGCGGGCGGCAAACCGATCGCCGTCCGTCCGCCCTGATCCCCGACTGTCCCTCCCTGCTCCAGAAGCGCTAGCCGAAAGCGAAGGAGTCTCTCTTGTCCTTGCACCCCGGAACGCGACTCGGTCCCTATGAAGTCCTGTCATCGCTCGGCGCCGGCGGCATGGGCGTGGTGTATCGCGCCCGGGATAGCCGCCTGGGCCGCGACGTCGCGATCAAGGCGTTGCCGGAGCTGTTCGCGCGCGATCCGGAGCGGCTGCAGCGCTTCGAGCGCGAGGCGAAGGTCCTGGCCAGCCTGAGCCACCCGCACATCGCGGCGATCTACGGCCTGGAAGAGGTCGAGGGCCATCGTTATCTGGTGCTCGAGTACGTGGAAGGGCCGACGCTGGCGGAGCGTCTGCAGAAGGGCCCGGTGCCGCTGACGGAAGCGCTGGAGATCTGCCGGGACATCGCGGCGGGGCTGGAGGCGGCGCACGAGAGCGGGGTGATCCACCGGGACCTGAAGCCTGGCAACGTGATGCTGACGCTGTCGGGTGGGGTGAAGGTGCTGGACTTCGGGTTGGCGAAGGGGGGCACTGGGAGCAGCTCGGAGTCGAACCTGATGGACTCGCCGACGCTGACCACGCCGCCGACCGGCGCCGGGGTGATCCTGGGCACGGCCGCGTACATGAGCCCGGAGCAGGCGCGCGGGAAGGCGGTGGACCGGAGGACGGACATCTGGTCGTTCGGGTGCGTGCTGTACGAGTGCCTGACGGGGCAGCAGACGTTCGCGGGGGAGACGGTCTCGGATCTGATCGCGAAGATCCTGGAGCGGGAGCCGGAGTGGCAGGCGCTGCCGGCGAGCGTGCCGCCTCGGGTGGTGGCGTTGCTGCGGCGGTGTCTGACGAAGGACGCCAAGCAGCGCCTGCGCGACATCGGGGATGCGCGCCTCGAGCTGACCGAGGCTCTGTCCGGCGCTCCCGAGACCGCCGCTGCCGGCGCCCGCCGCGGCCCGGCGCTGCTGCCGTGGGCGGCCGCGGCGCTCGGCCTGGCGCTCGCGGTCTTCGGCCTGTGGCGCGGCAGCGCCCGCGTCGCGCGCGACCCCCATGTCCACGCGGTCCTCACGCACGATCTCGGCGGCCCGATCGCGCCCTACCCCGCGAGCCTCGCCATCTCGCCGGACGGCAAGCGCGTGGCTTATCTCGTCGCCGACTCCACCGGGACGCAGCTCTGGGTGCGCGATCTCGACCAGGAGGCGCCGCGCCTGGTCTACTCCAAGTCCTCCGCGACCGACGTCTTCTGGTCCCCCGACGGTCGCCACCTGGGCTTCAGCACGACGGGGGACCGCGCGCGCCTGTGGAAGGTGCCGGCCGAAGGCGGCGACCCGG
The DNA here is from genome assembly GCA_964386525.1 of uncultured bacterium. Classification (GTDB taxonomy): domain Bacteria; phylum Eisenbacteria; class RBG-16-71-46; order RBG-16-71-46; family DASYSL01; genus CAYLSO01. The sequence continues at coordinate 4,870 of CAYLSO010000220.1, forward strand.
TCTCGATCTGCGACGTCAAGTGGACCCGCGGCGCCACCTGGGGCAGCCAGGGCGTCATCGTCTTCCAGCCGACTCCCGAGGGCCCGCTCTACCGCGTTTCGGCAAGCGGTGGCGACGCGGAGCCCGTGACCGAGATCGACACCTCGCGCCACCAGACCGGCCACCGCATGCCCTGCTTCCTGCCCGACGGCGAGCACTTCCTCTACGCCGGGCTGCCGCAAGGCCCGCGGGGCTGGGACATCTTCCTCGGCTCGCTCGGCTCGAAGCAGGCGAAGAAGGTCCTCACCGCGGGCTCGGGCGTCACCTACGTCGAGCCGGGCTACCTCCTCTACGTGCGCGACGGCAAGCTCGTGGCGCACCGCTTCGACGCGCGGAGCTTGAAGCTCTCGGGCGATCCGGTGCCGATCGGCGACCCCGCCGACTCCGGGCCGGTCGATGCGACCACCTTCGCCAGCGCCTCGCGCGACGGACGCCTGGTGATGCTGCGCAACAGCGCGCCCGACACCCGGGTCGAGTGGGTGGACCGCGGCGGCCAGACGCTGGGGCGCGTGCCGTTGCCGTCCGGACAGTACTTCCAGATCTCCCCGTCTCCCGACGGGCGCTCGGTGCTGAGCTCGCGGACCGCGTCCAATTCGGCCGCCGAGATTTGGCACTCCGACCCCGCGCGCGGCACCACCACGCGGCTGACTCCAGCCGGGAGGAATGACGCCGGCCCGGTGTGGCTGCCGGACGGGAGCCACTACGCTTTCGCATCGCTGCGCGAAGGCGGCATGCGGATCTTCGTGGCGGAGGTCGGGGACGCCGCCGACCCGCGGCTCGTGCCGACGACCAACGCGCAATTCCAATCGCCCACCGGAGTCTCGCCCGACGGGCGCACGCTGGTGGTGACCATCGTGGATCCGGTGAACCAGTTCGATCTCTGGGCGGTGCCGGTGGACGGCGGCGGCAAGCCGGTGCCGCTGGTGCGTAGCCCCGCGTGGGAGGACGTCGCCGTCGTGTCCCCGGACGGGAAGTGGCTGGCCTTCCAGTCGAACGAGACCGGGCAGATGGAGATCTACGTGCAGCCGTTCCCCGGGCCGGGCCCGCGCACGCGGGTCTCGCTCGACGGCGGGCACGACGCGGTGTGGACGCGCGGTGGCAAGGAACTGCTCTTCCAGCGCGACGGCACGGGCGGGGGCAGCGTGATGGCGGTGGCGGTCGGGACCGGCGAGCCCTTCAGCGCCGGCACGCCGCGCGCCCTCTTCCACCGCGGCGGGCTCCTGGGCTTCTCGGCGCCGCCCGCCGGGGATCGCATCCTGGTGCTGAGCAACGCCGAGGGCGCCGTGCCGCCGTCGATTGCGCTCACCCTCGACTGGACGCGGCAGCTCAAGGAGAAGTAGCCGGTTCGGGCGCGCCGCCGCCCACCCGACAAGCAGTTCCGCAGGTCCCCCCGGACATCGCGGGGCCCCGGCCATCCCTCTGCTTCCGGTTTGCTCACGGCAAACCCCGAGAAGTATGCGCGGGATTATCACCGTCCGGCGGGTGCGATCGGTAGACTCTCTCCGGCTTTATTGCCTCTAGAGTCCCTGTCCGTATCCTGGCCGCCATCCCACCAGCGGCCCCATGGCCGTAAACGGAGGGCCCCGCCATGAATGCTTCCCGACCACTGTGCCTCTCGGCCAGCCTGCTTCTCGGTCTCGCCCTGTCGGTCCTGCCGGCCGGCGCAGCCGACCGCCACGTGAACCCCGATGGGCTGTGCGGCGGCAACGTGCCGTGCTACACGGACCTCCAATCCGCGATCGACGCGTCCGGTCCGGGCGACGTGATCCACGTGCAGGCGGGGCTCTACATCCCGGCGGCGACGGTGGACGTGACCGTCCCGGTCCGCATCCTGGGGCCCATGGCCGACAACAATCCGCTCCCGAGCAAGGGCACCTCCCGCGTCCCGGGCAGCGCCAGCGAGGCCATCGTTTGCGGCGCCTACTCGCTGGCCACCCTGATGCGCATCAGCGCTAGCGACGTCGAGGTCAACGGGCTCGAGTTCCGCTGGGGCACCGGCGACCTCCTCGAAACGGTCCAGACGAGGCCGACCTCCGGCGGCATCATCCGCAACAACATCATCCACGGCTCGAGCGGCGACGAGGGAATGCAGCTGCGCAACGTGGCCGGGGCGCTGATCGAGTGCAACCACGTCTACGCGACGGCGGGCGACGGAATCAACCTCTGCTGCGGCTCGACGGACGGGATCATCCGGTGGAACGAGGTGCACGACATCGGCTCGGAAAACGCGGCCGTGTACGTGTACTCCTCCAACAACACCACCATCGAGGGCAACCTGATCTACAACACGACCCTGAACGAGGGCATCAAGCTGGGCGCCAAGTACGGACCCGACTCGCTCCTCACGGGCGGCACGATCC
>CAYLSO010000221.1:0-8476 GCA_964386525.1 uncultured bacterium
TGCGCGCGGCCGTCGCCGGGTCGGCGCGCTTGCAGGCCGATGCGGCCCGGCAGGGCGGCCCCGAGTGGATCCGCAAGATCGTCAAGATCCACGTCAGCGTGACCAACCCGGCCGACCTCACCTTCCGCTCCGACCGCATGCTGCCGGGCCTGCCGGGCGTTCCCGATGCCGTGGCGCGCGATCACCGCAAGATCGCTTTCTACGACATCACCGAGAGCGACCCCGGCCGCGGCGCGGCGATGGTCACCGGCACAGGCATCGGCGAGCACTACGCCTCGCCCACCTGGGAGGACCGGGCTCTGAGGGTCAGGGGACCGGCCGCGCTGGAGATGAAGAACGCGGCGCGCCGCCTGCTCTTGTCACAGGGTTTCCGGCTGGAGGAGATCCCGGAAGCCCTGCGCGAGGCGCCGCCGCCGCAGGACTACGACGCGCGGGTGGACGAGCTGGCGCGTGCCGGCTGGACCGCCTCGGTGATCAACCTGCACAACGAGACCGGCTTCGGGGTCAAGGAGGCGACGGTCGCCTGCATGATCCTGTACACGCTCGCCCCGCCCGGCACCGAGCTGTGGATCCCGGATTCGATCTGGACCAGCACGACGATCGCCGCCGCGCTGACGGGGGCGGCCCTGCGCGGCTGCTCGGTGCTGGTGGTCGCGCCCGCGCTGGCCAACGCGCCGAGCGCCGGCTTCCCGCAGATGTCGCGCACGCGCGTGGTGCTCGGCATCCTGGTCGAGTACGCAAGCGGTCTGAAGCAGGAGATCGCCGCGGCCGGCGGCCGGCTGCGCGTCGGGCTGTACACGCGGCAGGAGCCGTCCGACGACGTCGCCGGCCGGCTGCGCGAGGTCGCCCGGGGCTACCGCGAGGAGGCCCTGCTGCGGGATCTCTTCCCGTTCTACGAGCACATCTCCGAGACACTCGATTCGCTCGCCGTCCTGGCTGAACGGAGCGGCCCGGGCGGGGCCCGCTTCGCGCCCGACGTCGCGGCCCGCCTGCCGAAGATGCACCGCAAGACGCAGTTCATCGGCACCGGTGACGCGGTGCGCCGGCTGGCCCAGGATCCCGCGAGCTTCGACATCTTCCGCCGCCGCCTCGACCGGGCCTACGCGGCCCTCCGGGACCCCGGGTGGGACGTGCTCACGGATGAGGAGGCGGCGGCCAGCATGGCGGCTTTCGCCGGCATCGACGGGCGGCTGCCCGCCGAGTCGCGGGCGCATCGGCTCTACTACATGACGGTCGGCTCGGTGAACAAGGACTCGCGCAGCAGCTTCCTCGACGGGGAGACCCAGTTCGTCGTCTCCGGGGTCTGGGGCCTGGGGACGTACTTCGACTTCTTCCTGCTGCTCGGCAACACGCAGTGGCTCGACTCGCAGGAGGAACTCGAGCAGCACATCCCGCAGTACTCCGGCTTCCAGCACCGCCTGGGCCGCTTCCTGCGCCGGCTCCTGTAGGCGGGCGGGCCGTGCCGCCCGCGCGCCGCCTTCCGCCCCTAGCGCGGCTCGCGGAGCGCAGGGTCGGGCGGAGGCCCCACGGCCTGGATGTCCTCGCCGGGCAGTTCGCGGACGTGGCAATCGAAGAGGCGGTGATTGCGGCCGCTGCCCCGCAGCAGCAAGGTCGTGAGGGGGGCGCCGTCCGTCCGGCCCTGGATCAGAGCGGTCAGGGAGTCCAGGTCGGCGACCCGCCGGCCGTCGACGCTCCACAGCATGTCGCCGGACTGGATGCTCAGCGCTTCGGCTCGCGACCCCGGCTCGATCGACTGCACGACGAGTCTCGGAAGGTCACGGAACACCGCCGAGTCCTCGATCATCACCGGCGCGATGAGCGCGCCGTCGACGCGCAGGCCCCGGCGCGCGGTGACCGGCGGATAGAGTTCCGGCCGCACCGTCAAGGTCACCTCGCGGCCGTCGCGCTCCACGACCAGAGGCACGGCCCCGCCGCTCGCCCGCAAGGCGCTCACCAGGTCGGTCAGGCTGTTAAGCGGGTCGCCGCCTTCGGCGAAGCGCAGGATGCAGTCGCCCGGCCGGAACGGCCAGCGATCGGCGTCGTGCGTGTACCCGACCCGCATCGTGTGCCGGTCGTCCTCGTCCATGAGGAGCCCGAACGCCAGGACGGCGGGGCAGGGCCTCACGCCGCGGCGGAGCCACTCCAGGATGCGGCAGACGTCCGGCATCGGCGTGGCGAAGTTGAAGCGATCGGCCTTGTCGCCGCCGGCGCCCGCCGTTGCGATCCCCACGACCTCGCCGCTGCCAAGCGCGATGACCGGACCTCCCGAATTCCCGTGGTCGATGGTCGCGTCGGTTTGGAGCAGGGCGGCCCCGCACTGGTCGGTGTGGCCGGAGATGATGCCGCGGCTGCCGGTGAAGGGCATGCTGAGCGGATGCCCGAAGACGGCCACCGGCTCGCCGGCGCCGGGCGGATCGTCGCAGGACAGCCGCGCGGCGGCTCGGCCCGGGGCCGGCGTTTCCAGGGCCAGGACGGCCACATCGGTGAAGGAGTCCACGTACACCTTGCGGACCGGCTGGAAGGCTTCGTCCGCGAAGGCCACCTGTACCTCCGACGGCGACTGGCCCACGACGTGGGCGTTGGTGACGATCCAGCCTCGGGCAGCGTCGACGAGGAAGCCTGCTCCCTCGTAAGAGCCGCGCTCGTCTTCGCCGAACGGCTCAGTGATCTGCGTCTGCACGCGGACCGTGTACTCGCGCGCCCGGCGGAACGCTTGGACCGCGTTCTCCTGGGCCCCGGCCGGCAGGCAGGTCAGAAGCGTTGCGGCCAGGGAGCCATAGGCCCAGGCCAGGTTCCGCGGCGGTTGCCACTTCGCCTTCATGTCTGTCCTCCGGGGTTCGGTCGTTCTTCGGATTATCGGCAAGGGGGGTGACAGGACTGAGCTCTCCACCCGGGCCTGCGCGACGGGCGCCCGCCGGCTGCGGATGGCTGCAAAAGGCCGCGGCGCAGGGCAGCTCCTGCACGCCGCGGGGATTGCATCCTGAGATCCCCCGCGGCCCGTCTCGGTCTCCGCCCCCCGGCGTCGGCAGTTAGCCCCTCGGCGGGCAGGCGGAATGCGCGCCCCGCCCTGGTCCCTTCCTTGCATCCCTCTGGGATTCGCGATCGCCGCCAGCGGATCCGGCTCAGGGCCGCGGAACGGATTCCGCGCGATCGCCCAGCAGGTGACCCGGCCGGCCGGCAGGGCGCGCGGGGCGCGGGCGTGCGGCCGATAGGAGCAAAGCAGGGTCGCCGACTCTCTCGAGCTTCACGATGAGGAGGCAGCCATGATGCGCAAGACGTGCCTCGCCGCGGTCCTGATCGTGGTGCTGGCCGCCGCGCCCGGCATCGGCCCGCCCGATGCCCTCGCCGCACCGCCGGTGCGCGCGCTCGCGTTCCCCGCGCCCGGGGTGCAGGGCCTGGCCTACGGCAACGGCAGCCTGTGGGCCACCGGCTCGTTCGGCCCCGGAATGGCGATGCTCTTCGAGCTCGATCCGGTCACCGGGAACGTCCGCAACACACTCATGCTCGGCGGCTCGGTGGGTGCTCTCGCCCACGACGGCGCGTTCCTCTACGCCACCGCGGATCTCGGGGCATCGACGTGCGGCGGGGCCAACCCGAACCGCATCGACGTCCTCGACGCGGGCAGCGGCGCCCTGGTGCGCTCGCTGCCCAGCCCGGTGACCGGAGAGGCGGGGGGGCTGGCGTTGCTCGGCTCGCGACTGTTCGCGGCGGGGGCGCTCGATCCCGATCCGTGCGCGCCGGGGGGCGGGCCGATCGCGGTCGTCGAGGCGAGCCCGGCCGACGGATCGCGGCAGGGCTCATTCAACGTGTCGGCTCTGGGCACCGCACCGCGGCAGCTCGCGGCCGACGGCCTGAGCCTGCTCTACGGCACGTGGGCCTACGACGGAGCGACGTCCCCGCCCGAGTACCGCTGGACGGTCTTCGCGCTGGGGCCCACCGGGGATTTGCGCGCCGCGACGGTCTTGTCGTCGGTGCCGGCGCCGGATGCGTCCGCCGCCGAGCAGACCTTCTCGGTGACGGGAATGGCCTGGGGCGCCGACGAGCTGTTCGTCGCCAACGCGACGCTCGGGCAGGTGCAGGTGTTCGCCATGCCGGCGACGCCGCCACCGCCGCCACCGCCGCCACCGCCGCCTCCCCCTCCTCCTCCTCCTCCGCCTCCTCCACCGCCACCGCCGGCGGGCGACCTGGTGGTCCAGGTGGACGTGAAGCCCGGCGACGCGGAAAACACCATCAACCTGGGCTCGCATGGGCAGGTGACCGCGGCGATCCTCGGCGCGCTCGACTTTGCCGCGGTCGACGTGGCGCCGCTGACCGTGCGGCTCGCAGGAGCTCCGGTCATCCTCAAGAAGAACGGCCGCCCGATGGCCTCGCTCGGCGACGTCAGCGGTGACGGCGTGCCCGATCTGATCCTGCACTTCGCGACCGAGGACCTGCGCCTGCCGCCGGATGCCACCGAGGCGGGGCTCGTGGGCGAGACCCACGACGGCCGGCGTTTCCAGGGTCGCGACGCGATCCGGGTCGTCGGCGCGGCGGATGCGGGAGCCCGCGGCAAGGGCCGGCTGCGCTCGACACCGGTGGGCGGCGCGGCGATCGGGTCCGAGCTGGCGGTGCGCGGCATCCACCCCAACCCGGTGGTGAGCGGCTCGACGATCGCGCTCGCGCTGCCGGGCGACGGGCCGGCCGTGCTCGAGGTCTGGACGGTGGCCGGACGGCTGGCGCTGCGCAAGGATCTCGGCGCGCTCGGCGCCGGCAGCCACCAGATCCCGTTCGCCGACGCGGCGCGGCTGCCGCGCGGCGCCTACATCGTGCGGCTGGTGCAGGACGGCTCATCGGCCACTGCCAAGATGAGCGTGTTGCGCTAGCGCGAGCCCTCGCCACGGCGGGGGGAACCTGCCCGGGCGGCGGTCCTGCGACCGCCGCCCGGTGCGTTGCGTGCGCCCCGGCCCCCGGCGGCCGGCGTCTGGCCCCCGGCGCCCGGCGTGCAACTGCGCATCCACTTCTTCCCGGGTCTTTGCTAAAGTTCCCCCGGCTTCCGATCGCCCTACCCGGGGGGACCCGCCATGGCCGTGCAGCCGCTGACCACGCCCGACGAGCTGACGACGCGACTACTGGGGCCGCGCGACGCCCCCGAGGCGTGGCGCTTCCTGTCGCGCTGCGGCGTGCGTGACGTCTTCGTCGCCTCGCACGTCTGGCGCGGAGCGCTCGAGCAGCGCCTGAGCGACGGCCTGCCGGAGTTCCACGGCGCCTTCGCGGGAGACCGGCTGCGCGCTCTGCTCGTCCTCGGGTCCGGCGGGCTGGCCTTGCCGGCCGGCGGGGAGGCACGAGACGCCGCCGCCCTTGGCCCGGTGCTGGCGCGCCGCGCCGGCACGCTGCGCGCGCTGCTTGGCGAGCGCGCGAACGTGGGCGCGCTGTGGCCTTACGCGCAGGCTGCGGGCGTGTGGTCCCGCCTCGACGTGATCGAGAAGTTCATGACCGCGGATGCGGACACGCTCGACCCGGAGGCCCGCGAGAGCGAGCTGCGCGCCGCCGTCATCGAGGACCTGGAGCTCATCGCGCGCGCCTCCGCGCGCGCCCACCTCGAGGAGATGGGCGAGGACCCCATGGCGCGCAACCGCGAGGCCTTCCTCGGCCGCGTCGCGCGTCTCATCATGGAAGAGCGGATCTTCGTCGTCCGGCGCGGGCCGACGCTCGTCTTTAAGGCCGAGCTGTCGGCCCTCTGCCCGCTGGGCGCGCAGATCGCCGGGGTCTACACGGAACCGGAGTTCCGCAACCGCGGCCTGGCGCGCCGCGGCACCGCCGAGGTGGCGCGCCGCGCGCTGGGCACAGCGCCCGCCGTCTGTCTCTTCGTGCGCCAGGACAACGCCCCGGCCCGCCGCGCCTACGAGCGCGGCGGCTTCCGCTACGCCGGCGAGGCCCGCACCATGGTCTTCGGGGACCCGCCGGCGCGGCCCGGCAGCGGCGGCTGAGCCGGCGCTGCCGGCCTACGACGCGTCGTAGGCGGCGAGGGCGGCGGGCAGCGTCTGCGTGACGCCGAGGCCGGCCGCCGGCAGACCCACCAGGAGAGCGCTCACCACCTCGGCTCGCGTCGCTCCCGCCTGCCTGGCGAGACCCACGTGAAAGGGGACGCCGCTCTCCAGCCGCAGCGCGGCGAGTACCGCGAGGTAGGCCAGCGCCTCCGTCTTCTTATCGAGCGCGTCGGCGGCAGAGAGGTCTCGCACCGCGGTCATCCACGCCTGCGCGTGCTGCGGGGCCTCGGTCAGGAACGCCTGGAAAGCCGGGCTCACTCCGGGCATCGGGTTCGGCATTGTGGCTCCTCGGTCGAAAGCGGGCCTGCCCAGCGGGGCGCGCCCGCGGGCTACTCGGGTGCCTGCGAGTTCAAGCTGCGCACCGCGCGCAGCACCAGGCCGCCGGGGACCAGGCCCACGGCGTCTGCCAACAGTCGGTTCATGAATCCCGGGAGGGCGACGCGCCGGCCGCCGCGGAACGCCTTGTACCCCTCGCGCGCCACTCCCGCCGCGTCCATGGGGCGCAGGCTGCGCACCAGCCGCGACTTCTCGATACCGGCGCGGCTCTGGAACCCGGTCGCCGTCGGGCCTGGGCAGAGCGCGGTCACCGTCACGCCCGTGCCTTCGAGCTCGCTCCACAGCGCTTCCGAGAAGGAGAGCACGTAGGCCTTGCTGGCGTAGTAGACGGCCATGAACGGCCCCGGCTGGAAGGCGGCGGTCGAAGCCACGTTGAGGATGCCGCCGGCGCCCCGCTCCAGCATCGCCGGCAGGAACAGGCGCGTCAGCTGCGTCAGCGCGATGACGTTCACCTGCAGCATCTCCATCTGAGCCCGCTCGTCGAGTTCCGCGAAACCGCCACACAGGCCGAAGCCGGCGTTGTTGACGAGCGCGTCGATGGCCACGCCCTCGCGTTCCAGCTCGTCGTGGATGGCGGCCGGGGTCGCCGGATCGGCGAGATCCGCGGCCAGCACGCCGGCCTGGACGCCGTGCTCCTCCTCCAGTTCCTGTGCGATGGCGGCGAGCCGGTCCTGGCCGCGCGCCACGAGGATCAGATCGTGGCCGTCGCGGGCGAAGAGTCTGGCGAGCTCCAGCCCGATGCCACCGGAAGCGCCGGTGACCAGCGCGGCGGGGCGGGGGTTCTCACTTGCGGCCATGGGGCGACAGTCCTTTCTCGGCGGCCGCCGCCTGGGCGCGGCGGCCGGCCGGACGCGAGCAGCGTAGCAGAGCGACCGCCTTGCGGGCCCGCGCCGCAAGCGGGGCGTCCCCGAGCCGCTCGTGCGGCATCCACTCGCCGCCCGTGGCTCGCGTCGCCGCCCTGGCCCGCCCGCGCAGCACGGTCACGGCATACGAGCGCTGCATGATGCCGTGGCGGAAGGAGCCCGCCGCGGCCAACCGCGCCACGCGGATGCCGCGCGCCGCGAGGTGCTTCTCCAGTCGCCGCTGCAGCTCCGCCGGGTCCCCGCCGTCCGCGGCGGCGCTCTCGACGGCCGGCACGTCGGCCAACCCGCGATTGGCGCCCGTCGCTCGCCGCTCGAGCCACACGCCGCGTCGCGACTCGATCAGCGCCGCGACGACCGCGACGCGCTCGAACGCGGGGCGCGGCCGGCGCGCCGGATAGGCCTCCGGGTCGCCGGCCGCCCGCGCCCGGCAGAGCGCGGCCACCGGGCAGTCGCCGCAGCGCGGCGCACGCGGCGTGCAGACGGTGGCTCCCAGCTCCATGAGCGCTTGATTGAAGTCGCCCGGCGCCCCGGGCGGCACCAGCGCCGCCGCCAGTCGCCAGAGGCGATCGGCTCCCGGCGCGCGGCGCGGATCCCCGCCCATCGCCTCGAGACGCGCCAGCCCGCGCACCACGTTGCCGTCGACCACCGGCCACGGACGGTCGAAGGCGATGGAGAGGACCGCCCCGAGCGTGTAGCGTCCGATGCCGGGCAGCGCCGCCAGCGCTTCGGGGGCGGAAGGCAGGTGCCCGTCGTGGTGCTCGAGAGCGACCCGCGCGGCGCGCTGTAGATTGCGCGCGCGCGAGTAGTAGCCGAGGCCCGACCAGCGCGCCAGCACGCGCTCCTCGGGAGCTTGCGCGAGGCTCGCCAGGTCGGGAAACTCCGCCAGGAAGCGCTCGAAGTAGGGGATCACCGCGGCGACGCGCGTCTGCTGCAGCATGGTCTCGGCGACCCACACGGCGTACGGGTCGCGCGTGCGCCGCCAGGGCAGGTCGCGCCGGTGGGCGCGGTACCACGCCAGCAGCCGGCGGCGCAGCGCGTCGCGGCGGGCGGCGGGGATCGCGGGTGGCGCGACGGGCGAAGAGGAGGCGCGACGGGGCATGACCATGCCGGACTCTAGCGCGCTCGGCGGTGCGGCGCGAGCCGTTTCGGGGTGTCGTCCGGCCGCGGCCGTTCTCCTGCTGCGCCGGGAAGACTCCTCTGGCGGTCGCGCGGGCGGCGCGGAGCCGCTCAGGCCCGCGGCCGGTACTTCGC
>CAYLSO010000222.1:0-5953 GCA_964386525.1 uncultured bacterium
TGCCGCGCCACCCGCTGGTCCCCGACCGGGCGCGCGGCGACCTGGCGATGGCCCTGCTGCTCGACGACGGCGAGGACGACGCCCTGGCGCGCGTCGCCCCGCCGCACGTGCTCGACGACCTGCAGGTGCTGCGCCGGCGGCTCGACGCCGCCGACCCCGAATGGCGCGCCCACGAGATCGAGGGCCGCTACGAGCGCATCTCCGAGATCCTGGCGCGCGCTGTGGCCGCACCAGGAGGGGCGCGAGACCGCGCCACCCAGCGCATCGACCGGGTGCTCACCCACCGCGTCTTCGGGCCGGCGATCTTCCTCGTCCTCATGGGTGCGATCTTCCAGTCGGTCTTCGCGTGGGCGCAGCCGGCCATGGACGCCATCGACCTCCTCGTCCACCAGACCGGCGGGCTGGTCGGCAGGCTGCTGCCGCCGGGGCCGCTGCACTCGCTGGTCGTCGACGGCATCATCGCCGGCGTCGGCACCACCGTGACCTTCGTGCCGCAGATCGCCGTGCTGTTCTTCTTCATCGCCCTGCTCGAGGACAGCGGCTACATGGCGCGCGCCGCCTTCATCATGGACCGGCTGATGGCCAAGGTGGGACTGTCGGGGCGCGCCTTCATCCCGCTGCTCTCGTCGTTCGCCTGCGCCATCCCGGGCATCATGGCGACCCGCACCATCGACAACCGCCGCGACCGGCTGACCACCATCATCATCGCGCCGTTCATGTCGTGCAGCGCGCGCCTGCCGGTCTACGCCATGCTCATCGGCGCCTTCGTGCCCAACCGCTGGGTGGGATTCGTGACCCTGCCCGGCATCACCCTCTTCGCGATGTACTTCCTCGGCATCGTCGCGGCGGTCAGCGTGGCCTGGCTGCTCAAGCGCTCGCTCTTGCGCGGCGGCAAGCCGCTCTACGTGATGGAGTTGCCGCCCTACCGCCGGCCGGCGTGGCGCTCGATCCTGTTGACCGTGCGCGACCGCTCGCTGCTCTTCCTGCGCAAGGCCGGCACGGTGATCCTGGGCGTGTCCATCGTGCTGTGGTTCCTCGCCTCCTATCCGCGCAGCGGGGCGGAGACCGACGCGCTGCGGACGCAGCTCGGCGCGGCCCAGGCGGCGGGGGACGCGGCCCAGGCGAAGGTCCTCGAGGGCGACCTGGCGGGCGCCACCCTGCGCAACTCCTTCGCCGGGCAGGTCGGGCGGGCGCTCGAGCCGGTCATCGCGCCGCTCGGCTTCGACTGGCGCATCGGCATCGGACTGGTGACCTCGTTCGCGGCGCGCGAGGTGATGGTCTCGACCATGGCCACCGTCTTCAACCTCGGCGACGCCGACGAGGCGCCGGTGTCGCTGCGCAGGACGCTGCGCACCGCCGTCGACCCGGCCACCGGGGCGCGGGCCTACACGCCGCTGGTCGGCATCACTCTGATGGTCTTCTTCGTGCTGGCCTGCCAGTGCATGTCCACGCTGGCGGTGGCGCGCCGCGAGACCAACTCGTGGCGCTGGCCTCTGTTCATGCTGCTCATGATGAACGCGCTCGCCTGGGCGGTGTCCTTCGCCGTCTACCGGGGCGGGCGGTTCCTGGGCTTCGGGTAGGGAGGGGCGGTGTCCGGTCTCGGGTGGCAGGACGCGGTGGCGGCGGTCACAGCGCTGGCGGCGCTGGCGTGGCTGGCGCGCGGCTGGTGGCGGCGCCGGCGCGGCGCGGGCCGCTTGTGCGACGCCTGCCCGGTGAACGATCCCGACCACCCGGACGCGTGGCACTCGCCGCGGGTGACGCGGCCGAAGCAGCGCTAGCGTGACCGGCGCGCCCGAGCGCGGCGCGGCGGGCGGAGCGGCCCCGCGCGGCCCGGCGTCGCTGCGGCGCGTCGTCGTCCCCGCCGAGCACGGCAGCTGGGCGTTCCTCGGCGAGCCGATCCTGCTCGGCCTTCTCGTCGCTCCGTCGGCCGCCGGCTTTCTCTTGGCGTCCGCCGCCCTCGCCGGCTTCCTCGCCCGCCGACCGCTGCGAATCGTCGTCTCCGATCGCCGGTCGAAGGAGCGCTTTCCCCGCACCGCGGTGGCGGAGCACGCGTTCTTGTTCTTCGCCCTGGTCGGCGCCGCGGCCCTCGGCGGTGCGTTCTGCCTGGCGCGCGGGCCGGTGCTGGTCGCGCTCGCCGCGGCCGCGCCGCTGGGGGCGGTGGCGCTCGGGCTCGACCTCGACCGCCGCTCGCGCGAGGCGGCGGCGGAGGTGACGGCGGCTCTCGCCCTCGGGAGCGTGTCCACGGCGATCGCGCTGGCGGCGGGCTGGCCTGCCGCGCCGGCTTTCGCCCTGTGGGGCGTGCTGGCCGCGCGGGCCGTGCCCACCATCACCTATGTCAGGGCGCGGCTGCGGCTCGACAAGGGGCACCCGGCGCGGGTGTCCGGGGCAGTGGCGCTGCATCTGCCGGCGGTCGCCGCCGTTGCGGGGCTGGCGGCGGCGGGGCTGACGTCCTGGCTGGCAGTGATCGCGATCGCGATCCTCGCCGCGCGGGCGGCGTACGGCCTCTCCCCGGCCCGGCCGCGCCTGACCACGCTGCAACTCGGTCTCAGCGAAGTCGGCTTTGGGCTGGCGACGGTCCTCTCCGTCTGGCTGGGGCGGGTATCGCGCTTCTAAACCTGCGAGAGCTTCGTTCCCTCGCCACGACCGCGGTGCTATCCTCTTTCTTAAGTACACCATCCTCCTGTTGTGTGCCTTCGCCTCGCCGGGCCGCACCCACCACGGCGCCGGCGGCGTGTACTCGCTGCCCGGAGGGTACCTCCATGTCGCCCCGCGCCCGGTTGCCGCGCCGCGTCGCCGCGGCCGCGCTGTCTCCCGCCCGCTTGCGCCTACCGCTCGCCGCGCTCCTGCTCGCCACGGTCCTCGTGTCGCCCGCCGTCGCCGCCTTCGGCCTGATCTCCGACGTGTGCTACACGACCACGCCGGTGCCCGCGTGGTACCAGTGGTTCCAGACCACCAACCAGTGGATGGGCGTCGCCGTCGGACCGCATCTCCATCCCAGCTACTCCACCTACCTCGGCGTCCACACCTCCGAGGGCGGGGCGCAAGTGTACTCGTCGGAGATCCCGCACGAGACCAACCTGCTCGTCCGCCGCCACACCGAGGGCGGCCTGGCGGGCTGGGCCCAGGTCTACGCGGCGGGTCCGGGCGGCTACGCGTACTCGGTCCTCTGGGACGACGGCCAGGGGGCGCTCACCCTGCCGGCGGCGCAGTGGAAGAACTACGGCGGGCTGGCGGGGGAGTGCGGTGTGATGCGGGTCTGGGACCTGGCGCTGACCGCCGGGCACACCTACGCGTTCCGGGTCAGCACCACGGAGGCCGCCGACGACGTGCGCACGGCGTTGCTGCTCTCCGGCGGGCAGGGCGGCTGGCTCGGCCGCGCCGACGCGATCTTCGAGCAGCCGGCCGGCACCGACACCACGCGGGCGCCGTACACCTACACCCCCACGTCGACCGGGACCCACGCCTTCGTGGTGTTCAACAACACGCTGCTCACCGCCGGCGGCCGCTACAAGGTCGAGGTCTGGGACCAGGGCGCCGCCGCCAAGCCCAACCTGGTCATCGACCACATCGAGCCCGACCACGCCACCGCGGGCACGCCGGTCACCGCCACCGTCTACATCCGCAACACCGGCGCGGCCAACGCCGCCTCCTCCGATACGCGGGTGAGCCTCGACGGCACGGTGAAGTGCGCGCTGGTGACCACCGCGGCCATCCCGGCCGGCGGCACCACCTCCATCACCTGCGCGCTGGGCTCGCTGAGCGTCGGCAGCCGGGGCGTGGAGGCGTGCGCCGACGCCGACAACGAAGTGGACGAGGGGGTCGCCGGCGAGACCGACAACTGCCGGACCGAGTACATCTCCGTGGGGGCGCCCGACCTCGTGGTCACCGGCCTCTCGCCCACGTGGGCGCCGGCGAACCAGGCGCTCACCGTCACCGTCACCGTCAAGAACCAGGGCGGCGCCGCGGCGGGGGCCTCGGCCACGCGCCTGCGGTTCGACGGGGTGACCAAGTGCGCCGCCGTCAGCACGCCGGCGCTCGCCGCCGGGGCCACCGCCTCGGTGACCTGTGGAGTGGGCACCCTGGCGGCCGGCACGCACACGCTCGAGGCCGTCGCCGACATCAACGGACAGGTGGCCGAGAGCGAGGAGGGCAACAACACCAAGACCGGCTCCGTGGTCGGGTTCCTCCCCGACCTGCACGTCAACGGCATCATGCCCGACGAGGAGCCGGCGGGGACGGACGTGACCGTCTACGTCCAGGTCCGCAACGCCGGCTACGTGCCGGCCGGGGCCAGCCAGACCCGCGTGCGCCTGGACGGCGGCACCGTCTGCGCCGCGCTCCCCGTCGGTGCCCTCGACGCCGGGTCGTCGACGATCGTCTCCTGCCACCTGGGCGTGCTGCCGATCGGCGAGCACCTGGTCGAGGCGTGCGCCGACATCGGGGGGGCGGTGGTCGAGGGCATCGAGGACAACAACTGCGTCACCGAGACGGTGACCATCGTCGGCCCCGACCTGGTCGTGACCGGGATCGACCCGCGCTACGGCAGGGCCGGGGAGGCGATGATCATCGACATCACGATCCACAACCAGGGGGCGGCCGCGACGGCGGCCAGCGCGACGCGGGTGAAGGTGGAAGGGGTCACGAAGTGCAACGCCATCAGCACGCCGGCCATCCCGGCCGGCGGCTCCGCCGTCGTGCAGTGCGACCTCGGCAGCTACCCGCCCGGCATCTACGACCTCGAGCTGATCGCCGACGTCAACGGCCAGGTCGCCGAGTCGAACGAGACGAACAACACCCGCCTGGACGACATGAAGATCGCCCCCAGCGTGACCTGGACCGTGAACCCGCAGGGCACCGGGGATTACCCGACCATCCAGGCGGCCATCGACGCGGCGAGCGACGGGACGGTCATCGGGCTCGCCGACGGCTTCTTCGACGGTCCCGGCAACATCGACCTGGACTACCTGGGCAAGCGCATCACCATCCTGTCGATCAGCGGCCGCCGCTCGGAGTGCGTCATCGCCGTGAAAGCCAACAATTCGAACCGACACCGGGCCTTCTTCTTCCACCACGGGGAAGACTCGCTGTCCGTCCTGCAGGGCGTGACCGTCGCCGGCGGGTACATGGACAAGGGCGGGACCATCTACTGCTACGCCAGCTCGCCGCGGCTCGTGAACTGCGAGATCGCCGAGGGCTACGCCACCGACGCCGGGGGGGCCATCGCCTGCGAGGAGACCGCCTCGCCGATCCTGGAGGACTGCCTGATCACCGACTCCGACGCCGGCCAGAGCGGCGGCGGGCTGTACTGCTGGTATCAGTGCTCGCCACGCCTGCGGGGCACCACCATCTCGCTGTGCACGGCCGGGGCGCGCGGCGGCGGCGCGCTGTTCCTCGACGAGAGTTCCCCGATCCTGACCAACTGCACGTTCGCCAGCAACCACGGCGGCACCGGGGGCGCGGCGATGTTCCAGAATTCCCCGGCGACGCTGACCGGCTGCTACTTCCTCGACAACAGCGCCGCGCGCGGTGGGGCCCTGGCGTTCGGCTCACCGGTGGCGTACGCGGTCGCCGGCGCCACCTTCGCCGGCAACAGCGCCACGATCCTCGGGAGCGATCTCTACCTACAGAGCGCCGCGTCGCCGAGCGTGCAGACGTCCATCCTGGCCTTCGGCAGCGGGCGGCCGGCGGTGGAGCGGGAGGCGGGCGACACCGGCAGCAACCCGGTATTCTCCTGCTGCGATCTCCACGGCAACCCCGCGGGCAACTGGAGCGGCTTCCTGGCCGGACAGCTCGGGGTCCGGAACAACTTCAGCGCCGACCCGTTGTTCTGCGACCGCGCCAACGGCAGCTATCTGCTCAGCGGGGATTCGCCGTGCGCCGCGTCCAACAACGCCGCCTGCGGCCAGCTGGGCCGCTTCCCGGTGGCGTGCCACTACGTGCACATCGTGCGGGC
>CAYLSO010000223.1:0-33195 GCA_964386525.1 uncultured bacterium
CAGCGGCTATCGACAACCGCTTTCTACCAGACAGGGGGCCTTCGTACTTCAACCTTCATGGATCATCCGGGCTAAAGGAGAAAGAAGATGGGCGAAGACAGCAAGTGCCCGATAACAGGAGAATCCGGTAGAACCATTGCAGGCAGAGGCACATCGAACCGCGACTGGTGGCCCAACCAACTGAACCTGGCCGTCCTTCACCAGCACGCGCCGGTCTCCAACCCGATGGGCCCCGAATTCAACTACCCCGAAGAATTCAAGAAGCTTGATCTGGTCGCCCTGAAGAAGGACCTGTACGCGCTGATGACCGACTCGCAGGACTGGTGGCCCGCCGACTGGGGCCACTACGGCGGCCTGTTCATCCGCATGGCCTGGCACAGTGCCGGCACCTACCGCACCGCTGACGGACGTGGTGGCGCCGGCACCGGCAATCAGCGTTTTGCGCCTGTCAACAGCTGGCCAGACAACGGCAACCTGGACAAGGCGCGCCGCCTGCTCTGGCCCATCAAGCAGAAGTACGGCAACCGGATTTCGTGGGCCGACCTGATGATCCTGGCCGGCAACTGCGCGCTGGAGTCGATGGGCTTCAAGACTTTCGGCTTCGGTGGTGGCCGCGCGGACATCTGGCAACCCGAAGAGGACATCTACTGGGGCAAAGAAGACACCTGGCTGGGCGACAAGCGCTACCGCGGTGATCGCGAGTTGGAGAACCCCCTGGCCGCCGTGCAGATGGGCCTGATCTACGTGAACCCCGAAGGCCCCAACGGCAACCCCGAGCCCGTGGCCTCGGGCCGCGATGTGCGCGAGACCTTCGCCCGCATGGCAATGAACGACGAAGAAACCGTGGCGCTCGTCGCCGGTGGACACACCTTCGGTAAGGCGCACGGCGCGGGCGACCCGGCGCTGGTGGGCCCCGAACCCGAAGCTGCGCCCATCGAAGAACAAGGCTTGGGCTGGATCAACCGCTTTGGCACCGGCAAGGGCGTGCACACCACCACCAGTGGGATCGAGGGCGCCTGGAAGCCCAACCCCACGAAATGGGACAACGGCTACTTCGACATGCTCTTCGGCTACGAGTGGGAGCTGACCAAGAGCCCCGCCGGTGCTCATCAGTGGGTGGCGAAGAACGTCAAACCGGAACACATGATTCCCGACGCGCACGACCCGTCGAAAAAGCACCCGCCGATGATGACCACGGCCGACCTGTCGCTTCGTTTCGACCCGATCTATGAGCCCATCGCGCGCCGCTTCCATCAGGATCCGCAGGCTCTCGCCGAAGCGTTCGCCCGCGCCTGGTTCAAACTGACCCACCGCGACATGGGGCCCAAGGCCCTTTACCTCGGCCCTGAAGTCCCGGCCGAAAACCTGATCTGGCAAGACCCGCTGCCCGCTGTCGATCACCCGCTGATCGATTCCAAGGACATCGCCAGCCTCAAGGCCGAAATCCTCGCCTCGGGCCTGTCGGTGGCGGAACTGGTCTCCACCGCCTGGGCCTCGGCCTCTACCTTCCGTGGCTCGGACAAGCGCGGCGGTGCCAACGGCGCGCGCATTCGCCTGGCGCCGCAAAGGGACTGGGAAGTCAACCATCCGCCGCAGCTGACCAAGGTGCTGGGCGTGCTCGAAACTATCCAGCGGGTATTCAACGGCGCCCAGACGGGCGGCAAGAGAGTCTCCGTGTCTGACCTCATCGTGCTGGCCGGCTGCGCTGCCATTGAAACGGCGGCCAAGGCTGCCGGGCACGCTGCCGGCGTGCTTTTCACCCCAGGTCGCGCCGACGCCTCGCAAGACCAGACCGAGGTGGAATCGTTCGCTGTGCTGGAGCCCCAGGCCGATGGCTTCCGCAACTACCAGAAGCAGGCCTTCACCGTCTCGGCCGAGGAAATGCTGGTGGACAAGGCGCAGCTCCTGACCCTGAGCGCGCCGGAGATGACGGTGCTCGTAGGTGGCCTGCGCGTGCTGGGGGCCAACGTGGGTCGCTCGACGCACGGCGTGTTCACGACACGGGGCGGAACCCTCACCAACGACTTCTTCGTCAACCTGCTCGACATGGGCACCGTGTGGAAGCCCACGTCCGATGCCCGGGACACGTTCGAAGGGCGCGACCGAAAGACAGGCGAACTCAAGTGGACCGGCACCCGCGTGGACCTGGCCTTCGGCTCCAACTCGCAGCTGCGCGCCCTGTCCGAGGTCTATGCGCAGGACGATGCAAAAGAGAAGTTCGTGCGTGACTTCATCGCGGCCTGGAACAAGGTCATGAACCTAGACCGCTTCGACCTCGTCTGATCGCGGCATGGACGTCTTCATTGGCTCCTGACTGGGCGGAAGAAGACGCTTAGCCTAGATCCACGGGGAAGCGTGGGCAACCGATGGTAACCCGGCACGGAGCGCCCTGGGGGATGGCGTCGGGGGTTGGGGGAGTCTTGCAAGGCGAGCGCCAGCCGTGGGGATGGGCCAGATCCGCAATGGATCAAGCCTTCCCAGGCCGGCTCAGGAGTCGAAGGGCGTAGCTCTCCGAGTCGGTCAACGGGTCGAGCGGATCGAGCGACTTCAGAGCGCGGCGAGCCGCGCTTCGCCCTTGCAAGAACGGTCTTTCCACAGAACCCGCGCCGGAGCCAGCCGGCTGTCCCGCCCCCTGCCTTCCCCCCTCCCCTTCCGTCATAATGCCCTCAGGCCCACGGAGGAACGGATGGCGGAGCGGGACGCGGAGCGAACGGCAACGCCACGCGAGCGCCTGGGTGTCGAGATCCAGGGGCTCGTGCAGGGTGTCGGCTTCCGCCCGTTCGTCTACCGCCTCGCCACCGACCTGGGGCTGGCCGGCTGGGTGCTCAACGACACGCGCGGCGTGTTCATCGAGGCCGAAGGGCCGCGCGCCACGCTCGAGAGCTTCCTCGCGCGCCTGCCGCGCGAGAAGCCGGCGCTGGCGCGCCTCGACGCGCTGCGCTCGGCGTGGCTGCCGCCGGCGGGCTTCGACCGCTTCGAGATCCGCCACAGCGACGCGCGCGGGGAGAAGACCGTGCTCGTCCTGCCCGAGGTCGCCACCTGCGGGGAGTGCCTCACCGACGTGCGCGAGGCCGGCAACCGGCGCCACCGCTACCCGTTCACCAACTGCACCAACTGCGGGCCGCGCTTCTCCATCATCCAGGCGCTCCCCTACGACCGCCCGAACACCACCATGAGCCGCTTCGCGCTCTGCGCCGCGTGCCGGGCCGAGTACGAGAACCCCCTAGACCGCCGCTTCCACGCGCAGCCCAACGCCTGTCCGGCGTGCGGGCCGCAGCTCGAGCTGTGGGCGCCGGACGGGGCCGTGCTGGCGAGCGGGGATGAGGCCCTGCGCGCCACGGCCGCCGCCCTGCGCGATGGCCGCATCGCCGCGGTCAAAGGCATCGGCGGCTTCCACCTCATGGTGGACGCGCGCGACGCGGCGGCGGTGGCCCGCCTGCGCGAGCGCAAGCCGCGGCTCGAGAAGCCCTTCGCGGTGCTGGCCAGCGACGTGGCACAAGCGCGCGCCCTGTGCGCCGTCGACGAGGCCGCGGCGGCGGCGCTGTCGGGCCCCGAAGCGCCGATCGTGCTGCTGCCGCGCCGCGCCGGCGCGCCGGTGGCCGATAACGTCGCACCCGGGCTCGCCACCCTCGGTGTGATGATCGCGTCGAATCCGCTCCACCACCTGTTGACGGCCGAGCTGGGCTTCCCGGTCGTGGCGACCAGCGGCAACCTCACCGACGAGCCCATCGCCACCGACGAGCGCGAAGCGCTGGCCCGACTCGGGCACATCGCCGACGTCTTCCTGGTGCACGACCGCCCCATCGAGCGGCACGTGGACGACAGCGTCGGCTGGCAGGTGGGCGGCGAGTTCGCGCTCCTGCGCCGGGCGCGCGGCTTCGCCCCGCTGCCGGTGCGCGTGGCGCGCGAGTTCCCCTGCGTGCTGGCGGTCGGCGGCCACCTCAAGAGCGCGGTGGCGCTGTCGGTCGGGCAGCGCGTCTTCCTGAGCCAGCACATCGGGGACCTGGAGACGCCCGAGGCGATGGCGGCCTTCGAGCGGGTGATCGCCGACTTCCTGCGGCTCTACGAGGCGATCCCGGCGGCCATCGCGCACGACCTGCATCCGGATTACGTCTCGACGCAGTGGGCGCGGCGCACGGCGGAGGAGCGCGACGTGCGGCTCGTGCCGGTGCAGCACCACCACGCGCACCTGGCGGCGTGCCTCGCCGAGCACGGCGAGCCGGGCCGCGCCCTGGGCGTCATCTGGGACGGCACCGGCTACGGGCCCGACGGCACGGTGTGGGGCGGCGAGTTCCTGCTCGGCGACGCCTCCGGGTTCACGCGCGTGGCGCATCTGCGACCGCTGCGCATCCCGGGCGGCGAGGCGGCGATCCACGAGCCGCGGCGCTCGGCGCTCGCGCTGCTCTGGGAGATCTACGGCGAGGCCGCCCTGGCCCGCGAGGACCTGCCGGCGATCGCGTCCTTCTCCCCCGCCGAGCGGCGCGTCCTCGGCCACATGCTCTCCCGCGGCATCAATGCCCCGGTGACCACCAGCGCCGGGCGGCTCTTCGACGGCCTGGCCGCCCTGGTGGGGCTCCATCCGCGCGTCACCTACGAGGCCCAGGCCGCCATCGCCCTCGAGTTCGCTGCGGACGCGGGGCGCCGCGGGGCGTATCCTGTGGGCTTGGGGCGAGGCCCGGCCGCGGGTGCCACACCCGCTGGCGGGGCCGCGCCCCTGACCGTAGACTGGCGGCCGCTGGTGGAGGCCGGGCTCGCGGATCTGGCGCGCGGGGCGGACCGTGGGGTAATCGCGGCGCGCATCCACGCCGGACTGGCCGAGGCGATCGCGGCGGTGGCGCGCGAGGTCGACGAGCCGCGCGTGGTATTGAGCGGCGGCTGCATGCAGAACCGTCTCCTGCTCGAGGGCGCGGCCGCCCGCCTGCGCGCGGCGGGCCACGAGGTGCTCCTCCACCGCCAGGTGCCGCCCAACGACGGCGGCATCGCCCTCGGCCAGGCGGCGGTGGCGGCGGCGACCCTGGCCGGCGAGCGCGGCTGACCGGCGGACGATTCGACGGAGGCTTTCCGACATGTGTCTCGGTGTGCCGGGCAAGGTGATGCGGATCCAGGAGAACGAGCAGGGTATGACCATGGGCACGGTCAGCTTCGGCGGCATCGCCAAGGAGGTGTGCCTGGCGTACCTCCCCGACGCGCAGGTCGGTGACTACGTCATCGTGCACGTCGGCTTCGCCATCAGCCGGGTGAGCGAGGAAGAGGCCCAGGAGGTCTTCGAGACGCTGCGCCAGATGGGCGAGCTGGGAGACCTCGACATCCCGCAGCCGTAGCGGGGCCAGCGGCCCGCCGGCCGGCGCCGGCCCGCCGGTCCGGGCCGCAGCAGGAGAGCGAAGTGCGCTTCGTCGACGAATACCGACAAGCCGCCGACGTGCGGAAGTTCGTGGTCGCCATCCGCGCCCGGGTCACCCGCCCGTGGACGCTGATGGAGATCTGCGGCGGCCAGACGCACACGCTCATCAAGTTCGGCCTCGACCGCCTGCTGCCCGAGCTGCTCACCCTGGTGCACGGCCCCGGCTGCCCGGTCTGTGTGACGCCGCTCGAGCAGATCGACCGCGCCATCGCGCTGGCCCGGCGCCCCGAGGTGATCTTCACCTCCTTCGGCGACATGCTGCGCGTGCCCGGCAGCGACACCGACCTGCTCTCCGTCAAGGCGCAGGGCGGCGACGTGCGCATCGTCTACTCGCCGCTCGACGCCGTGAAGCTGGCGCAGCGCCACCCCGACCGCCCCGTGGTGTTCTTCGCCGTCGGCTTCGAGACCACCGCCCCCGCCAACGCCATGGCGGCATGGCAGGCCAAGCAGCTCGGGCTCGACAACTTCTCGCTCTTGGTCTCGCACGTGCTGGTGCCGCCGGCCATGCGGGCGCTGCTCGGCGCGCCCGACAACCGCGTGCAGGCCTTCCTCGCCGCCGGCCACGTCTGCGCGGTCATGGGCTACCGGGAGTACGAGCCGATCGCCGCGCGGCACCGCGTGCCGATCGTGGTCACCGGCTTCGAGCCGCTCGACCTCCTGCACGGCGTCTACCTGGCGGTGACCGCGCTCGAGGAAGGGCGCGCCGGCGTCGAGAACCAGTACGCCCGCGCCGTGTCCCGCGAGGGCAACTTGCCGGCGCAGAAGCTGCTCGGCGAGGTCTTCGAGGTCTGCGACCGAGCCTGGCGCGGCATCGGCGTCATCCCGGGCAGCGGCTGGCGGCTGCGCCCGGAGTTCGCGCACTACGACGCGGAGCGACGGTTCGACGTCGGCGGCGTGAGCGCCCAGGAGTCGCCGCTGTGCATCGCCGGCGCCATCCTCACCGGCCACCAGCGGCCGCACGACTGCAGCGCCTTCGGCGGCAAGTGCACGCCGGAGCACCCGCTGGGCGCGCCCATGGTCTCGAGCGAGGGCGCCTGCGCCGCCTACTATCAGTATGGGAGGCAAGGATGAGCGAACCGACGGCCGCCGGCATCCTGGGCATGACCTGCCCGATCCCGATCAGCGACTACCCGCACGTGCTGCTCGCGCACGGCGGCGGCGGGCGGCTCACCCACATGCTCATCGAGAAGCTGTTCGCCGCCACCTTCGCCAACCCGGCGCTGGCCGAGCTGCACGACGGCGCGGTGCTGGAAGTGCCCGCCGGGCGGCTGGCCATCTCGACCGACTCGTTCGTCGTGAGCCCGCTGTTCTTCCCCGGCGGCGACATCGGCTCGCTGGCCGTGCACGGCACGGTCAACGACCTGGCGATGTGCGGGGCGCGCCCGCTGGCGCTCACCGCCGGCTTCATCATCGAGGAAGGCCTGGCGATGGACGACCTGTGGAAGATCGTCCGCTCGCTGGCGGCGGCCGCCGCGGCGGCCGGCGTGGCGGTGGTCACCGGCGACACCAAGGTGGTGGACCGCGGCAAGGGCGACGGCGTGTTCATCAACACGACCGGCATCGGCCTGGTGCCCACGGGCGTGTCGATCCGGCCGAGCGCGGCGCGGCCGGGCGATCTGGTGCTCATCAACGGGCGCATCGCCGAGCACGGCATCGCCATCATGTCGGTGCGCGAGGGATTGGCCTTCGAGACCGCCTTGACCAGCGACTCCGCGGCGCTGCACGAGCTGGTGGCGCGCGTGCTGGACGCCGCCGGCGCCGATGTCCACGTGCTGCGCGACCCGACGCGCGGCGGCGTGTCGAGCGCCCTCAACGAGATCGCCACCGCGTCGCGCGCCGGCATCCGGCTCGACGAGGCGGCCATCCCCATCGGCGAGGCGGTGCGCGGCGCCTGCGAGATCCTCGGGCTCGACCCGCTCTATGTCGCCAACGAGGGCAAGGGGCTGGCGATCGTGGCGCGGCCGGCCGCCGAGCGCGCCCTGGCCGCGATGCGCGCGCACCCGCTGGGACGCGACGCCGCCATCATCGGCGAGGTCGTGGCCGAACACCCGGGCAAGGTCTTCCTCAAGAGCCGCGTCGGCGGCGTGCGCGTGGTGGACATGCTGAGCGGCGAGCAGTTGCCGCGGATCTGCTGAGGATCGTCCAAGGAGGCCGTATGTCGCTGCGGGTCGTGGGCATCGTCCTGTTGCTGCTGGGCAGCCTCGCCATCGGCATCGGGTTCGGCGAGCTGTGCTTCCGCCTCTTCGTCTCCGCCGTGCCGCGCATCGGGCTGAGCAAGTTCAACGCCGGCTCGGCACACATTGCGTACCTGCTCTACGGGGCGGGGCTCGGCCTGGCCGTGTTCGTGTGGTCGGGGCTGGCGGTGCTGACGGCGCCGTTGTTCAAGCGGCGGCAGAGCGCGCCGGGCCAGTAGCCGGCGCACCCGCCATGCCCGGCCGCCCGCCCGTGCCCGAGCGCCGCCTCATCGATTTCGCCGATCCTGCCCGCCGCGGCGATTGGGAGACCGTCGACGACGTCGTGATGGGCGGGGTCTCGCACAGCGAGCTGTGCGGCACAGGGAGCGGGACGGCTCTCTTCCGCGGCACGGTCTCTCTCGAGAACCACGGCGGGTTCGCCTCGGCGCGCACGCGCCCGGAGCGCTTCGAGCTGGCGGGGTGGGACGGGCTGGCGCTGCACCTGCGCGGCGACGGGCACGTCTACAAGCTGCAGATGCGCACGGACGACGCCTTCGACGGCATCGTATATCAGGCGCGTTTCGCCACTGAAGCCGGCAACTGGCAGACGGTCCGGCTGGCCTTCGCCGATTTCGCGCCCACCTTCCGCGGCCGGGTCTCGCGCGGCGCGCCGCCGCTGGACCCCGGCGCCGTGCGCCGCATCGGCTTGCTCATCTCCGACAAACAGCCGGGGCCGTTCGAGCTGGAGATCGCCTGGATCGGGGCGTACGCGGGTCCCGCGCCGGCGGGAACCTCAGACGACGAGGGTGGTCACAGTCCGTGACCACCCCTTCCTCGGGCATCGACCGGAGGGCAAAGTCCTCCGGAAAGCGCCGGTCCTCGAGCCGGGGTCAGGTGCTCGCCGCGACCTTGCGGCCGATGTGGTCGTAGACCTTGCTCAGCTGGTCTTTGGGACTGAACTCGAGGAAGGCCGCGTCCTCGTCGACGCGCACCGTGTGGCCGGGCGGCCAGTAGAAGATGTCACCGGCGCGGACCGTCTCGCGCTGTCCGTCGGCGTAGTCGACTCGGATCGACCCCTTGAGGACGTAACCCCAATGGGGGCACGAGCACTTGTCCTGCGGGAGCCCTTCGAGCAGGGGCGCGGCGTCGGCGCCGGCCGCGAGTTGCACATAGGCAATCGCGTTCTCGCCCCAGTCCGTCCTCTGGAACTTCGCGACCGGCAGCTCCAGAGCGACGGGCATGTGTTCCTTGCGTTCGCGCATGTTGTCCTCGCCTTTCATGCCCTGGTCGGGGCCTGGAGAGGCTAGCCGCGCCGCTCTTCCTCCCTCAAGTCAATTCCCGGAAAGGTAGGTTGCCTCAAGGCCCATCTCGGCCGTGGCCCGGCTCATCCCGCCGCGCGCTTCGCGCCCACCCTCGTCGTCAGCTCCCCGCACCACTCCTCGATCCCCTGCCCCGTGGTCGCCGAGGTAACGATCCAGCGCCCGTCCGGCCGCAGGGTGCGCACCTGTGCCCGCGCCTCGTCCAGCTTGAACGGCACGTGCGGCAGGAGGTCGGCCTTGGTCACCACCGTGACCTCGGCGCGCGCGAAGATGCCCGGATACTTGAAGGGCTTGTCCTCGCCTTCGGTCACCGACAGGAGCGCCACCTTGAGATCCTCGCCCAGGTCGTAGGAGGTCGGGCAGACGAGGTTGCCCACGTTCTCGATGAAGAGCACGTCCAGCGGCCCGAACGCCGCCTTGTCGAGCCCCGCCGACACCAGGCGGGCGTCGAGGTGGCAGGTGCCACCGGTCACGATCTGATAGGCGGGGATGCCCGCGGCCCGCAGCCGCTCGGCGTCGCGCTCGGTGGCGATGTCGCCCTCCAGCGCCGCCATGCGCAAGCCGAGGGCGCGCAGCCGCGGCACCGTCACCTCGAGCAGCGTCGTCTTCCCCGACCCGGGCGCGGAGATCAGGTTCACGACCAGCGTGCCGGCGGCCGCGAAACGCGCGCGCAGCGTGTCGGCGGCCGCGGCGTTGGCGGCGAGGATCGGCTGGCGGACGTCCACTTCCCTGGCTTGGCTCATGGCAGGCTCTCGCTTGCGTCGAGCGGCGTGGGCGAGCCGCCCTCGTCGTCCTCGTCGGTCTCGACGCGCGGCACGTCGATCAGGGGGGTGAAGGCGAACTGCAGCAGGTCGAGCTCGCGCCCGCCCTCGACGCGCAGCGGCAGCTCGCAGCGCGGGCACAGGCGCAGCCACTCCCCGTCCACCCGCTCCTCGATCTCGCCGCAGTCGTCACAGACCTGCCGCGCCGGCCGCCATTCGATCTCGAGCTCGGCGTCGGCGTCAGGGCCGTCGTAGACCACCGCCTCCCAGGCGTAGCGCAGGATCTCGGGCTCCACGGCCGACAGCTCGCCGATGGCGACCTTGACGCGGTCGAGGCGCGTCGGGCCGTGGGCTTCCAGCCGCGCCCGGCAGGCGCGGTGGATCTCGAGGGCGACTCCCATCTCGTGCACGGGGGTATTGTAGCGCAGGGGGGCGAAGCCGTCGGGGCGGCAGTTCGGGGCACCGAGGGAGCAGGACCCGGCTCACAACCTCAAGAGGCCAACGGCCGGAGCATTGACCTTGCCGGCCGGGGCGCCGGCGGTCGCCGGGAAGCTCCGCGCCATGTCGCGCCCCCGCTAGGACACGGCCCAGACCGACGCCGATCGTCCAATCCGATGCGGCATAGGACATGAGGAGCGGCGGCGGGCCAGGCCCGGCATCCGGGTCGCGCGGCGCGCGGGCGGTGCGGCAGACGGCCGCGCCGACACCGGGATCCACGGACGCGGACAGGTTGCGCTGGGGCGGGTCGAATCGTCGGTGGGGCGAATCTACCGGTTCTTCCCGAGCCACTCCTCGTCGAGGATCTCCCACATCGTGAGGTCGTGCCAGGCGCCGTGGCGCCAGACGCGCTGGCTCATGGTGCCCACCCGGCGGTAGCCGACCTTCTCCAGGCAGCGGGCGCTGGCCCGGTTCTCGGCGAAGGTATCGCTCTGCAGGCGGTGCAGCCCCAGCTCCTCGAAGGCCCAGCGGGTGCGGGTGCGCATGACGTCGGTGCCGTAGCCCCGGCCCCAGGCGCTCGGCTCGCCGATCACCGTGCCGGTGACGCCGTTGCGGTTGCGCCAGTCGATGCGGTGGATGCCCGTGGCCCCTATGTGACGGTCGTCCTCGTCGTGCACGGCCCAGACGACGTCGCCCTTGCTCTTGGCGAAGCGGTCGAACCAGCGCTCCTCCTGCGCGCGCATGATGGGCAGGAAGAGCTTGAGCCAGCGGTTGACGTCGGGGTCGTTGAACCAGCGGACGTAGTTGTCGAGGTGGAGGGCCCGGTCGAGGGGGACGAGCCGGATGCGCTCGCCCCTGATGCCCTCGACCTTCACCCCTCGGTGCCCTTGCCCAGCGTCGAGCCGGCGCCGGCCGCCTCGGCCGAGGCGGGGCCGGCGGCGTGCGACAGCGTGGTCGAGTTCGCGCCGGGCGCCGCGGCGGCGGCCGGCCGCGCCGCGGCGGGGACACGCGTCTCGTAGGGCAGCAGGCACTCGAGGTACGCCTCGATCACGTACTCCTGCACCATGCGCTGGGTGTTGAAGAACGAGGCGTTGAGAGCGATCACGAAGCGCATCAGCTCGCGCCAGCGCTGCGGCTCGTCGTAGTAGAGCGGCAGGATGCTCTCTTCCAGCGCGCGGTAGAGGTCTTCGGCGTCCTCGGCGTCGCCGCGCTGCGCGATGGCGCCCTGGTCGCGCGTGCCGATGGACCAGCCGGTCACCGCCTCGACGTGACCCTCGAGCCACCAGCCGTCGAGCACGCTGAGGCTCGGCACGCCGTTGTGCGCCGCCTTCATGCCGCTGGTACCCGAGGCCTCGAGCGGCGGGCGCGGCGTGTTGAGCCACAGGTCGACGCCCGCGGTGAGCTGCTTGCCGACGTCCATCACGTAGTTGGGCAGGTAGACGACCTTCACCTCCGGCCCCAGCTCGTGCTCCATCTGCATGATGCGTCGGATGAGCTCCTTGCCTTCCCCGTCGCGCGGGTGGGCCTTGCCGGAGAAGACCACCTGCAGGCCGCCCCACAGGGTCGCCAGGCGGCGCAAGCGCTCGGTGTCGGTCATGAGCAGCATCGGCCGCTTGTAGGCGGTGGCCCGCCGGGCCGAGCCGATGGTGAAGACGTCGACGTCGAATTCGGCGCCGGTGTGGCGGTTGACCTCGTCGATCAGCTTCTGCTTCTCGCGCTGGTGCGCCTCCCACAGCTCGTCGAGCGGGATGAGGAAGGCGTGGCGCAGGGCCAGGTTGTCCTCTTCCCAGTCGGGGATGTAGCGGTCGAAGAGCCGGCGGAGCGACTCCGCCGCCCAGGTGCGCGAGTGCACGCCGTTGGTGATCGCCTCGATGGGGAAGCCCGGGAACATGGTGCGCGACAGGGCCGCGTGGCGCTTGGTGACGCCGTTGACGTAGCCGGAGAGCCCCAGCGCCAGGCGCGTCATGCCCAGGTACTCGTTGGCGAACTCGAGGGCGCGCAGGGTCTCGACCTGCTGGGGGGCGAGCACGTGCTCGACCAGGCCGATGTGGAACTGGTCGTGCCCGGCGGAGACCGGCGTGTGGGTGGTGAAGACGCAGCGGCTCCTGACGGAATCCACCGCCCGCGGCACGTCGCTGTGGTTGCGCTGCAGCTCCTCCTCGAAGAGCTCGAGCGACAGCAGGGCCGAGTGCCCCTCGTTCATGTGGAAGCGGCCGACCCGGTAGTAGCCGAGGGCCCGCAGCATGCGCACGCCGGCCACGCCGAGGATCAGCTCCTGGCAGAGGCGGTAGCGGTCGTCGCCGCCGTAGAGGTAGTCGGTGAGGTGGCGGTCGCCGGGATCGTTCTCCGGCACGTCGGTGTCGAGCAGCAGCACCGGGACGACCGAGCCGGTGACGCCGCGCACGGGGAACTTCCAGGCCCGCACAGTGACCGGCCGGCCCTCGATCCACAACTGGCAGCGCGCGTCCACCGGCTGCAAGCGGTCCTCGGGCGACCACTCCGACGGCGACTCGGTCTGCCAGCCGGAAGCGTCGAAACGCTGGTCGAAGTAGCCCTTGCGGTGCACGAGCGTGACGCCGACCAGGGGCAGCCCCAGATCGGCGGCGCTGCGCAGCGTGTCGCCGGCCAGCACGCCCAGGCCGCCGCTGTAGGTGGGCATGTCGCTTTCGAGCGCCACTTCCATGGAGAAGTAGGCGATCGCGGGGTCAAATCCGGGTGTCGGGAAACGACGCGCCATTCCGGGTGTCCTTGGCTCCATCCGTGACCTTGGTCGGGGAGATGCCTCTGCTCACAGAAGCATTGTCCCCGCGCGCGGCCAAAAGCGAAAGCCCCACGGCCACGGTTCGCTCAAAGCGATACGGGCCCGCAAGATGCCACAGGCGCGCGGGCGCGTCCAGGGTTCCGGCCGGGGGATTGCAGGTGGCCGGCCCTTGAAGGCGCCCGGGTGCGCGCTGTCCCCGTGCTTGAGGTATCGGCCGCAGCCGGTGCGAACCCGAGGGTGGGGCGCGGGGGAAGTCGCGGGGCCGTCTCCAGGCCTCTAAGTCCAGCCCGGGGCAAGAGAAGACCCAGGGTCTGGGCGTACTGCCGGAGCCGGGCGGCCTACCTCCCTGTGCCCCGAGCGGAGTCGGCCGAAGCCCCGGGCCGGCGCGCGGCCGCCGACTCCGTCGCCCGAGCGGCCGTCTGCCGGCGACCGATGAGCTCCCGCATGCGCGGGGCCGCGGCATCGCCCGGATCGAGCCGGTAGGCCTGGTCCGCGCATTCCCGCGCCCCACGCCAGTCCCCGCGCCGGGTGAGGATAGCGGCCAGGCGCTCGTACGCGATCCGGCGCATGTCCGTCCGATCCGGCGGCACGCGCTCGAGCAGCAGGCGCAAGGCGCGCTCCTCGCTCGCCACGTCGCCCGCATATCCGGCGACCAGCGCCCACCCCATGATGATGTTCGGGCTGGGGCCCAGCTCCACGGCGCGCGCGTACTGCGCCACCGCCTCGCTGCGGCGCCCGCTGCCGTAGAGGCGCGAGCCGAGGAACTCGCTCGCCTTGGCGCGTTCGTAGGCCGGGCGCAGCGGCGGGCCCTCGACCAGCGCCTCGGCCCGCGCCAGACCGCGATCGACGTCGGCCTGCACCAGCATGTACTCGAGCGGCGGCGCGGCCGAGGCGACGAGCAGAGCCGGCGCCAGCCAGGCCGCCCCGGGCACGGTCCGCAAGCGGACCGCCAGGGTCGCCGCCAGCAGCAGCGCGATGGCCACGCCGGCGGCGGCGAAGTCGTCGAAATCGCGCGGCACCCCCTGCGCCGGGTGGATGAACAGCAGCGTGAGCACGAAGGGCCCGGCGAGGAGCAGCAGAAAGATCCACTCGCGCCGCGCCAGGACCGCGGGTGCGGCTTGGCGCGACGGGCGGCCGTCGCCCCGCCCGGCCCGCGCCGCCCGCCGCCGCCCCGCCGCGAGCGCCAACAGCGGCGCCAGCGGCACCAGGAAGACCATTAGATTCGCCACATCCGCCAGGTGGAGCGGCGAGAAGGCGGCCCGCGCGAAGCCCGCGCCCTCCCCGCCCTCACGGCCGAGGAAGTGGGCCGCATCGTAGGCTCCCACGCCCTTCGCGATCGGCACGGCCACGAGAGCCAGGGCGATCAGCGGGGCCGCCGCTGCCGCCCAGCCCGCCGCCTTCGGCTCGCGGCGCACCGCCCGCGTGGCGAAGAACACGAACGCCGCCGCCGGGAGAAACCCCAGCCCCGAGCGGTGCAGCAGCAGCCCGACGCTCACCAGGAGCGCCAGCGGCAGCGCGGAGCGCCGGGCGCGCAGCGTGTCGAGCCCGGCCACCGCGATGGCCGCCATCAGCACGGCCATCTCGGCGAACGCCTTGCTGTAGCCGGTGAACAACGCCAGCCAGGCGCCGCAGCCGGCCAGCGCCGCGATCACGGGCAGTTGCTCCTTGTCCGCCCCCAGCCGTCGCGCGAAGAGGATCGCCAGCCCGGCGAGCAGCGCGGCGTCGATCGCGCCGAGCCCGCGGCTCGTCGCGTTCGGCGGGATGGCGAGAACCGCTTGCGCCCACGACGGCAGCGTGTAGTGCAGGAAGACGTCGAGCGGCAGCGCCTGCGGGAAGAGACGGCCGACGGACAGCGACTCCTCGACGCTGCCCTGGCGCAGCTGGAAGTCGCCGACGAACCGCGTGCGGTCGGGAAGCAGCAGCACGAGCGCGGCCGCGGCCATCGCGACGAGGATCGTGGCGGGCCGGCGCGCCAGTGCGGCGCCGAGGGTCCGGAACACCGGCCGGGCGCGTCGCGCCGCCGCCGGCATCAGAAACAGCGCGCTCAGAACCCACAGGGCCCAACCCCACGGCGGCAGAAACCGTGCAGTGTTCGCTGCCCAGAGCCACATGCCGGGGAGGACGGCGGCCAGCCCACGCAGCGCCACGAGGGCGGCGAGGAGCGTGATGAAAGGCGCGTCGTTCGCGGTCTTCGTGGGGACTCGTGCAGCAGGTGGAGGATTCACGGAGCGGAAGGATACCGGGCGGGCGCGGCCCGCTGGAGCCCGCCTCCGATGCCGAATGTCAAGAAACGAGATGCTCCCGGCAATTGTCTACCCCATGACACGTTTCCTGTCGGCAACTATCAAGATAGCTCCCGTAGCGAAAGAGGCCGGGGCCGACTCGACAGCACAGGGCTCCGGACGACGCAGCAGCCCAGTCCTTCGATTCAGCTGAGGGCGGGTCCGTCGAGCGAAAGTCGGAAAGAGTGCGGCCCTCTTCCGTCCGAGCGCGATCGGTACCCGCCTTCTAGCTTTAAGTCTTTGGCCGCGGCACGCGCCCGCCCACTACAGCTGGCTCTTGAGCTTCACCTCCACCTTCTTCGTCTCCTCTCCGCGCTTGTACTCGATGGCGATCGCCGTCCCCTCGGGACGCCGCTCGAACAGCTCGCTCACCTCGTCCACGGTGTAGGACGCCGCCGGGCGCCCGGCGATCGCGATCACCTCGTCGCCCATCGCCAGCCCCGCGTCCGCGGCCGCCGAGCCGGGGACCACGAAGCCCACCACCACGCGGTCGCCGCCGCGCGCCAGCTGCGCGCCGAAGCGCGTGTACTCGTCGCGCTCCGCGAATCGCCCGTTGGGCTCGAGATAGAGCCGCTTGTGGGTGTAGTCGAAGGTGCAGGTGAAGCGGTCGAGGACGCGGTTGCCGACGTTGCCCGCGTAGTCCGCGCTGGCCATGGCGCCGTCGGTGGCCCGGCTGAGGTGGACCAGCGGCTCCTTCACCGTGTACGGCCCGACCGTGAAGCTCCGCAGGCGCGCGCCGACGCGGTCCCAGGTGCCGCCGAAGCCGCCGCCCTGGTCGAGCACCGTGCGCTTGACGGTCTTCTCCAGGGCGTGCTTGGCCACGAACGGCGTGTGCAGGTCCACGCCCGAGCCGCTGCCCACGTCGAGACGGAAATCGCCCTCGTAGACGCCGTCGAGCGTGGCGCGCACCACCGGCACGCCGCCCGAGAACGTGATCGGCAACGCCTCGCCCTGGCCGGCGTAGGCGAAGCGCTCGGGGTCGGCAAGGCCGAGCACGCCGTTCTCGAAATCCACGGTGATGACCAGGCGGCTGATGAAGTCGTAGCCGAGGATGCCGGCGCAGGGGCGCCAGAAGGTCGGCGCCAGGAACGGATTCAGCGACGCGACCACCACGTTCTGGTCGGACACCTCGACGCCGGTGCCGGCCGCGCCCTCGACGCGCAGGGTCCCCAGCTTGGTGAAGGCGAACTTGCCGCGCGCCGCGGCGCCTTGGCCGATCAGCTCGCCCTCCGTCGCCAGGCCGATGGCCGCGGCGTAGGCGCTGTCGATCACCGTGATGCTGGCGCCGGTGTCGAGCAGGAAGTCGGCCGGCGGGCGGCCGTCCACCGACGCCTTCACCCACACGTGGCGGGCGCTGTAGGTCATGGGCACCCGGGCGGACGCGCCGCCGTCGAGGAAACGGAGGTCGCTCGCCGCCGCGCGGGGCGGCAGGAACACCGCGCTGTCGGGGACCGCGCCGGTCCACACCGAGTCGATGCGCGTGGTGATGTCGTTGCCGTCCACACCCATCACGCGAGTGTGCGCGTCGCGCGCCCGCGGACGCCCGGCGAGCGTCTCGTAGGACGACAGCCGCGTCTCCATGGCCTGCAGGTCGCTGGTCTGGATGCCCTTCACCAGCCGCCCGCTCTGCGGGTCGAAGAACAGCCGGCGCGGCTTGCCGACGGGCGCGGTGACCTCGAGCACAGCGAGTCGCTTGTCGTCGTCGGCCTCTTGGCCCACGTACTTCACGCTGCCGCCGCCCGCACCGGGCGCCAGCCACATCTCGAGGTCGAAATACGCCGAGGCGCGCGCCTCTTCCAGCTCCAAGCCGTCGAGCCAGACGAGCTTGCCGTTCTGGTCCACCCGCCAGGCGCGCCCGCCCACGGTCCCGTCCCAGATGGTGAGCGGGCCGAGCCGCGTGGCGGTGGCGACACGGTCCGGGCGGGCGCCCCAGTGGTCGGCGCTGCCCGTGAGCCCGAACGCCGCGATCGACAGGCGCGTGTGCGCGACCGCATCGCCCTCCCACGCGGCCCGCCCCCCGGTGGCCTCGAGGTAGCGATCGAGGACGGACTGGGCCGCGGCGTCGGGGGCCGCGGCGGCGGCCGCGGGCGAGGACAGGACAGCGGCCGCGACGGCGGCGACGAGCAGACGTGCCGCGCAGCGGGCTGCGGATCGGCGAGCCTTCATGGGTCTCACTCCGGTTGGGGATCGACGACGTAGGAAGCGCCGCGGCCGGGGCGCTCCATCGCCCGGGCGCGCCGCCGGAAGGTCACGCTTCGTGCTCCGCGGCCACCTGCCGGGCGTATTCGCGCACGCCTTCGCGCACCGCCAGGGGCTCGAGCACTTCGCAGGCCCCGGCCCACGACAGGACGAAGCGGCAGAACGACGCCCCCGCCCACACCTTGAGACGCACGGTCAGCCCGCCCCCCGGCGCCGCTCGGGCCGCGGGGAACTGGTCGCGCGCCAGCGGTACCGCCGCGGCGGCGAAGCGCAGGACCACGTCGGTGCGCTCCTGGTTGCCCGGCCCGATACCCGAGACGTAAGGCATCGGGTCGAAGTCGCGCGGCCGCTCGAAGCGGCGCGCCGTCAGCCGCAGGCGCAGGATGTGGTCGGCCCGGAAGGTGATGACCGCGTCGCGCTTCGAGTCGTGTCCGATGAGGTAGCGGCCCTCCGGTGTCGGCGTGGCGGCGACGGCGTACGGGCGCACGGTGCGCTTGGAGACGACCTCGCTCCACTCGGTGAAGTAGGTCAGCTCGACCTCGCGGCACTCGCGCACGGCGCGCTCGAGAGCCGCCAGATGGCGCGCCTGGGCGGGGGCGCCGCCGGGCACGCCGATGCGCCGCGCCAGCCGCCGCCCGCGCTCGCGCTCGGCGGGCAGCAGCGCCGCCTCCAGCTTGCCGATCGCGCGGCGCAAGGGACGCGACTCGCCCCAGCCCTCGGCCGCGGCGATGCGCGCGGCGAGCCGCAGCCCGGCCACCTCTTCGGCGGTCAGTTGGAAGCGCGGCAGGTCGAGCATGCGCCGGCCGAGCCGCACGCGCCCGCCCTCGATCTCGATCTCGTAGAGGTCGGCCGGCGAGTAGGGCGGCACGCCGCAGGTGGAGAGCAGCCGGACATCCTCCTCGACGTCGCGTTCCCGTACCCCCAGCTCGCGGGCCACCTCGGCGACCGGGATCTCGGTGCGTCTCTCGAGCAGGCGCACGAGGTGGAGCAGCCGCGGGATGTGCGCGTGGGCGACGGCCATGGTCAGCTCCTCCGCCGGCGGCGGGAAGTCCCGGCTTTCACCCGCGACGCCGGCTTCACCCGCGACGCCGGCTTCGCCCGCGACGCCGGCTTCACCCGCCCCGCCGCGGCGCCGCGCTTGGGCGCCGCGTGCCGCTCCGACACCGCGCGCGCCAGCCGCGCCACCTCGCGGCGCAGGCCCGCGGGGGCCAGCACCTGCACGCCGCGGCCCAGACCCAGCACCCAGGTGACGAGCCCTTCGGGGTTCACGCTGGCCAGCCGCAGCCGCACGCCGCCTTCCGCCTCGCGCGTCACGCGCCCGTGGCGGCCCAGCCCGGCGCCCACGCGCCACGCCTGCGCCGGCGAGAAGCGCAGCACGACTTCGCCGGCGGTGGCCGGCCCCAGCTCGAAGGGATAGCGGTCGAGATAGCGGCGCAGGTCGAAGTCGGCGGGCAGCCGGAAGTCGGGGCCGCGGCCGCGCGCCGCGAGGCGCGCGTCCTCGACGCGGCTGACGCGGAAGACGCGCGGCGCCTGGCGCAGGTGGCAGTGCCCGAGCAGGTACCAGACGCCGCCGCGCAGGTAGAGCCCGTAGGGGTCCACCTCGCGGGCCAGCGACTGCGAGTCGCCGAGCGCCCGGTAGCGCAGGCGCACGCGGCGGTCGCCGGCGATGGCGCGCTCCAGCAGCCGCAGGCGCGCCTCGTCGCGCTTGCCGACGGCGGGGGCCGGCAGGCTCGCCACCCCGGAAGGCCCCCACTCGCCGAGCCCCGGCTCGCCGGCGCGGCTCAGGCCCTCGCGCACCGCCGGACCGACCAGCGGCAGGTGCGCCGTCAGGCGGCGGGCCAGGGCCAGCGCGGCCAGCTCTTCGGGGCTGAAGCTCACCTGGCGCAGCAGCGCGCGGCCGCGATCGAGGAAGTAGCGCGTGTAGGCGGGCTCCTCGGGATCCTCGCGCACCAGCACCGCGAAGCCCAGTCCGCGCAGCAGCTCCTTGTCGCGCTCGAACTGGCGGTGGAAGGCCTCCTCCCCGCGCGGATACCCGCGCAGGTCGCGGATATCCCCGAGCGACGCGCCGAAGCGGCGCGTCAGGAGCAGCGTGAGGAGTTCGAGAAGCCGGGCGCTCTTGCGTTCGGCCACGGAGGCGGTCCCTTGCGCGCTGGCGGAGAGCGGAGTTCAGACTCACGAGACGCGACCGGAGGATAGAGGCACCGGGAGGAGAGTTCAAGCCGCCGGGCGGGAGTTCTCCCGCCGCCCTCGCCCCCCTATCTTCACGGCAACTTCACGCCCGCCCGGGGCGTAGGGCCCGTGTCCGCGCCGGTCGGCGTGCTAGATTCCCGGCAGGTTTCGCCGTCAGCCGCACCCGTACCACCCCACCAAGGAGACGAAGAATGAAACGGAGTCTTTACCTGCTCGTGCTCGCGGGCCTCGCGATCACCCTGGCGCTCCCCGCGCCGGTCGCCGCCCAGCTGCCGCCGCTCATCCCGCGCGCCACGATCTTCGGCAATCCCGACAAGACGAACCCGCAGCTCTCCCCGGACGGGTCGCGGCTCGCCTACCTGGCGCCCAACGACAAGAACGTGCTGCAGGTGTGGGTGCGGACCGTCGGCCAGGACGACGCCCGCGCCGTCACCAAGGACCCCAAGCGCGGCATCCAGCAGTACCTGTGGGCGCCGAGCGGCAAGCAGGTCCTCTACCTCCAGGACAACGACGGCGACGAGAACTACCACCTGTACCTGACCGACCTCGAGACCAACGATTCCCGCGACCTCACCCCGTACCTCGGCGTGCGCGCCATCCCGGTGGCCGTGGACGCCGACTTCCCCAACGAGATCCTGGTCGGCATGAACCGGCGCAACCGGCAGATCTTCGACGTCTACCGCGTCGATCTCGCCACCGGCGGCGTCACGCTCGAGGTGGAGAACCCGGGCAACGTCGGCGGCTGGGAGACCGACCTCAACCTCAAGGTGCGGGCCCGCACGCGCCAGAACCCCGACGGCTCCTCCGACCTCGAGGTGCGCGACACGGCCGAGTCCGACTGGCGCAAGGCGCTGTCGTGGGGCGTGGGCGACCAGGTGGTGCCGGTGGCCTTCACCGCCGACGGCAAGGGTCTTTATCTGACCAGCGATCTCGGCGCCAACGCCGCTCGCCTGGTGGTGATGGATTGCGCCACCGGCCAGACCAAGGTGATCTCGGAAGACCCCGGCTACGATGTCAGCAGCGTGGCGCTGCACCCCAAGACCAACGTCGTGCTCGCCGTGCAGTACAACAAGGCGCGGCACGAGTGGGTGATCCTCGATCCGGGCCTCAAGCCCGACTACGCCGCCATCCCCAAGCTCTCCGACGGCGACTACTTCGTGGCCTCGGGCACCGAGGACAACCAGACCTGGCTCGTCGGCTTCACGCGCGACGCCGGCGGCGTGCGCTACTACAAGTGGGACCGCGCCGCCCAGAAGGGCGAGTTCCTCTTCGCCGCCCGCCCCCGGCTCGACGAGTACAAGCTGGCACCGATGGAGCCGGTGACGGTCACGGCACGCGACGGCCTCAAGCTGCAGTGCTACCTCACCAAGCCGGTGGGCGTGCCGGCCAAGAGCCTGCCGATGGTGGTGTTCGTGCACGGCGGCCCGTGGGCGCGCGACGAGTGGGGCTACAGCAGCTATCCGCAGTGGTTCGCCAACCGCGGCTACGCCTGCCTGCAGGTCAACTACCGCGGCTCGAGCGGCTTCGGCAAGAAGTTCCTGCACGCCGCCGACCACGAGTTCGCCGGCAAGATGCACGACGACCTGCTCGACGCGGTGAGCTGGGCGGTCAAGCAGGGCGTGGCCGACAAGAGCAGGATCGCCGTCATGGGCGGCTCCTACGGCGGCTACGCCACGCTCGTCGGCCTCACCTTCACGCCCGACGTCTTCGCCTGCGGCATCGATCTGGTGGGGCCGTCGAATCTGGTGAGCCTCATCGAGTCGTTCCCGCCCTACTGGAAGCCGTTCCTGGCGTCGAGCTGGTACCCGCGCGTCGGCGATCCGTCCGATCCGGCGCAGCGCCGGGATCTCGAGGCGCGCTCGCCGCTCTTCAAGGTCGATCGGATCCAGAAGCCGCTGATGATCGTGCAGGGCGCCAACGACCCGCGCGTCACCAAGAAGGAGTCCGACCAGATCGTGACGGCCATGCAGAAGGCCGGCAAGCCGGTCGAATACTACGTCTTCGCCGACGAGGGCCACGGCCTGGCGCGGCCGGACAACCGACTCAAGTTCGCGGCCTACGCCGAGCAGTTCCTGGCCAAGCACCTGGGCGGGCGGGCCGAGCCGATCACGGCCGAGGTACAGATGGAGCAGGGCACGGTGAGCCCTCCGGAGGTCTTGCCGCCCGCGGCGAAGTAGCCGACCTTCGCTGCCCGACGGCGACGCAGCGCGGCGCCCTGGCTCCCCGGCCGGGGCGCCGCCGCATTTAACGGCGTGCCGGCGGCGTGGCTTGCCCCTATACTGGGCCGCGGTGCCACCGTGGACCTGACCGTCATCGTCGTCAGCTACAACTCCGCCGACTTCCTCCCGGGCTGCCTGGAGGCAGTGCGACGCCATACGCGGCGCGTCGCCTACGAGGTCGTGATCGTGGACAACGCCTCGGGCGACGGCTCGCCGGAGTGGGTGCGCCACTCCTGGCCCGCGGCCCGCCTGATCGCCAACCCCGACAACCGCGGCTTCGCCAAGGCCGTCAACCAGGGCTTCGGCGCGGCTTCCGGGCGCCACCTGTTGCTGCTCAACCCGGACGCCGAGATACAGGAGGAGGCGCTGGACCGCTGCGTGGGCTTCCTCGACGCGCACCCGGACGTCGGCGTGGTCGGAGCCCGGGTCAACAACCCCGACGGCACGCTGCAACGCGCCTGCCGCCGCTCGGTGCCCACCCCGATGGTGTCGCTGTTCCGGCTGGGCGGCCTGGGCCGGCTCTTTCCCGGCCACCCGGCGGCGGGCGCCTACAACCTAGAGGACTCCGATCCGGCGCGGGCCCTGGACGTGGGCGCGGTGTCGGGGTCGTTCCTCATGGTGCGCCGCGAGGCGATGCAGCGGGCCGGGGGCATGGACGAGCGCTACTTCCTCTACGCCGAGGACATCGACTTCTGCATGGCGGTGAAGGCCGCCGGCTACCGCGTGGTCTATTATCCCGAGGCGGTCGTCGTCCATCACAAAGGGGCGAGCAGCCGCCAGGCGAGCCTGGCGGCCAACCGGGAGTTCCATCGCGCCATGGCGCTGTTCCACGAGAAGCACTTCGCGGCGACCACGCCGTTCTGGGCCAACTGGGCCATCCTCGGCGCCATCGCGCTGCGCGGCGCGGCCCTCGATCTGGCGTTGCGCCTGGGCCTGGCGCGCCGCGTGGGGT
Organism: uncultured bacterium; assembly: GCA_964386525.1. Classification (GTDB taxonomy): domain Bacteria; phylum Eisenbacteria; class RBG-16-71-46; order RBG-16-71-46; family DASYSL01; genus CAYLSO01. The sequence continues at coordinate 22,697 of CAYLSO010000223.1, forward strand.
CGAAGGGATGAGCGCCGACACCGCACCGGCCGGGCCGCCCACCCCGCCCGCGGCCGCCGCCGCCGGCTGGAGTCCAGCCGCCAACGCCCGCCTGCGCTGGTGGCTCTTGGTCCTCGGCGACGTGCTCATCGCGGTCGCCGCCTACCGCATGGCGTTCTGGCTCCGCACCCACATCTACATCCCGGTCTTCGCGGGGCTCCTGCCCATGAGCCGCTGGCAGGAGGTGCCGCACCAGCTGTGGCTGGTCGTGGCCAGCCAGGTCTTCTGGCTGCACGTCAGCGGGGTGTACGACAACCCCGACGCGCGCCGCGGCGTCTTCCCGCGCATCCTGCAGGGCGGGCTGGTCCACGTGCTCTTCCTGATGGCCTTCTACTACGTGACGCGCGACATCGGCTTCCCGCGCTCCGTGTTCCTCAGCTACTTCGTGCTCGACCTGCTGCTGCTCACCGCCTGGCACACGCTGGTGCCGCGCGTCGTGCGCGCGCGCCGGCCGCTGCGGCTCCTCGTGGTCGGCCTGTCGCGCCCGGCCGAGCAATTCGTGGCCCGCGTGCGCGCCGGAGCGCTGGGGGAGGTCGATCTGGTGGGCCTGGTGTCGGCCGGCAGCGAGCCGGTGGCGGCCGGCACCGAGTTCGCCGGCTGCCCGGTGCTCGGCAACCGGGACGACCTGCCGCGGCTGGCGGCCGAGCGGCGCGTGGACGAGGTGCTGCTCATCCCCGGCGAGGCCTGGCAGGACGCCCTGCTCGACTCGCTGAGGCGCGATTCCACGCTCTCCACGCGGCTCCTGGTGGCGCCGTCGGCCTACGAGACGATGATCGGGCGACTCGAGTTCCTCAATCTCGAGGACCTGCTCACGCTGGAGATCGCGCGCTGGCCCGGCTCGACCTCGATGCGCGCCGCCAAGCGCGCGGCCGACGCGGCTCTGGCGCTCGCCCTGCTGGTGCTGCTGTCACCGCTCATGCTGGTGGCGGCGCTGCTCGTCAAGCTGCAGGACGGCGGGCCGGTGTTCTTCCGGCAGGAGCGGGTCGGCGAGCGCCTGCGGCCCTTCGTCATCCACAAGTTCCGCTCCATGCGCCCCGACGCCGAGGCCGGGACCGGCCCCGTGCTCGCCACCGCCGACGATCCGCGGGTGACGCCGTGGGGCCGCTTCATGCGCGCCACCCGGCTCGACGAGCTGCCGCAGCTGTGGAACGTGCTGGTCGGGCAGATGAGCTTCGTGGGGCCGCGGCCGGAGCGCCCGGAGTTCGTGCGCGGCTTCCTGGCCGAGCTCAAGTGCTACGGCGAGCGCTTCAAGGTCAAGCCGGGGCTGACCGGCCTGGCGCAGGTGCACGGCCGCTATCTCTCGACGGCCGAGAACAAGCTGCGCTACGACCTGGCGTACGTGTACCACCAGTCGATGTGGCTCGACGTGGTGCTCGTGCTGCAGACCCTGCGGGTGGTGCTGACGCGCAAGGGGACGTAGGCGGCGGGGCCGCCGGCGGGCGGGGTTCGCCCGGCCTCCGTCACGGATTCAGCACCAGCATCCGCGGCTCGGTCATCTCCTCGATGGCGTAGCGCACGCCTTCGCGCCCGAGGCCCGAGTCCTTCACGCCGCCGTACGGCATGTGGTCGACGCGGTAGGTGGGCACCTCGTTGACCATCACCGCGCCCACCTCGAGGGTCTCGAAGGCCTTCCAGGCGGCCCGCAGATCGTGCGTGTAGATGCCGGCCTGCAGGCCGTAGCGGCCGGCGTTGACCGCGGCCAGCGCGGCGTCGAGGTCGTCGTACGGCTCGACCACGACGAGCGGGCCGAAGACCTCTTCGCCGACCACCTTCATCTCCGGGCGGGTGCCGGTGAGCACCGTGGGCTCGACCAGCGAGCCGCGCCGGCCGCCGCCCACGAGCACTCTCGCGCCGCCGGCCTGCGCCTCCGCGATCCAGGCGTGCACCCGCTCGGCCTCGCCGGGCCGGATGAGCGAGGACACCGACACCGTCTCGTCGAAGGGATCGCCCGCCTTCAGCGCCCGCACGCCGTCCACGACCCGGGCCACGAACGTGTCGAAGACGGCGCGGTGCGCGTAGACCCGCTGCACCGAGATGCACACCTGACCGGAGTAGGCGAAGCCGCCGACCAGCGTGCGGCGCACGGCGGCGTCGAGGTCGGCGTCGGCGTGCACGATGAGCGCGGCGTTGCCGCCCAGCTCGAGCAGCACGCGCTTGCGCCCGGCCTGGGCGCGCAGCTCCCAGCCGACGCGGCTCGAGCCGGTGAAGGTGAACACCGCGAAGCGGCCGTCGCGCACCAGGCCCGCGGCCAGTTCGTTGGCGCACGGCACGACCGTGCAGGCGCCCTCGGGAGCGCCGGCCTCGCGCACCGCCTCGCCCAGGCGCAGGGCCGTCAGCGGCGTGCCCGGCGCGGGCTTCAAGAAGATCGAGCAGCCGGCGGCCAGCGCGGGCGCCACCTTGTGCGCGCACAGGTTCAAGGGGAAGTTGAACGGCGTGAAGGCCAGCACCGGCCCCGACGGGAAGCGGCGCACGATCCCCCAGCGGCCCTCGCTGCCCACCTGCCAGTCGAGCGGGAGCATCTCGCCCGGGATGCGCTTGGCCTCTTCGGCCGCCACCGCGAAGGTGGACGCCGCGCGGTCCACCTCGCCGCGGCTCTCCTTGATCGGCTTGCCGTTCTCCCCGGTGATCGAGCGCGCGAACTCCTCGCGCCGCTCGCGCAGCCGCCCGGCGATGCCGCCCAGGATCCGCGCCCGCTCGTGCGTGGCCAGCCGGCGCGTGCGCTCGAAGCCGGCGACGGCGGCGCGCACGCCCGCTTCCAGCTCGTCCGCTCCGGCGAAGTAAGTCGCCCCCACCGTCTCGCCGCTGTGCGGGTTGCGGATCTCGATGCGCTGCGCGGTGGTGAGGCGTCGGCCGGCGATGTCGAGCGCGAAATCCTGCACGGGAGTCCTCCTGGTCGCGGCGGCTGGCCGGCGTCCCCGGCGGATCCGCCTGCTTTCCCCGGATTGTTCCCGAATTGGCAGCCGAAACCAAGCGCCTGCTTGCCCGCCCGGCGGCCACCCCGCTAGACTGCCCGGCACCATGCCAGTGGACATCCTCGCCTTCGGGCCTCACCCGGACGACGCCGAGATCGGCTGCGGCGGGCTGCTGCTCAAGATGAAGTCGCTCGGCTACACGACCGGGATCGTGGACCTGACGCGCGGCGAGATGGGCTGGGGCACCCCCGAGGAGCGCGACGCCGAGTGCGAAGAGGCGGCGCGCTGGCTGCAGCTCGACGTGCGCGAGAACCTCGACCTCGGGGACTGCCGCGTCGAGGACACCTTCGAGAACCGCTGCCGCGTGGCCGGCGCGATCCGGCGGCACCGGCCGCAGATCGTCCTCGCGCCTTGGTACGACCTGCCGATCGGCCGCGGCCTCGGGCACAACGACCACTTCAAGGCCGGCATCCTGGCGGCGCAGGCGTTCAACTTCGCGCACCTGCGCAAGCTGCCCGCCGAGGGCGAGGCGCACCAGGCGAAGGCGATCTTCTACTACTTCCTGCCGCCGGGGCTGGCGCCCACCTTCATCGTGGACGTCTCGGGCTTCTTCGACCCCTGGCTCAAGGCCCTCGAGGCGCACCGCACGCAGTTCTCCAACCCGGAGAAGCCCCGACCCAAGAGCGGCTACGGGTCGTTCCTCGACTTCCTGGAGACCTACGCGCGGCAGTGGTCGTTCACCATCAACGCCAAGTACGCCCAGGCCTACTACTCGGCGACCGCGCTGAAGATCGACGACCCGATGGCCCTGGTGCGCTCGGTGGTGCCGCGGCCGTAGGCGCCGGGCCGGCTCGCGGGCGTGCCGAGGCCGGCCCCTCGGGCACCGGACACCCATCGGGGCCCCTCTCGAACCCCCGATTCGTGACGTTTCCGGGGCTTGCACGGCCCCCGTCCCGGGCGGAGAATATTGACACGCCGACGCGCCCATAGCCGGGCCGCCGAAGGAGTATCGCCATGAGCCTGCACATCTCCCGCCGGAAGATCCTGAGCGCCGCCGCAGTCTGCCTGGCGCTGGCGGCGGGCGCCTGGCTCACCTGGCGCGGCGATCTCGGCCCCACGCAGCGGTCCGCGGGCAGCGACGGCGACCGACCCGCCGCGCGCGCCGCCGGCGATCGCGCCTTCAGTGACTGGCCGGTCGACCAGACCCCTCCGCCCGGCACCGCCACGCGCCCGGCCCCCGGCGCCCGCTCGCGCGTCGCGAGCGACGCCGACGACCCCGCCAACCGGGGCGCGGCCGACGCGATGAGCGCCCTCTCCGACCTCGCTGCCGGTCCCGCCGCGCTGCCCAACCAGGGTCGCGATCTCGACGCGCCGTCGCCGACCGGCCTGTCGTCCTCGATGAGCGCCGAAGAGCGTGCGCGCCTGATGTCCGACCGCAACGCCACGGAGATGGGCACCGCGCCCGGCCCGCGGCGCGATCGCGGCGGCATCCGCGTCCGGGTCAGCGACGACGACCAGTGCGTGCCGCGCCCGCCGCGGCCACAGTTCGCGCGGCACGCGGGATAGCCTCCCCGGCGGCCGCCTCCGGACCGCTCTCGCGCCCGGGCTCAGCGCCCCGGGCGCGGTTTCTTTTTCAGGTCGTCGAGGATGGCACGCACCTGCGCGGCGCGCTCCGAGTCGGGGGCCAACTCTAGGTAGCGCTCGAGATAGCGGGCGGCTTCGTCGCGCGCTCCCGCCCGGCCGTAGAGCAGGCCGAGGTTGAGCCACGCGTCGGCGTAGGCGGAGTCGCGCGCCACCGCCTCGGCGTAGGCGTCGCGGGCGCCGTTGGGATCGCCGGCGCGCTCCAGGGCCACGCCACGGCTGAAGGCGGCGGCGGCCGAGTGGGCGTCGAGCCCCGCGGCGCGCCGGTAGCCGTCGGCCGCGTCCTCGAAGCGCTCGAGCCGGAACAGCGCCCCGGCGCGCGCGAACCACAGGTCGAAGTCGGTCGAGTCGGCGGCCAGCCCGCGCGCGTACAAGGACTCGGCGGCCGCCCAGCGGGCGGCCCGTTCCTCGAGCCGCCCGCGGTCCAGGCAGGCGCGCGCCAGGCGCGGGTCGAGCCGCAGCGCGCGGTCGAGATGGACCCGCGCGCTGTCGTCCTGGTGCGCGGCCGCAAACAGGTATCCGATCTGCGCGTGCACCAGCGCGCTGTCGGGATGGAGCGCCAGCTCGCGGCGCAGCTCGCCGATGGCGGCGGCGCGGTTCCCGCCCTTCTCCGCCAGGCGCGCCAGGGCGAAGTGCGCGCCCGGCGTGCGCGGGTCGGAGGTCAGCGCGCGCTGCAGGTGCCGGCGCGCTGACGCCGTGTCGCCCTTCTGCTCGAGCGCCACCGCCAGGTTGTAGTGGGCCGCGGCGTGATCGGGCGCCAGGGCGAGCGTGCGCTCGAAGCGCTCGGCCGCCAGGTCGCGCTCGTTCAGCCGCAGAAGGCAAAGCCCTTGCGCGAAGTACGCCTCGACCCGGTCGGGATCGAGCAGAGCGGCGTTCTGGAACTCGCGTAGCGCCTCGACGAACTTGCCGGCGTCGTAGAAGGCTGAGGCGCGCTTGAAGGCGGTCGCCGAGCGGTCGCGGTCGCGCTGGCTGACGGCGGCGTAGGCGGGCGATCCCGCGGCAAGGACGGCCGCGACGGCGGCCACGGCGAGCAGCCGCCAGAGCCCGCCGAGCAGGGCTCTCCTCAGCCCCGCTCTCCGCGCTACCCTGCTGTCGGCTACCGCGCGCTCGGCCATGCTCCATTCCCCCGCTTGCCGCCTCAGCCTGCGGCCCTCCGGCAATGACCCGCAGGCCTCGCAAGATCCTACGACAAGGCTTTGGCCGGGGCAGCGGTCACCCGCCCCCCGCAACCACCCGCCCGCCACCCCGCCCAAGGCTTTGACATGCCCCCCTACCCCGGGCCCGCAGGCGCGTGTCCCGGGGGCGGCGGCCGGGGCGGGACCCAACCGCCGCAGAGCCCCGCCGGCCGCCCTCCAACCCTCTCCCGCAGATGCAGTTGCGCGCTCAGCCAACAGGCCCCTTGCGCCGGGACCGTGCGACTTGCAAGCATTGTTCCACGTCGACTGCGCGCTGCCGTCAGCCCCGGCGCCTGGACAGGCCTCCCGCGGGGCTGCACCTGGCGTTCCCAGGCTGGCTTACATCTTGCAAAACGGCGACGAGGGTCCACTGCGGTCGCCACCTTCGCAAAGGGTAGGGGCATGCAATCCAAGATCGGCAGAATGCTCGTCCAGCAGAACCTCGTCACCTCGGACCAGCTCAACGAGGCCCTCGAGCGCCAGCGCCAGATGGGCGGGCGGGTGGTCGAGAATCTCGTCCAGCTCAAGTACCTCAACGAGGGCGAGTTCGAGAGCTTCGTCGAGCAGGCGCCGCCGGCCCCCACGTCCGTGGAGGAGACCGGGCTCGGCGAGGACTTCCTCATCGACCTGACTCTGAAGCACCTGTACTTCGGAGGCGTCATCGCCGGGTACGAGGTCGCGCAGCGCATGCGCCTGCCGTTCCAGGGCGTCATCCACCCGATCATCCGCTTCCTCAAGGACGAGAAGCTCGCCGAGATCAAGAAGGGCACCGGCATCTCCGAGGGCGTGTACACGTTCGCGCTCACCGACGAGGGCCGCCGCCGTGCCCGCGAGGTCATCGACCTGTCCTCCTACGCCGGCCCGGCGCCGGTGCCGATCGAAGAGTACGAGCCGATGTGCAACCGCCAGACGGTGCGCAACCTGGTGGTCAGCCGGCACGAGCTGGAGCTGGCCTTCGACGAGCTGGTGCTCGAGCCGGAGATCTTCGACCAGCTCGGCCCGGCCATCAACGGCGGCAGGTCGATCTTCCTCTTCGGCGACCCCGGCAACGGCAAGACCTCGATCGCCGAGGCCATGTCGCGGCTGCTCAAGGGCGGCATCTACATCCCCCACGCCCTCAAGGTGGACAACCAGATCGTCAAGGTCTTCGACCCCGTCCACCACACCGCCATCGACATCCCCAAGGCGGAGATGGACAGCGGCGAACCCGACATCACCGGCGGTCCGCGCTACGACACCCGCTGGGTCTTCTGCCGGCGCCCGGTCGTGGAGGTGGGCGGCGAGCTGACTCTCTCGATGCTCGACCTGGAGTTCGACGACGTCTCCAAGTACTACGAGGCGCCGCTGCAGGTGAAGGCCAACGGCGGCCTCTTCATCATCGACGACTTCGGCCGCCAGCAGGTCACCCCGCGCGACCTCCTGAACCGCTGGATCCTGCCGCTCGAGAAGCGCATCGACTTCCTGACCCTGCACACCGGCAACAAGTTCGCGGTGCCGTTCGAGCAGCTGCTCATCTTCGCCACGAACCTGGAGCCGCTCGAGCTGGTGGACGAGGCCTTCCTGCGCCGCATCCGCTACAAGATCAACGTCGGCGACCCGACCCCGGCGCAGTACACGATGATCTTCTCGATGGTCTGCGAGTCGAAGGGAGTGCCCTTCGACCCGCGCGCCATCGACTACCTGCTCGAGACCTGGTACCGCAAGCACAGCCTGCCGCTGCGCGCCTGCCACCCGCGCGACATCGTCGAGCACTGCATCGACATGGCCCGCTACCATGCGGCGACGCCCGAGCTGACGCCGCAGATCCTCGACCACATCTTCCGGACGTACTTCATCCTGAAGGACTAGCGGCCGCCACCATCGCGGCGGTTCGCCCATACCCGCTGTCTCTAGCCGAGGGCCCCGGAACTGACGCCGGGGTCCTCGGCTTTTCGGCAGGCCCCCCGGACGGCCCCCGGCCCACTCGCCGCTGGCCATCCATTGTTCTCGCAAGTTCTTGCGAGTGTTATCCAATATTCACGATTTTCTCTTTGCTGATTGCAATTTCAAGGGTTAGCATCCCCCTCGCTCTTACTGGAGGCGCGCCATGAATCTCCCGGATGCGAGTCCTTCGCCGCCTGTCGGCTCGGTCGAGCCGGTGATGACCGCCGCTCTTGCTCCATCCGGCCGCTCGGTCGGCCAGGTTCTCGCGCAACGCTACGAGCTTCTGAGCCGCCTCGGGGCAGGCGGCATGGGGGAGGTCTGGGTCGCTCAGGACCGCGCTGGCGGCGGCCGTATCGCCATCAAATGCCTCACGGCCGGCGGGGCCGTGCCGGCAGAGGCGCTCAAGCAGGAGTTCGCGCGCCTGGCGGAGCTGGTCCACCCCAACATCGTCCAGGTCCACGACTACGGCTTCCTCGAGGACGGCGTGCCGTACTTCACCATGGAGCTCGTCGAGGGCCCGGCCCTCCCAGACGTGCTGTCGACGGCAGATCTCGGGGGCGTTCTCGCCGCCATCGAAGGTGCCTGTGCCGGGCTGGGGGCCCTGCACGCGGCGGGGCTCGTCCATGGGGACGTGAAGCCGGCCAACGTCCTGGTGGCAGGCAGCCGCATCCGCTTCCCCGGTGACATCCGGCTGGTGGACTTCGGGCTCTCGGGGCGGGCCGGAGCGGGTGAGCGGCCGCGCGGCACTCCCGGGTTCGCCGCACCCGAGGTCCTCGACGGCGCCGCCCCGACACCGCGCTCCGATCTCTACGGACTGGGCGTGACCCTCTACGTGGCCCTCACCGGCCGGTCGCCCTTCCCGGGGCGCACGGTCGGTGAGGTGCTGCGCTCGCAGCACGAGCGCGCGCCGTCTCCCCTGCCGCTGCGGGTGCTCGGGGTGCCCGACGAGTTGGAACACATGGTCCTCCGCCTGCTGGAGCGGGATCCGCTGGCGCGACCCGGGTCGGCCGGCGAAGTGTGGGAGGCCCTGCAGCCCGTGGCCCGGCGCGTGTCGGGAGCGGCCCCCGCGAGCGGTGTGGCGGCGCTGGTCCGGGGAGCCATCCTCGGCCGCGACGCCGAGCTGGACCTCGTCGAGGGCCGGCTCGACGCCGCCGGGCCGCCCGTGCTCCTCACCGGAGCGCCGGGCGTGGGGCGCTCCCGGTTCCTGCGCGAGCTGGCGCTGCGGGCCGAGCTGGCCGGCGGCAGGGCCGTCGTCGTCTCCTGCGCCGGCCGCTCGGACGGAGGCCGCGAGTGGCTGCGCCGGATCGGCGTCGTGCTGGGACTCGAGCGGCGGGAGTCCGCCTGGGTGGAGGTGCTGGCCGCGCTGGCGGGGCGCCGGCCCGTCTGCCTCGCGCTGGAGGACCTGCACCTGGGCACGGCCGGAGATTTTGAAATCGCCCGCACGGTGCTCGCGTCGAGCATCCCCGCCGGGGCGCTGGTCGTGCTGTCGTGGGCGGAGCCCGTTGCGGGCGCGACCTCGGCGTTCGAGGACTTCCGCGTCATCGCCGCAGGCCCGTGGCTCGGCGAGGCGCCGCTCGCCCTTGCGCTCCCCTCCCTGAGCGCCGGGCAGACCGCGCGTCTGGTCCGGCTGGAACTGGGTGGCGCGGTTCTCCCGGAGATCGAGCAGGCGGTGCACCGGCTCTCCGGCGGCTTGCCGCTGTGGATCGAAGCGGCATTGCTGGCCTGCATCGAACAGCGCTCGCTCGTGCGCGAGGACGACCGGTGGCGCATGCCGTCGGGCGCGGTCCTGCCCGCGGCGCTGCCGGGGCTGGAGACCCTGCTCGAAACGCGCCTCGCGGCGCTGTCGCCGGCTGGGCGCGTCTGGCTGGCGGCGCTGGCGGAACTGGGTGGCGAGGCTGCGGCCGAGACCGTCGCGCACGTGGCCGAGGCCGGCGCCGAGGCGCAGGCCGAGGTACTAGACGCCGCCTTGGCGGTCATCGAGAACACGCCCGACGGGGAGATCGTCCGCGCCCAGCCGCTGGCGGCGTGCGACATCGCGCGCCGGCGCTTGGAGCCCGGGCGGCGTCGCGCCCTGGCGGCGCGCGCGGCCGAAGCCCTGGCCGACCGCCCCGAGCACGCCGCGGCGCTGTGGATCGCCGCCGAGGAGCCGCAGCGCGCGCTCGACGCACTCGCCGGTTGGCCCGACGAGGTTCTCACCGCGTCCCGCGCGTGGATTCGCGCCCAACTGCGGCTCAACGCCCGCGAGCAGCTCGGCGAGTTGCTGCCGGCGCACCTCGAGGAGGCGGCGCTGGCGGCCGAGAAGGCACAGCGCTTCCAGGATGCCGGCGCCCTCTGGGAACGCTATGCGGACCTCGAGACCACGACCCGGGAGGACCCGCTGGCGGCGGCGCGCGGCTGCCTGCGGGCGGCGGTGGCGCAGCGCGGGCTGGCGGAGTACGGCCGAGCTGCCACTTTGCTCGACGAATGCGAGCGCCGGGTGTCGGCGCTCCCCCAGCGCGACGGTGCCGCTGCGGCCGCCGTCCGCGCGTCCGTCCTCAGCGAGCGCGCGTGGATCGCCATGATCCGGGGCGATCTCCAGGCCGCCGAGCGGTCGGCGCTCCGGGCACTCGAGATCGCTCCGAGCGACGCGCTCTCCGAACGCTTCACCGCGTGGAATCGGCTCACCGCCATCTATCCACGGATGGGGCGGCTCGAGGAGGCGGATCGGGCGCTGGAGCAGGCCCTGCGGCTGGCGCGCGAGATGGGCGACGAGGTCGCGGAGGGGAGAGCGCATTCGAACGCGGTGTTCTTGGCGCGGATAAGAGGCGAT
>CAYLSO010000224.1:0-1872 GCA_964386525.1 uncultured bacterium
ACGCGGAGGCCTCCGCCGAGGCGACGTCCTACTTCCCGCGGCCCGAGGCCTACCGGCTCGGCCCGCACGACTACCTCGAGCAGATCGCCAAGATCAAGGCCGCGGTGAAGCTCCGGGTGATCGCCTCGCTCAACGGCGTCACCCTGGGCGGCTGGCTCTCCTACGCCCGGCAGATGCAGCAGGCGGGGGCCGACGCGCTCGAGCTGAACGTCTACCACGTGCCGACCGATCCCGCCGTGACCGCGGAGCAGGTCGAGGGCACGGCGGTCGAGATGGTGAAGGAGGTCAAGAAGAACGTCACGATCCCCGTGGCCGTGAAGCTGGGGCCGTTCTACTCGTCGCTGCCGCACTTCGCGCGCCGGCTGGAGGCCGCCGGGGCGGACGGCCTGGTGCTGTTCAACCGCTTCTACCAGCCGGACATCGACGTCGAGCAGCTCGAGGTCAAGCGGTCGCTCGAGTACTCGACCTCGGCCGAGCTGAACCTGCGCCTGCGGTGGCTGGCGATCCTCTCCGGCCGGCTGCGTCCGGCGCTGGCCGTGTCCGGGGGGGTGCACACGGCACTGGACGTCGAGAAGGCGGTCATGGCCGGCGCCCACGCGGTCCAGATCGTCTCGGCCCTGCTCCAGAAGGGGCCGGGACAGCTGCGGCAGCTGCGCGAGGAGCTGTCGCGGTGGCTCGAGGAGCACGAATACGAGTCGCTCGCCCAGATGCGGGGCAGCATGAACCTCGTGAAGTCGCCCGACCCGAAGGCCTACGAGCGGGCGAACTACATCCAGATCCTGGCGGGGTGGAAGGCGTAGGTCCTCGGCTGGGCCGGCAGCGCTGCCCGGCAGGTGAGTTTGAGCTAGCACCGTGCAGGACGGGGTAGGTCAGCGGGACGGCGGGCGGCGAGGCGGCCCGCCGCCCCATTCCGGGTCGGGTGCCGCAATCTCGAGCTCCGCGCCCACTCGCCTAGAAATCGAGTAGATTCAGGGGCAGGTGGACTCGCGGTGGCAACTCATGACGTCATCAAGGTTGCGCGAGCGCCGCTTTTCCCGCCGCCCTCCCCGCCACCGTCCCGCTCGACCAGGCCCATTGGAAGTTGAAGCCGCCCAATCGCCCCTCGACGTCGAGGATCTCGCCGCTGAGGTAGAGCCCCGCCGAGCGCCGCGATTCCAGCGTGCTGGCGTCCACCTCGGACAAGGGCACCCCGCCGGCGGTGCACTCGGCCTTCTCGTAGCCGAGGGTGCCGGTGATAACGAGCGGTCGGGCGCAGACCCGCTCGATGAACGCGGCACGCTTGGCGCGCGGCACCTGGCTGATCTGGGTGGCGGGCTCGACGCCCGCTTCGGCGCAGAGGATCTCCGCCAGGCGCTCGGGCAGGCGGCGCACCAGGAAGCGCCGCACGGTGGAGTAGGGGGCCTCCGCCACCTTGGCGATCCATGCGGCGAGCAAGGCCTCCCGCGTCTGGCCCGGGACGAAGCTCGCCGTGACGCGCCGCTCGCCCGCCTCGCTCGTGCGCAGCCAGTGGCGCGACAGGTCCAGTGCGGCCGGCCCGGAGAAGCCGAAGTGCGTCACCAGAAGCGGGCCGCGCACCGTGACCTCGCGCTTGCCGGCGGCCCAGAGCGTTAGCTCGGCGTCGGCGCTGAGCCCCTGGGCCGCGGTACACAGCGGATCCTCTCCGGCCAGCGGCGTCAGCGCCGGCACCGGCGGAACGAGGGTGTGGCCCAACGCCGTGGCCAGCGTGTACCCCGTCCCATCGCTGCCGGTCCGTGGGAACGACAGGCCGCCGGTGGCGAGGATCACGGCGCGCGCCTCGATCCACTCGGCGGGCTCGTCGGCCGGCAGCGGCCATGTCCCCTCCCGATGCGCGGCGACCGAAGCCGAGAACGC
>CAYLSO010000225.1:0-5718 GCA_964386525.1 uncultured bacterium
ATGAGGGCCAAGATCCCTACCGGCGGCGGCATGTGGCCGGCGTTCTGGATGATGCCCGAGGACGAAGTATACGGCGGCTGGGCCGCCAGCGGCGAGATCGACATCATGGAGTCCGCCAACGCCACGACCTCCGTCGGCGGCGCGCTCCACTACGGCGGCACCTGGCCGTCCAACACGTCGACGAGCGGATCCTATTCTCTGGGAGGAGCGAACTTCGCCGGCGATTTCCACATCTACGCCGTCGAATGGGAGCCCGATACGATCCGCTGGTACGTCGACGGCGTGCTCTTCATGACGCGGACCAGCGACCAGTGGTACACGAACGCCGCCCCCGGCAATCCGCGCGCGCCGTTCGACCAGCCGTTCTACATCATCCTGAACACCGCCGTCGGCGGCAATTACACGGGGTGCACCGACGGCGGCTGCATCACTGCGAGCCTGCCGCAGGAACTCCTCGTCGACTACGTCAGGGTCTATGAAGACATCGTCAATGTCCCGCCGGTGGTGACCATTACGGCGCCGACGTGGGGCGCCACCGTGCCGGCGGGCGACGCCACGATCACCGCAGATGCGTCCGACGCGGACGGCTCCGTGGCAAGGGTGGAGTTCTACTGCGGCGCGACCTACCTGGGCGCCGACACGGCGGCGCCTTACAGCTTCACCTGGGCCTCCGTCTCCGACGGGTGCTACGAGATCGTGGCCCGGGTCCTCGACGATCTCGGCAGCGCGAGTACCGATGCCGTTGACGTCACGGTCGGCGCCGGATGCGGCCAGGCCGCCTATCTCGGGCAGCCCTTCCACCTGCCGACGAGGATCGAAGCCGAGAACTACGACCTCGGGGGCGAAGGCGTCGCCTATCACGACATGGATGCCGGCAACAGCGGCGGGCGGTACCGGACCGGCGAGGGCGTCGACATCGAGTCCTGCTCGGACGCTGGCGGCGGCTACAACTTGGGCTGGCTGAACGCCGGCGAGTGGCTCGAGTACACGGTGGACGTTCCGTGGGCCGGCCGGTACATCATCAATGCCCGCGTCGCGTCGCTGTCGAGCGGAGGCGCGTTCCGCGTCAAGGCCGGTGGCGGCGAGACCGGTGACATCGTGGTGCCGGTCACCGGCGGCTGGCAATCCTGGACGACCGTCTCGACGACCGCGACGCTCGCGGCCGGCGCGCAGATCATCAGGTTCGTGGCCGCGAGCGGCGGGTTCAACCTCAACTACCTCGAGGTCGCGAGCGACCTCGTGGCGGTCGGGCCCGCCCCGGCGGCTGCGGGCTATGCTCTGCATCCCTGCTATCCGAACCCGACCGCTCTGGGAGCGGCCATTCACTACGATCTGCCGCAGGCCGAAGCTGTCTACCTGGGAGTCTACGACGTGTCGGGTCGCCTGGTCCGGACGCTCGTACAGGGTGCGCGCGTGCCGGCCGGCAAGCAGACCGCGGCATGGAACGGCCGCGACGACAACGGGCACGTGGTGCCGCGGGGCGTCTACTTCTACCGCCTGACTGCCGGTGCCTTCTCCGCCACCCGGCGGGTGACGCTCGTCAACTGATTCGCGAGCCGGGCCGGTAAGCGGCTGGCGTCGGGCCGTTGGACTTGCGGAGTCTGAGCCCCCGGAGTCTGCTTTGCAGCCGTCTGCTTGGCGGGGAGCCTACGCCCTGATTCTCAGTTCTGATCCGACTCCTGCAGCGCCGCCGCCGCCTCGCGCCACGAATCCTGGAGGGCATTGCCGATGAGCAGCGCCTCGGCCGGCGGCGATCCGTAATAGATGTCGTACGCACGGTTGTTCCGGGAGGCCCGGCCGTAGTGCTTGGAGCGGCCGAAGGCGATGGCCTTGGTCGTGGCGTTTGCCTGCTTGATGAAGTCCGCGACCGACAGGCTCCCCATGGATTCCGACCACTGCTCGCGGAGCTCCCGGCACCGGTTCCTGTCGGCGCTCTCCATGGCCGGGGTGTAGAGCCGATAGTCGTCCGGATCGCCCGGGAACCCGGAGTCGCAGCGCAGGGCGCGCAGGCCGGCGCCGCGCTCGGCGGTCCGCCGCGCGACCACGCGGTCGTCGGCGAGGTCGTAGACCTCGCACTCCAGGGCGACCGAAGCCCAGATGTCCTGCATCCCGGCCCGGAAGCCGACCTCCTCCACGACCAGGGCCTCGGTGCCGTCGGCGCGCTTGCGCTTCACCTCGTGATAGAAGGTGCCCGTGAACGTCTCGGAGTGGGAGGCGACGCGATCGCCGTAGACGCGCAGCCAGACCACGCGTGTCGTCCCGGCCTTGCGGGCGATCCGGATGGCCCGGTCGCGCGTCAGGCGGCCCGGAGGCATGGAGAGCATCTCCTCCCACGCCTCCCCGCGGCCGAGCAGCTCCGTGAACTGGAGATCGCTCTCGGTGTATGAGGCCAGGGCTTCGTACATCTGCTCCGAGAGAGCCTCGCGGTCGATGGGGGTGCGGATCTCCACGCTGACCGGCGCCACCAGGACACGGTCCACCGCCGCGTCGTAGCTCTGCCGGAGGCGGGCGTCGATCTCCTTGCTGTCGGGGTCGAATCGCCGGGCGGCGAGGAACTGCCCATGGGCGGCCTTAGGGTAGCCCGCCGACATCTGCTCGTCGCCGAGTCCCAGGAACACCCGGGCCGCTCCCGCGCGGACCGCGCCCTCCTGTGCCGCGGCGAGGGAGTCGAGCGGCAAGGTCACGCCGTACGGGGCGGTCTCCTCGCGGATCGTCCCCATCCGCAGCGCGACCTCGGCGGCCGCGACGGTATCGACCAGCACCGTGCTCCGCAGGGTCCGCAGCTCGGAGGCCATCAGCGCCGCGCCCGCGTCCCCCAGGGCGGCGCGCGCCGCCTCGTTGTAGGGATCCTTGCGGACGGCCTTGAGCGCGGTCTCGTAGGCTTTCTTGACCTGGCCCTCGGCGAGCTGCTCCTGGCTCCTGCGCGCTAGCTTGGCGGGGCCCGCGCAGCTCACAAGGCACGCAAGGGAGACCGCGAGCATCACGAGCCAACTGGAACGAAACCCGTGTCGCGTCGGAATCGGAGCTGCAGCAGTCATCGGCGTCCCTCCCTGGAGCGGGGTGCGGCCCGCCGGCCGCGATCTGCCTTCGCCGGGGAATGTACTGCAGATGCCGCCAGGCGGGGAATCCTGATGGGACGTGCCCCGGTCTCTGGTAAGGTGACGTCCGAGCCTCTCGCGTGGATGGGCTCCGTCACTGGCGCGTCATGCCAGCGCCACGGGGCTTGGCGCTGGCTACCCTCTCGGCCGTGCCGGCTCGGCTGTCCGCGCTCCTTCGAAGACGAAAGCCAACTGACCCTTGGAGAGAAAGCCATGCTGAAGACACCCGCCTGGGCTGCGAGTTCCGCAGGCAAGCCGCTCGGTCCGCTCACGATCGGGCGCCGCGAGCCTGGTCCTCATGACGCGTTGATCGACATCCTGTTCTGCGGAGTCTGCCACTCCGACATCCACCAGGCGCGCGACGAGTGGTCCGGGGCGATCTTCCCCATGGTCCCGGGCCACGAGATCGTCGGCCGGGTCAGCCAGGTCGGCAAGGCCGTCACCAAGTTCGCCGTGGGCGACCTGGCCGGCGTCGGGTGCATGGTCGACTCGTGCCGCGATTGCGAGCCCTGCCAGCACGGCACCGAGCAGTTCTGCCAGAAGGGCGTCGCCTGGACGTACAACGGCACCGAGATGGACCGGGGCACGCCGACCTTCGGCGGCTACTCGACGCGGGTGGTCGTCGACGAGCGGTTTGCCCTCAAAGTCCCGGCCGGCCTGGACCCGGCCGGCGCCGCGCCGCTGCTCTGCGCCGGCATCACCACATACTCGCCGCTGCGCCAGTGGAACTGCAAGCCGGGCGACCGCGTCGGGGTGGTCGGTCTCGGCGGCCTCGGCCACATGGCGGTCAAGCTCGCGGCGTCGATGGGCGCCGAAGTCACCGTGCTCAGCACCTCGCGGTCCAAGGAGGCCGACGCACGCCGGCTGGGTGCGCACGCCTTCGAGCCGACCGGGGAAGAGGCGACGTTCAAGAAGCTGGCGGGCCGCTTGGACCTGCTCGTCGACACCGTCTCGGTCGCGCACGACTACAACAAGTACCTCGGCCTGCTGCGTCCCTTCGGCGCGATGGTGCTGCTCGGCGCCCCGCCCGAGCCGACGCCGGTGTCCGCCTTCTCGCTCATCATCGGAAACAAGCGACTCGCCGGCTCGCTGATCGGGGGCATCGCCCAGACCCAGGAGATGCTCGACCACTGCGCCGCGCACAAGATCGTCGCGGACATCGAGGTCATCCCGGTCGACAAGATCAACGAGGCGTACGAGCGCATGCTCAGAAGCGACGTGCGCTACCGATTCGTCATCGACATCGCGACCCTCCGGGCCTGACCGAGCCATTTGAGGGCCCGGTCAGCATCCTGACCCCGCCACGAATAACGACGGGCGGCCAGGCAATGGGCCACTGCCGGCGCAAGGGACACGGCGGCGAGGGCGATCCCCAGGGCCCGCGCGGAAACCGCACGGTTTCGCTGGTGAGTGCAGTTGCGGGTCATCCCGCAGCCTCCATTCGTTGGGGACGGACGCGTAGGGTGGGTGCACGTGGGGCTAGAGGGAGCCCCGTGCGCCCTCGGGGTCGGCCCGCGGGGCTGGCAGCGCGGAGAGTCTCTGCGTCAACACGGTTCTCTGCAGCTTGTGCCTGCCTGGCCGGGGGAGCGGGAGCGCATCGCCTCCGCGCTCATGCGGCCCGGCTCAGGTCACGGCGATCCGCCCTGCCGGCAGGGCTGCGCGCGGCCCGTGCTCTCCCATTGGAGCGTCGGGTGTCCGATGCCGAAGCGCGCCTTCAGCTCGTGCGCGACCTCGGCCGTGACCTCGTCCATCCGCGCCGCGCTGGCGGTCACGAGGTGGGCCGTCAGGGCGACTTCGGTCGTGCTCATGGCCCAGACATGAAAGTCGTGCACGTCGACGACGCCCGGCACCGCCTCGAGATACGCCCTGACCGCCCGCGGATCGATGCGTGCAGGCACAGCGTCTACCGCCAGATTCAGCGACTCGCGGAGGATCCCCCAAGTGCTGGCCACGATGAGCGCGCTCACCAGCAGGCTGACGAGGGGGTCAAGCCACGACCAATGAGTGAAGATCAGGGCCACCCCGGAGAGAACGACGCCGAGGGAGACGGCCGCGTCCGCCGCGAGATGTGTCGCGGCGGCACGCACGTTCACATCGTCGCGGCGGCCGTGCCCCACAATCCAGGCGCTGAGGCTGTTCACGACGATGCCGAGTGAAGCCACGGCAATCACCGTGGGCGCGGCGACGGGACCCGGATGGCGGAGTCGCTGAACCGCTTCGAGCGCAACGGCTCCCACTGCGATCAGCAGCACCACAGCGTTGGCCAGCGCCGCCAGGATGGTGGATCGGCGCAGGCCATACGTGCGCCGCGCGCTGGGGGGCCGTCGGGCGAGAAGGACCGCCGCCCAGGCGAAGAGCAGGCCGAGCACGTCGCCGAGGTTGTGACCGGCGTCCGAGAGCAGGGCGAGCGAGCCGGAGCGGAACCCGAAGACGACCTCGAAGATGACGAAGGCGATGTTGAGCCCCGCGGCCACGAGGAACGCAGTGCGGACACCGTCCGGCGCGGGCTGCGCGTGATCGTGCGTCATGTCCTCCTCACGGTCCGGGACTCCCGCCCGGTCCCAGCGTGTCGTGGTGGATGACGTGGACGATCGTGCAGCTCGCGACCAGCCGCTGCTCC
>CAYLSO010000226.1:0-1601 GCA_964386525.1 uncultured bacterium
GTAGGCCAGGGCACGCGTCCCGTCGTCGTCGCCCGCGAACCGCGCCGCCAGCCGCTCGGCCAGCCCGTCGGCGGCCGCCGACGCCACAGAATCCAGCATCGCCGCCGGCGCCGGGTGGTGCTGCCCGAAGAGCTCCCGGATGCGCCGCGTGAGCGGCTCCCCCACCGTCGCGACGAACAGCGCCAGGCTCTCGGCCTTCGCGTAGACGGCCTCGAGCGGCGTGGCCGGCGCGTTGCGCCCCTCGCCGCCGTAGACCTCCGCGAAATCCTCGCCCCCGATTTCCTCGACCAGCGCCCGCGGCTCGGCCGCTTGCAGGTACTCGGCCAGAGCCGCATCGAGCAGCGCACCGATGCGCGACGACGGCGCCTGCCCCGACGGCAGACCCTGCAAGCGCAATGCCTCGGCGCGCGCCGGCGCCGACTCCGCCGCGGCCCAGGCGATCCGCTCCCTCACGCGGCCCGCTTCCTCACGCGGGCCGCGCCGGCAGCGCGGCGAGCCCGACCCGGCGCGCCTCGGCCTCCATGCGCCGCGTGAGCTCGCGCTTGGCGTCGTCGCCCAGACGCGACGGCCGGTACGCCTCCACCAGCCGCGCAACCTCGAGCCGCGCCCGCTCGCCGAGCGTGAGCCCGCCCTCCGCCTGCCAGCGCGCCAGGTTGGCGCGGTCGATGACCGGCCCCGGGAACGCGATCTCCGCGCGCAGGTGGCGGCGCGTGTGCTTGGCGATGAGCAGGTGCTTCTCGCGCAGCAGCTCCTCGAACAGCGGGCGCGCCGGGAAGTCGTCGCGCGGTGTGATGCCGCGCGTCAGGCGCTGCACCATGCCGCAGATCTCGTGGTCGACGACGAGCTTCTCGAGGCTGATGCAGCTCTCGAAGTCCAGCATGCCGGGGCCGGACACGCTGTCGATCCCCGACAGCGCGGCCAGCGTCGCCCCGATGCCGGTCTCCAGCCCGGCCTGGGCGTCGAGCTGCTTGGCGTCGCTGAGCGCGATGTAGGCCTGGGTCGGCAGCCCGAGGTGGTGGCCGATCTCGCTGTAGGCGCAGTCGAGCATCATGGTCTCGATCGCACCCATCGGCGTGGTCTCGTAGCGGATGTCGAAGATGGCCGGCGAGCCGCCCCACAGGACCGGCGCCCCCGGGCTCGCCAGCTGGCTCAACACCAGGCCGCTCAAGGTCTCGGCGGCGTGCTGGACGAGCGAGCCCACGAGCGTCACCGGCGACATGAAGCCGGCCAGCGGCATCGAGATGAATTCGACGGGGATGCCCGAGCGCGCGCAGTCCACGACGTTCTGGCTGGTGACGTCACTCCACTTGATGGGCGCGGTCGGGCAGCACGAGAAGACGGTCAGCGGCCGCTCGCGCAGGGCCGCCGCGTCGCCGCGCACCGCCATCTGCAGGTCGCGCATGACGTCGAAGGCCTCGATGGTGAACGCCCCGGTGACCACCGGCTTCTCTCCGTAGAGCAGGCTCAGGAAGAGGCGATACGAATCCGACATGCGGCTGGGGACGTCGGCCGGGATGAAGGCCGTGCTCTGCGCGGCGATGTGGGGCAGGCCGCTGACCACCTGCGCGTAGCGGACGTAGTCGGCGGTGTCGGGCGCCCGG
>CAYLSO010000227.1:0-15342 GCA_964386525.1 uncultured bacterium
GAGCAGCCCGCCCTGCAGCAGGTACATGCGCGCGAAGCGGCCCAGCGGCCGCAGGCACATGTCGGGCGGCCCGGCCCGGCGCCCGCGTGCATACGCTTCGAGGGCGCCGGCCACGCCGTAGCGCCACAGCTTGTCCTCACACTGCGCCCAGGTCCGGTACGGGTAGTGGAGCAACGGCGATGCCAGATCGCCGCACGGCCCGTCGAGCTGCACGCGCTCGTGGACGCGCGGCGCGTCGAAACGCCCCCGCGCCCGCAGGAAGAGGCGCAGCACGCGGTCCCCGCCCCAACCGCAGCGGGTGACGCGGCGGCCCAGGAAGTGATTCAGCCGCGGGATCCGGTAGCCCGCGGCGCCGCCCGGCGCCGCGGTAGCGCCGGCCGGCCCCGCGGCGCCAGCCAGCGCCCCTTCGATCTCCAGCGCCAGCTCCGGAGTTACGCGTTCGTCGGCGTCCACGCACAGCGCCCACGGGTGTGACAGCCGCTCGAGCGCCCAGTTCTTCTGCGGCCCGTAACCGTCGAAACGCCGGACCCAGACCGCCGCGCCCGCGGCCCGCGCCCGCTCGGCCGTGGCGTCGGCGCTCTCCGAGTCCACCACCGCCACCTCGGCGGCCCAGGCGACCGACGCCAGACACGCATCGATCTGGGCCGCTTCGTCCCGGGTGGGGATGAGCACCGAGACCGGCACGGAGCCGGGCGCCGGATAGGACCCCGCGGCCCTCACGCGAGCATCTCCGCGGCTGCCGCGAACACGTCGGCGGGCGCGATCCGCGCCAGGCAGTGGTTGGCCGACAGCTCGCACGCGGTGCGCTGGCAGGGCGCGCAGGCGATGGGATGGCGCAGCCAGCGGTGCCGGCCGCCGGGCGGCGTGGCGGTCCACGGGTCGGTCGGGCCGAACAGCGCCAGCGTGCGCACGCCCGCGGCGATGGCGATGTGGCGCGCTCCGGAGTCCCCGGAGATCAGCAGGTCGAAACCGCGCAACCGCTCGGCCAGCTGCATCACGTCCCCCGGCGGCGCGATCTCGACGCCCGGCAGGTCCTCGGCTACGGCCTGGGCCAGAGCGCCCTCGCCGGGGCCCCAGAACACGGTCACCTGGGCTCTCCGCTCGACGGCGAGCCGCCGCGCGACCTCGCGGTACGAGGCTCCGCTCCAGCCCTTGGCCCGCCACGTCGCTCCCGGGGCGATCGCCACGCGCCGCGTTGCGTCCGCGGCCCGCAGCGGCCCCCCCGCGCCAGCCGCCCGCGCCAGCCGCGGCTCGACCGCCTCGCCGCCGCCGTCACCGCCATCCCCGAGCGCTCCCCGCACGAGATCCTCCAGCGCCGCCGCGACGTAGCGCGGGCGACCGCCGGGACCGGCAGCTCCGCCGCTGCGCGCCACGCGCGTCGTGTACGCCCAACGGCGGCCCCGCAGGTCGAGGCCGGCGCGGCGCGGGGCGCCGGTCAGCCGGCAGAGCAACGCGGTCTGGGGCGTGCAGTGCAGGTCCACCACGAGATCGTAGCGCTCCCGCGCCAGATCGCGCGCCAGGCGCCAGAGAGCTGCCGCCCGCGCCAGGCTCGGTCCGGCCCCCCGCTCGGGGAAAGCCAGCACCCGGTCCACCGCCGCCCAGGCCTGCGCCACCGCGACCAGCGGCGAATCGACGAGCAGATCGATGCGCGCCCCCGTCAGTCCCCGGCGCAGCCGGGCCAGCGCCGGCAGCGACAGCACGAGATCCCCGAGGGCCCGGCGGCGCACCACGAGCACGCGGCGCACCTCCGCGCCCGCCGGCGGGCACGTCGTCGCGCCGGAGCGCACCCCCGCGCTCAACGCCGCTCCGCTCGCCGCCGAGTCTCGCGGCGCGCCCACGCGTCGGCCGCCTCGATCGCCTCGAGGGAATCGGCGGCCCCCGAGGGGTGCGCGTCGAGCGCGGCGCTCAGCAGGTCGGGCAGCTCCCCGAGCGAGATGCGCCCGGCGTGGAACAGCTCCACCGCCACCTCGTCGGCGGCGTTGAGCACCGTCGGCGCCAGGCCGCCGGCCGCCGCCGCCCGCTGCGCCAGCGCGAAGCACGGGAAGCGCTCGGTCGTGACCCCCTCGAACTCGAGCACGCCGATCGCCGCCAGATCGAGGCGCGGGATGGGCGCCGCCAGGCGGTCCGGCCAGGCCAGCGCCATCTGGATGGGCAGCCGCATGTCCGGCACGGCCAGCTGCGCCGTCACCGAGCCGTCGCGCCACTCCACGAGCGCATGCACCGCCGCCTGCGGATGCACCAGCACGGCGATGCGCTCCAGCTCCACGCCGAAGAGCCACCGCGCCTCGATCACCTCCAGGCCTTTGTTGAGCAGCGTGGCCGAGTCGGTGGTGATGCGCGCGCCCATGCGCCACACGGGATGCGCCAGCACCTCCGCGGGAGTGGCGCGCCGCCAATCGGGGTGGCGGCGCAGCGGCCCCCCCGACGCGGTGAGCACGAGGCGGTCCACGTCGTCCACGCTGCCGCCCGCCAGGCACTGGAAGAGTCCCGCGTGCTCGCTGTCGACGGGCAGGATCTCCGCCCCCGCAGCCCGCGCCGCGGCGGTGACCAGCTCCCCGCCCAGCACCAGGCTCTCCTTGTTGGCGAGCGCCAGGCGCGCCCCGCGCCGCACCGTGGCGAGCGACGGGCGCAGGCCGGCCGCGCCGACCACCGCGTTGAGCACGACGTCGCCCGCGGCGGCGGCCTCCACCAAGGCGTCGAGGCCGCTACGGATCTCCGGCTGGCGGATCGGCGCGCCGCCGCGCAGCCGCTCCGCCAGATCCCGCGCCGTGGCCGCGTCCCCCACCGCCACCAGCCCCGGCGCAAACTCGCGCACCTGTTCCGCCAGGCGCGCGGCGTTGTGCCGCGCCGCCAGCGCCGCCACGCGCCAACGCCCCGGATGCCGGCGCACCACGTCGAGCGTGCTCTGCCCGATGCTGCCGGTGGATCCCAGGATCGCCAGGTCGCGCACGCTACGGCGCCCCGTAGACCGCGAGCTTCAGGTAGTAGAAGACCAGGGGGGCGGTGAAGAGGAGCGAGTCGAAGCGATCGAGCACCCCGCCGTGGCCGGGGATGACCTCCCCGGAGTTCTTGGCGCGGCTGCTGCGCTTCAGCAGGGACTCCGCCAGGTCGCCGACCTGCCCGAAGACCCCGATCGCCGTTCCGAGGACGAGCGCGTCGGCCAGTGAGAGGAAGGGCACGAACCAGGCGCGGGCCCCGAGCACGGCCGCCACCGCTGCCGCCAGCCCGGCGAGCGACCCCTCGACCGACTTCTTGGGGCTCACCGCGGGCAGCAACCGCCGCCGCCCGAACGCCATGCCGACCGCGTACGCCGCCGTGTCGCACGCCCAGGTGGGCACCAGCGCCAGGAAGACCAGCGACGCCCCGTCGCCGTACGGCAGCCCCAGCTCGGTCGGCAGCTCGCGCAGGTAGAGCAGGTGCGCGGAGAGCCAGCCGACGTAGAGCACGCCGAACAGCGTGACGCTCATCGGGCCCACGCCCTGGGCCCGGGGCCGCAGGAGCTCGAGGGCCATCACGCCGAGGAGGAACGCCGTCAGGAAGAGGTTGGCGTGCGTCGGCAGCCCGGCGTACACGAACCACGCCACCGCCACCCCCGACCCGAGGCCGAGCGCGCGATACGGGCGCAGGCCCTGCGCCGCCATCAGACCGAAGAACTCCCACAGCCCCAGGACGATCAGCAGCGCGACGAATGCGAAGAAGAAGAGGCCGCCGCGCCGCACCAGGAGGTAAAGGATCGGCAGGAAGACGACGGCGCTGCCAATGCGCCACGGCAGCGAGCCGTCGCCGCCCAGGCTGCGGCGCCCCGCCCCGGCGGGCGCCGCGGCTCCCCCCCGCTCAGCCGTGGCGCCCAAAGCGCCGCTCCCGCCCCTGGAAATCCTCCACCGCCTGGAAGAAGTGCCGACGGCGGAAGTCGGGCCACAAGAGGGCGGTGACCCACAGCTCCGTGTACGCCACCTGCCAGAGCAGGAAGTTCGAGAGCCGCATCTCGCCGCTGGTGCGGATCAGGAGGTCCGGGTCGGGCAGTCCCGCGGTGTAGAGGTGACGCTCGATGAGCTTCTCGTCCACCGCCGCGGCCCCGGGCCGGCGCGCCTCGGCCACCACGCCGCGCACCGCGTCCACCAGCTCGGCGCGGCCGCTGTACGACAGCGCCAGCACCAGCCGCAGGCGGCGGTTGCCCGCCAGTCGCTCCACCGCCTCGTCCAGCACCTCCCGCACCTCGGGCGCCAGGTCCTGGAGGCGGCCGATGATCTGCAGCCGCACGCCGTTCTGGTCCAGCTCCTCGACCTCCTCGCGCAGCGTCCGCACCAGGAAGCGCATGAGGCCCTGCACCTCGCGGCGCGGCCGGGCCCAGTTCTCCGTGGAGAAGGTGTACAGGGTGAGGATCTCGACGCCGAGGTCGAGGGCGCCGCGGATCGCCTCGCGCACCGCCTTGCGCCCCGCCCGGTGGCCCCACAGGCGCGGCACCCCGCGGCGCGCCGCCCAGCGGCCGTTGCCGTCCATGATGATGGCCACGTGGCGGGGGATGGGGCCCCGCGAGGTGAGCCGCTCGGGGGTCAGGCTGCGCACGGATCTGGCGGGAGGCATCGACGAGCCGCCCCGGGGCCTAGGCTCCGTCCGAGAACGCCGCGCGAACCGCGCCCGGCCAGGGAGCGAGCCGCTCCAGGAGCGGCGAGGAGACCAGCCCCTCGACGGGCTGCCGACGACGAGCGACGCCGAGCGGCGACGCTAGCCGGCCCGGCCCTGCGGGTTGCCGGCGGCGGTGGGTCATCTGTGGCGTCGCTCCTCCTCGGCGGATCGCAGCGGATCCGCCGTCGTCGTCGCTCCTGGCATCTGGCCCACCGGCGCCGGCAACGCGGCGGCGCGGCGTCTTCAGACGGAGCCTAGACCTCCATGACCTCGGCGGTCTTCTTCTTCAGCATCTCGTCGAGGCGCTCGATCATGCGGTCGGTGAGGGTCTGCATCTCCTTCTCGGCCTTCTTCTCGTCGTCCTCGGAGAGCTCGCCGTCCTTCTTGCGCTTCTTGAGGTGCTCCATGGCGTCGCGCCGGATCTGGCGCACCGCCACCCGCCCTTCCTCGGTGAGCTTGCCGCACAGCTTCACCAGGTCCTTGCGCCGTTCCTCGGTGAGGGCCGGGATGGGCACCCGGATGACGCTGCCGTCGTCCACCGGGTTCAAGCCCAGCTCGCTCGCCTGGATGCCCTTGGCGACCTCCTTGACGAGGGTGCGGTCGTACGGCTGCACGACCAGCAGGCGCGGTTCGGGGGCGCTCACCAGCGCGATCTGGTTGAGCAGCGAGTGCGACCCGTAGCAGGCGACGCGCACCGTGTCGAGCAGCGCCGGCGTGGCCTTGCTGGTGCGGATCGAGGCGAGCTCGTGCTGGGCGTGCACGAGGGTGTGCTTCATGCGCTCATCGGCTTCCGCGAGAACCTTGTCCTTAGACATCGGCCGTCTCTCCCACGCGCGTGCCCACCGCCTCCCCCAGCACCACCCGCCGGAGGTTTCCGGGCACGCCGATGTTGAACACGACCACCGGCAGGCGATTGTCCATGCACAGCGAGATGGCGGTCGCGTCCATGACCTTGAGGCCCCGTTGCAGGACGTCCAGATAGGCGATGCTCTCGAAGCGCGTCGCCGACCGGTCCTGGAGCGGATCCCGGTCGTAGACGCCGTCCACCCGAGTGCCCTTGAGGATGACCTCGGCTCCCATCTCCACGGCGCGCAGCGCCGCCGCCGTGTCGGTGGTGAAGTAGGGGTTGCCGGTGCCGGCCGCGAAGAGCACGATGCGGCCCTTCTCCAGGTGGCGCAGGGCCCGGCGCCGGATGTAGGGCTCGGCCACGCGGTGCATGTCGATGGCGGTGAGCACCCGGGTCGGCACGCCGCGGCGTTCGACGGCGTTCTGCAGGGCGAGCGAGTTGATCACCGTCGCCAGCATGCCCATGTGATCGGCGGCGACGCGATCCATGCCGCGCGCCGCCGCCTCCATGCCGCGGAAGATGTTGCCGCCGCCCAAGCAGAGTCCCATCTGCACCCCGAGGCCGTGCACCTCGACGACCTCGTCGGCCAGCGATCCCATCATGCCTTCGTCGAGGCCGAAGCCACCCGGCCCGCCCAGGATCTCGCCGGACAACTTGAGGAGGATGCGACGGTACCGAGGGTTCACGGCTCCCTCCGTCGGGACCGCCCGCGGGCGGCTACTGTCCCAGGTGGAAGAGGGCGAAGCGGCGGACCACGATGTTCTCGCCCAGCTTGGTGATCGCTTCCTTGACCACCGTCTCTACCGACTTCTTGTCGTCGCGCACGTACGGCTGCTCGAGCAGGACGACGCCCGCGAAGTACTTGTCCACCTTGCCCTGCACGATGCGCTCGATCAGGGGGGCCGGCTTGCCCTCGTTCTTGAGCTGCTCGACATAGATGCCCCGCTCGTGATCCACCGTCTCCGCCGGGATCTCCTCGCGCCGCACGGCCAGCGGCTTCATGGCCGCGACGTGCATGGCGAGGTTGCGCACGAGCGTCTGGAACTCGTCGGTGCGCGCCACGAAGTCGGTCTCGCAGTTCACCTCGAGGAGCACGCCCACCCGACTGCCCGGGTGGATGTAGGCCTCCACCAGACCCTCTGTCGCCTTCCGGCTGGCCTTCTTCTCAGCCCCGGCCACCCCCTGCTTGCGCAGGAACTCGATGGCCTTGTCGACATCGCCCGCGGTCTCCGCCAGGGCCTTCTTGCACTCCATCATGCCGACGCCCGTCCGCTCCCGCAGTTCCTTCACCAATTCCGCCGTGATCTGTGCCAATGGTCCCCTCCCGATGGCCGGCGGCGGCGCGCCGCCGGCGAACCCTCACTGCCGCGCCGCCCTAGGCGGTCCGCGCCGGCTCGCCCTCCGGCTCGTCGCCGCCGAAGGAGACCGTCTCGGCCTCGGGCTGCTCACGCGGCGGCGCCTCGCGGGCGACCCGGTGGCCCTCGATGATCGCGTCCGACACCATGCGCCCGAAGAGCCGGATGGAGCGGATGGCGTCGTCGTTGCCCGGGATCGGATACTGGATGACGTCGGGATCGCTGTTGGTGTCCACCACCGCCACGATCGGGATGCCGAGGCGGTTCGCCTCGGCGACGGCGATCTTCTCCTTCTTGGAGTCCACCACGAACATGAGCTTGGGCGGGCCCACCATCTCCTTGATGCCGGCGAAGGTCCCGAGCAGCCGCTCTTTCTCCTTGCCGAGGCGCGCCCCCTCCTTCTTCGAGAGACTCTCCATGGTGCCGTCCCGCTCCATGGCCTCGAGGTCCTTGAGCCGCTTGATGCTCGACTTGATGGTCTTGAAGTTGGTGAGCATACCGCCCAGCCAGCGCTCGGTGACGTGGAACTGGCCGCTGCGGATGGCCTCCTCCTGCATCACCAGCTTGGCTTGCCGCTTGGTCCCCACGAACAGCACGTGGCCGCCCGCCGCGACCGTCTCGATCACGGCGCGCCGCGCGTCGGCGGCCGCCTTGAGGGTCTTCTGCAGGTCGATGATGTAGATCCCGTTGCGCTCCATGAAGATGAACTTCTTCATCTTCGGGTTCCAGCGGCGGGTCTGGTGGCCGAAATGCACCCCGGCCTCCAGCAGGTCCTTCATGGCGAGGTCCGACATCGCTTGCCCTTCTCCTTTCGGTTCGTCTTCCGCCGGGCCGCGGGGCAAGGCCCCACCGAAAGCTGCCCGGCGTGCAGGATTCGCCGCCCCGCAGGGGGGCGGCGGAGATGCGCGGCCCGGCGCGGCCGGCGCGCCGCCGCCGGTCGGCTAACGCTTGCTGAACTGGAAGCGCTTGCGGGCCTTGGCCTGCCCGTACTTCTTGCGCTCGACCATGCGCGAGTCGCGGGTCAGGAAGCCGTTCTTGCGCAGCACGGCGCGCACCGTGTCGTCCTCCGCCGCCAGGGCCCGGGCCACGGCCATGCGCACGGACCCCGCCAGGCCGGTGAGGCCGCCGCCGCGCACCGTCGCCACGATGTCCACCTGGCCCTCGCGGTGCACGACCACGATGGGCTCCTCGGCGTGGCGGACGTGATTCGGCCGGGGGAAGTACTCGCGGATGGGCCGGCCGTTCACCCGGTGCTGTCCGGAGCCGGGCACGAGGCGCACGCGCGCCTTGGCTTCCTTGCGCCGGCCGGTCTGGGGCTTTTGCGAAGTCTCCAAGGGAACTCCTCCTCAAGAACGTTGCGGGCGGATCGGATCGCGCGGGCTAGGTCAGCGGCAGCGGCTTCGGGGACTGCGCCTCATGCGGATGCTCGGCCCCCCCGTACACCTTGAGCTTCTTGATCATCGCGCGGCCGAGCTTGTTCTTCGGCAACATGCCCCGGACGGCGTAGAGGAGCACGCGCTCCGGATGGGACGCCTGCACCTCGCGGATCGACCGCCAGCGCAGTCCGCCGGGGTACATCGAGTGGCTGAAGTAACGCTTGTCCTGGGCCTTGCGCCCGGTCAGCCGTACCTTGGCCGCGTTCACGATGATGACGTGGTCCCCCGTGTCGAGGTGCGGCGTGTAGACCGGCTTGTGCTTCCCGCGGAGAACGGCCGCCACCCGCGTGGCCAGCCTCCCCAAGACGAGCTCCTCGGCGTCGACGACATACCATTCCCGTCGCACCTCGGAACCCTTCACCGTGTGCGTCTGCATGCTTCCTCCGTAGCTGTCGAAATGACAACCGCTTCAAGCTCGGCAAGCTATCACGGGGCCGCTTCCCATGTCAACCGATCCGGTCATCATTGCCGGGCCGGGCCGCCGGCGCGGCCCCGGGCGGCCGCACGCGGTCCCCTGGCTCGGCGCGGTCTCGCAGCCCTATCCGCCGCCTCGGCAAGCAGGTCCCGCACTGCCCCCAGGGGCAGGCCGACCACGTTCGACCAGTCCCCCTCGATGCCCGCCAGCAGCAGCGCCCCCCGCCCCTGGGCCGCGTAGGCCCCGGCCTTGTCGAAGGGTTCCCCCGTGGCGATGTAGGCCGCGATCTCCGCGGCCGCGAGCCGCCGGAAGCGCACCGCCGTCGCCACCACGCGCGTCGCGCTGAGCCCGGGGCCCACCAGGGCCACGCCGGTGTGCACGACGTGCTTGCGCCCGGAGAGCGCTCCCAGCATGGCCGCGGCCTCCGCGGCGTCCCGCGGCTTGCCGAGCAGCCGCGACCCCACCGCCACGACGGTGTCCGCGCCCAGGCACCAGGCGCGCGGCCGCCGCCGGGCCACGGCCCGCGCTTTGGCCAGCGCCAGGCGCCGCGCCACCCCAGCCGGACTGCCGCCGGCGCCGCTCTCGTCCACGCCCGACTCCACCACGGCGAAGCGCAGGCCCTGCTCGCTCAGCAGACGGCGGCGCCGCGGCGACGCCGAGGCCAGCACCAGGGCCCCCGGCGGCAGCGACCACAAAGCCGGCTCGCGCCTCAAGGCGTCTCCACGAGCAGCGTGACCGGCCCCTCGTTGAGCAGCTCCACGTCCATCATCGCCCCGAAGACGCCCGTGGCCACCGGCACGCCTTGGGCGCGCAAGTGGGCGCAGAACGACTCGTACAGCGTCTCCGCCTCGGCGGCGGGCGCCGCGTCGCCGAACGACGGCCGCCGCCCCTTTCGGCAGTCGCCGTAGAGCGTGAACTGCGAGACCACCAGCGCCGCCCCTCCGACCTCGCGCAGGGAGAGGTTGAGGTTGCCGTCCGGGTCGGCGAAGCAGCGCAGGTCGGCGCACTTCTCCGCCAGCCAGCGCGCCTCCGGTTCGCCGTCGCCACACCGCACGCCGAGCAGGATGAGCGCGCCGCGGGCGATCTCCCCGGCCCCGCGGCCGTCCATGGTCACCCGCGCGCGGCGGACGCGCTGCACGACGGCCCTCACTCGTCGCCCCCGGCCGCCGGCCGCTCGCGCCCCGGCGCCTGGCGCTCCACCCGCGTGACGCCCTTGGCGCGGCCGATCGCCGCCATCACCTCTTGCAGCACCCGCAGGTTCGGCACCTCCACGAGGAACGCACCGCGCGCCATGCGGTCCTCGGCCGCGATGCCGGCCGAGCGGATGTTGGCGCGCGTCGAGGCGATGCCCTTGGCGATGTCGGCGAGCAGCGACGGGCGGTCGGTGCCGTAGACCAGGAGCCGCACCGGGAAGACGTCGTTCTTGCCGACGTTCCACTCCACCTCCACCCGCCGCTCGGCCGCGGCCGCGTCCTCGAAGGTGTTCGCGCACTCCACCCGGTGCACCGAGACGCCGCGCCCGCGCGTGACGATGCCCACCACGGCGTCGCCCGGCACCGGCTGGCAGCAACGCGCGAAGTGCATGAGGACGTTGTCGATGCCCTCGATGCGCACGCCTTCGCCCGGCCGCTTGCCGGCCTGCAGCAGGGCGTCGAGGCCGCGGCTCAGACGCTGCGCCAGACCTTCCTTCTCCGGCAGCAGGCGGCGCATCACCTGCCCGAGCGGCAGCGTCCCCTGGCCGAGGCGCGTCAGCAGGGCGTCGGCGTCCGCCAGCCCCATGGCCGTGGCGCACTCGGACAGCTGCGCCTCGCCGATGTCGCGCTGGCCCTGCTTGCGCAGCTCGCGATCGAGCATCTCGCGGCCCAGGGCCAGGGCGTCGGCGCGGTGCTGCTCCCGCAGCCAATGGCGGATCTTGGCGCGCGCGCTCGCCGTCTTGACCATGTGCAGCCAGTCCTGATGCGGCCGCGCCGACGGCGAGGTGATGGCCTCCACGGTGTCGCCGGTCTTGAGCGCGTAGCGCAGCGGCACGATGCCGCCGTTGACGCGCGCGCCGACGCAGTGGTGGCCGACCTCGGAGTGCACGTGGAAGGCGAAGTCCAGCGCCGTGGCGCCGCGCGGCAGCGTCATGAGCTCGCGGCGCGGCGTCCACACGAAGACCTCCTCCTGGTACAGCGCGGTGCTGAGGAACTCCACGTATTCCTCGTCGGGCGCGGTGCGCTGCCAGTCCGCGGTCTGGCTGACGAAGTGGCCGAGGCGGCGGTCCAGCTCCTCATCCACCGGTCCGCCCTCCTTGTAGACGTAGTGGGCCGCCACGCCGGTCTCCGCCGTGCGGTGCATCTCGCGGGTGCGAATCTGGATCTCGACCATCTGCCCGCCGGGCACAACCACCGTCGTGTGCAGCGACTGGTAGAGGTTCGACTTGGGAGTCGCGACGTAGTCCTTGAAGCGCTCCGGCACCGGCGTCCACAGGTCGTGCGCCGCCCCCAGCACCCGGTAGCAGGCGGCGCGGTCGCTGGTCAGGGCGCGCAGCCCGTAGAGGTCGTAGATCTCCTCGAACCGCCGGCCGCTGGCCTTCATCTTGTGGTAGATGGAGTAGAAGTGCTTCGGCCGCGCCAGGATCTCCGCCGTCACCCCCTGCTCCTCGGCCCGCGCCCGCAGCTGGCCGATGAGCCCGTTGACGAAGGCTTCGCGCTCCTCGCGGCCGCGGGCCACCTTCTCGGCGATGTCGCGGTAGGCGTGGGGGTCGAGCGTCTTCAGCGCCAGGTCCTCGAGCTCGCGCTTCATGCGCGCGATCCCCAGACGATGCGCCAGCGGCGCGTAGATGTCGCGCGTCTCCCGCGCCATCCGCAGGGCGCGCGCCGGCGGCAGGTACTGCACCGTGCGCATGTTGTGCAGGCGGTCGGCGAGCTTGATGAAGATCACCCGCAGGTCGCGGGCCATGTGCAGGAGCATCTTGCGGAAATTCTCCGCCTGCTCCCGCTTGTGCGACTCGAAGTGGATGCCCGAGATCTTGGTGACCCCGTCCACCAGCTCGGCGAC
The DNA here is from genome assembly GCA_964386525.1 of uncultured bacterium. Taxonomy (GTDB): domain Bacteria; phylum Eisenbacteria; class RBG-16-71-46; order RBG-16-71-46; family DASYSL01; genus CAYLSO01. The sequence goes on from CAYLSO010000227.1 coordinate 11,719, forward strand.
CTCGTCGCCGAAGTCGGTGCGCACGACCGCCAGCGTCACCTCGGTGTCCTCGACCACGTCGTGCAGCAGGGCGGCGCACGCCACCCCGGTGTCGAGACGGTTCTCCAGCAGGTCGATGAGGTTCTGGCAGGTGCCCACGGCGTGGGTCAGGAAGGGATCGCCCGAGCGCCGCAGCTGGTGGGCGTGCGCCCGGCGCGCGAGATCGTAGGCCTCGCCGACCCGCCCGGGATCGGCGCGCGCGCAGCGCTCGCGCACGGCGGCCAGGAAGGACTCGCGCAGCGCATCGAGGTCGGCCCCGGGCGCGGCCGGGCCGCCGCTGGGGGGGGTCGCTTCCTCCCTGTCCGACACGATGGCGCTTCGCCTCCCGCGGCCGCCGCCGGCGCGGCGCCGCGACGCGCCGGGGCGCGCGGGGTGGAGTCTGCCGTAAGCCGAGTTCTGTCGGCGGATCACGTCCGCCGTGGTGACCATTTGTCTCCGATCCGCGTTGCCGCGGACCTCTAGCGACCGACCCGGGAGTCAAGCGACGCGGGCCACGTCTCCTCCCCTATTCGGTCTTGCTCCGGGTGGGGTTTGGCGAGCCGCCCCGGTCGCCCGGGGCGCTGGTGCGCTCTTACCGCACCGTTTCACCCTTGCCTCCGGGCCTTGCGGCCCGGATCGGCGGTCTGCTCTCTGTTCCACTTTCCGTGGGATCGCTCCCCCTGGGAGTTACCCAGCACCCTGCCCTGCGGAGCTCGGACTTTCCTCAGGCCCGCCTTGTGGGCGCGCCCGCGATCACCTGGCAGACTCCTCCCTGACGCGCTTCCCGGCCTCCACTGCTGTAGATGCCCGCGGCCCCGGCCGGATCGGCAGGCCGTCGAGCGCCCGGTTGGCCAGCTCGTCGGCGTGGCGGTTGGCCTCCCGCGGCACGTGCTGCACCGACCACGCCGCGAAGCGGCCGAGGAGCTGGGCGGCGCGCGCGTGCAGGGGCTTGAGACCCGCGTTCTTCACCCGATAGCGGCCCGTCAGCTGGCGTACCACCAGCTCCGAGTCGAGGCGGATGTCCAGCTCACACACGCCCAACGCCAGGGCACTCTCCAGCCCGGCGAGCAGGCCGCGGTACTCGGCGACGTTGTTCGTCGCGTGCCCCACGACCTCCCCGCCCTCGGCCACCGGCGCGCCGTCCGGACCCTCCAGCACGAAACCGAACGCCGCCGGCCCCGGGTTTCCCCGGGCAGCGCCGTCGGCGTGCAGGCGGTACTTGCCATGGGCACCGGCGTCGACCATTGACGCAGCGTAACCAACGGCCTGGCAGGGTGCAAGGCGACCGGTCAAGGAGCGGCCGCCCCACCGCGGCAGCGGCCAGGGACTCGCCATGGCCCGGCCGGCGCGGTGCGCTCCGCCCGCAGCCCGCCGGCCCGCACCCGGGAGCCGGCACCTGCAACTCGCGGCGGGCGCGCCGCCTGCCCCCTCGGCGCCCCTTCTGCCGCTCGGCCCAGCCTTTGGCATACGGGTTGCAGCCGCAGCCGCACGTCGGCCCCTGTCGCCCCCCGGCGGGTCGCCGCGCACCCGGCCAGGAGGCCGGCCGCTCATCGCCAGGAGGACCTTAATGAAGATCCACACCGCCACCCTGGGAGTCGTCGAGGCCACACCCGAGTCGTTCCTGACTCTGCCCGAGGGGCTCGTCGGCTTCGAGGAGCACAAGGAGTTCGTCCTGCTCACCTTGTCGGACTACGAGCCGTTCCGCTGGCTGCAGTCGTTCAGCGACCCCGGGCTCTCGTTCCCGCTGCTCGACCCCTCCGGCTTCGTCTCCGGCTTCGAGCCGGCGCTCGGCGAGACCGACCGGCTGGCCCTCGGCCTCGAGCCCGGAGAACTGCACGAGGTCTACGCCATCGCCAGCGTGGCCGAGAACGGCGTCGGCGTCACCCTTAACCTACGCGCCCCGCTGGTCGTCAACCCGCGCAAGCGGACGGCCCGCCAGGTGGTGCTCGCCGACAGTCGTTGGGACGTCCAGCACCCGCTCGTGACGCAGCGCAGCGCCGCGTCCACGACCGCGCGCGTGGCGAACGGACTCTAGAGCGTCCCGCCCGGACAGCCGCCAAGGAGGGTACGAATGCTCGTCCTATCCCGCCGTCTCGGAGAGAACATCCGGATCGGCGACGACATCAAGGTGGTGGTCCTCGACGTCAAGGGGGGCCAGGTCAAGCTGGGGATCGAAGCGCCGCTCTCGGTGCAGGTGCACCGCCAGGAGATCTATCAGCGCATTCAGGAAGCCAACCGGCACGCCGCCTCCGTGCCGCCCGTGTGGCTCGCCGACGCCGCCCGCCAGCTGCGCTCTCCCGAGGCCCGCTGATCGCGCCCGCCGCCGGCCCGTTCAGGCCGGCCGCGGGGCCTCGGTCTCGACACCCACGATGAGTCGTCCGCAGAACTCGCAGATCACCAGCAGCTCCCCCTGCCGCGCCTCCTGCACGCGCTGCGGGGGCTGTGCCGTCCAGCACCCGCCGCAGGCGCCCCGCACCAGGGGCACCAGCGCCGGGCTGCCGCGGGCGGCGCGCACGCGCTCGTAGCGCGTCCGCAACTCCGCCGGCACCTCATCGGCGAGCCTCGCGCGTTCGCCCTCCACCCGCGCTTGCTCCGCCTCCAGCGCCGCCTGCTCGGCCGCCGCCACGGCCTCGTCCTGCGCCAACTGCGTCTGCGCCTCGGCGACGAGCCTCTCGAGCCGGGCGGTCTCGCCGCGGCCGGACTCTTCTTCCTCCATGCGCAGCAGCACCCCGGTCTCGAGGTCGGAGCGCTTCGCCTGCACCTGGTCGATCTCGCGCTGCAGGGCCCACAACTCCTCGTTGGTCTTGACGAGAATGGTCTGGCCCTGGAACTTGCGCTCCTGCGCCAGCAGCCCCTCCACCTCCCGTTCGCCGTCGCGCCGCGCCACGCCCACCTGGCGCAGGCGCTCGCGGTGACCCTCCAGGGCGGCCCTGGCCGCCTGCAGCTTCTCCCGGGACTTGGCGAGGCGCGAGGGCAGGACGCGCAGCCGATCGGCGATGCGCTGGAGCTCGGCGTCCCGCCCCTGCAGGGCGGTCAAGCGCTCCAGCGCGGGCGGGGTGCAGGCAAGGCGCGAATCACGAAGAGCATGGCCTGATGGGATGCAGAGAGGATGGTGGGCGGAACAGGGATCGAACCTGCGACCTTCGGCTTGTGATACCGACGCTCTCCCGGCTGAGCTATCCGCCCCAAACGTCTCCGCGGCGCCGAGGCGGCGCGGAGTCTGCCAACGAGTGGGCCCACGTGGACTCGAACCACGGACCAACCGGTTATGAGCCGGCCGCTCTCACCCACTGAGCTATGGGCCCGCGAGCCGTGGAACCTGCAAGCCCGCCATTTCTACCATGCGCCCCCGCCCCGGTCAAGGCGAGGGCGGCAGCGCGAGACGGAAGACCGCGTCGCCGCCGAAGCGCGCCACGATCCAGCGCGCGCCCAGCTGGGCGGCCCGGCGCGGTGTCTCGCGCTCCGGAAAGCGGCGCCGGGCCACCTCGGTCTGCAGCAGGTTCAGCCGGTCGAGGTTGGCGAAGCGAAACGGCCTGAAGGCGAGGAGGAATCCGGCCAGAGACGCCGCCGGCCGCCGGACCGGGCGGGGTCTCGCCCCGCGGGTCA
>CAYLSO010000228.1:0-5830 GCA_964386525.1 uncultured bacterium
CGGCTCCGCCTCGCGCCACAGCGCCAGCACGACCTCGTCGGTCAGGCGGCGTTGGATCTGCGGCACCCGCACCCCCGACCCGTCCACCTCCAACAGGCCCCGCTGCGCCAGCCGCCGTGCCGCGGCCGTCCAGGCGCCGGCGCCGGCCCCCAGAGCGTCGATGTCGCCCCAGGGAACCCCGTCCGCGAGCCGCAGCCCGAGCATGAAGGTCTCCACGCCGGCCTGCGCGGTCACATCCTCCCGCTCCCCGACCCAGTCCTGCCCCCCCAGCACCCGTGCCGCGTACGCCTCGGCCGCGCGCGTGTTCCGCCATCGCCTCTGCCCCCAGAACGAGACCGCCGACGGGCCCAGGCCCAGGCAAGGGCGCCGGCGCCAGTAAAGCAGATTGTGCTCCGACTCGTGCCCGGCCCTCGCGAAGTTCGAGACCTCGTACTGCCGGTAGCCGGCGCCCGTCAGCACGGCGGCCGCCGCCTCGAAGAGCTCCGCCGCCGCCTCGTCCCCCGGCGAGCGCACCCTGCCCGCGCGCACGGCCTCGCCCATCGGCGTGCCCGCCTCGGCGGTGAAGTGGTACGCCGACACGTGCGGCGGGGACAGCGCCACCGTGCGCTCCAGGGTGCGCCGCCAGGCGGCCTCGCCGTGTCCCGGGAAGCCGAAGATGAGGTCCAGGCTCCAGTCCGCGAACGCCGCGCCCACGGCGCCGGCCGCGGCGCGCGCCTCGGCCTCCCCGTGCCCCCGCCCGAGGCGGCGCAACTCGCCCTCGTCCCACGACTGGACGCCGAGGGAGACCCGGTTGACCCCCGCCTCGCGCCACGCCTCGAGGCGCACCGCGCCGACGTCCTCGGGATTCGCCTCCAGCGTGAACTCGGCCCCCGGCGCGAACGCCAACCGCTCGCCCAGCCCGTGCGCCAGGGCCGTCAGGTCGCCGGGCTCCAGACGGCTCGGCGTGCCGCCGCCGAAGAAGAGCGTGGCGAACCGCCCGCCGCCCACCTGCTTGCCTGCCCCCTCCGCCTCGCGCAGCACGGCGGCCACGAAGCGCTGCGCCCCGCGCGCCGTGTACGGCGCGGTGGCGAAATCGCAGTAGGGGCAGCGGACGCGGCAGAAGGGAACGTGGATGTAGAGCCCCGGCCCGGCCCCCGCGCCGGGCTTCAGCGGATGGCCTTGAACAGGCGCTGGAAACGGGGCCAATTGCGCTCCCCGTCCCACGACCAGTAGATGAACATGGCCCGGCCCTTGACCAGATCCATGTCCACCGGGCCCCAGTAGCGGCTGTCGTTCGAGTTGTCGCGGTTGTCGCCCATCATGAAGAGGTTACCGGGCGGCACGGTGTACGGCCCGAAGTTGTCGCGCGGGCCGAAGCCGGCGGGCTGCAGCAGGGCGTCGCTGTGCTGCACGAAAGGCTCCGTGCGCTTCTGGGCTTCGACGAAGAGGCCCTTGTCGCGCACCTCCACCGTCTGCCCACCGGTGGCCACGCAGCGCTTGATGTAGTCGCGGCTCGGATCCTGCGGGAACTGGAAGACGATGACGTCCCCCGGCTGCGGCCGGGTGAGGCCGGGCAGCCGGATGTGGGTGAAGGGGAGCTTGGCGCCGTACTCGAACTTGTTCACGAACAGGAAGTCGCCGACCAGGAGCGTCGGGAGCATGGACTCCGACGGGATGCGGAACGCCTGCACCACGAAGACGCGCAGGATCAGCGTCAGCAGGACGGCGTAGACCGCCGTGTCGACGTACTCGCGCAGGATCGATTTCTGCCGCTTCTGGGGCATGCCCATACCGACCTCCGGGAGGCGCTAGCGCTCCAGCTTGAGGACCGCGAGGAAAGCCTCCTGGGGGACCTCGACGGTGCCGATCTGCTTCATGCGCCGCTTGCCCTCCTTCTGCTTCTCGAGCAGCTTGCGCTTGCGCGTGATGTCGCCACCATAGCATTTCGCGGTGACGTTCTTGCGCAGGGCGCTGAGGGTCTCGCGGGCGATGACCTTGGCCCCGACCGCCGCCTGGATGGCGATCGGGAACATCTGACGGGGGATCAGCTCCTTGAGGCGCTGGGCCAGGCTGCGGCCCCATTCGTACGCCTTGTCGCGGTGCACGATGCTGGAGAGGGCGTCGACCGGCTCGCCGTTGAGCAGCAGGTCCATCTTGACCAGGTCGGACAGCTCGTAGCCGTCGACGTCGTAGTCGAAGGAGGCGTAGCCGCGCGACACCGATTTCAGCTTGTCGTAGAAGTCCACGACGATCTCGGTGAGGGGCAGGCGGTAGTCGAGCAGGGCCCGCTTGTCCTCGAGATAGTCCATGTGCGCGAACTGGCCGCGCCGGTCCTGGCACAGCTGCATGATGTTGCCCACGTACTCGGCCGGCACGATGATCCGGGCCCGCACCATCGGCTCCTCGACCATGTCGATCTTGCCGGGTGGCGGCATGTGGGTCGGGTTGTCCACCTCGAGGACCTCGCCGTCGGTGAGGTGCACGAGGAACTTCACGGACGGCACGGTGGCAATGAGGTCGACGTTGTACTCGCGGCGCAGCCGCTCCTGCACGATCTCCATGTGCAGAAGCCCGAGGAAGCCGCAGCGGAAGCCGAACCCCAGCGCCACCGAGGTCTCCGGCTCGTAGAGCAGCGAGGCGTCGTTGAGCTTGAGCTTGGCCAGCGCGTCCTTGAGCTGCTCGTACTGGTCGGTGTCGATGGGATAGAGACCGCTGAAGACCACCGATTGCACGCGGCGGTAACCGGGCAGGGCGGCCGGGGCCTCCTCGCCGGCCGGCGCCAGCGTGTCGCCCACCTGCGCGTCGGCCACGGTCTTCACCCCCGCCACCACGTAGCCCACCTGGCCGGCGGTGAGCTCGGGGCGCGGGATCATCTCCAGGCGGAAGATCCCGACCTCCATCACCTCGTAGCGCTTGCCGGTGGCCACGAACTGGATGACGTCGCCCGCCGCCACGCGCCCATCCATCACGCGCACGTAGGCGACCACCCCCCGGTAGGCGTCGAACTTCGAGTCGAAGATCAGCGCGCGCAGCGGGGCCTGCGCCGTGCCGGCCGGGGGCGGGACCCGGTGCACCACCGCTTCCAGGACCTCGTGCACGCCGAGGCCGGCCTTGGCGCTGACCGCGGGGACCTGCTCGGGGTCGGCCCCCACCAGGTGGGCCAGCTCCAGCCGCGTCTCCTCGACCCGCGCGGCCGGCATGTCGATCTTGTTGACCACCGGCACCAGCGTCAGGCCGCCGTCGCGCGCCAGGTAGTGGTTCGACAGCGTCTGGGCCTGGAGCCCCTGGGTGGCGTCCACCAGCAGCACCGCTCCCTCGCACGCCGCCAGCGAGCGGGAGACCTCGTAGGTGAAGTCCACGTGGCCCGGGGTGTCGATGAGGTTGAGGGCGTAGCGGTGGCCGTCGTCGGCCGTGTACTCCATGGCGATGGGATGCGACTTGATGGTGATGCCCTTCTCCCGCTCCAGGTCCATGGAGTCGAGCACCTGCTCCTTCTTCACGTGCCCGACGATGGTCTTGGTCTGCTCGAGCAGGCGGTCGGCGAGGGTCGACTTGCCGTGGTCGATGTGGGCGATGATGCAGAAGTTGCGCGTCCGCGACGCGGGGATGCGGCTCACCGCCAGCGCACCCGCGCGGCCAGCGACAGGCCATCCGGCCCCGGCTCGGGGCCGAGTTCGACGTCACCGCTCTTGAGATGGGCGTCCACGTACGCGTCGATCATCGAGAGGAACACGACCGCTCCCAGCCACCAGGCATCCTGCTGGCGACGGTTGTAGGTGTTCTCGTACTCCGGCGTGCCGGGGGTGAGTTCCTGGAGGCGCCGGGAGTCCTGTACGAGGGACGCCACCAGCAAGCCCTCCGCGGCCACCGCCACGCCGGCTTTGATCCAGCTGCCGTTGGTCGCCTGCCCCCAGCCCGGCACCGCCAGGGAGCGCAGCATGATGCCGGTGGGTGAACGGAAGAAGCCACCCGGCGCGGCCTGTTGCGCACCGCCGGCGGCCGCTGGCGGCTCCGCCTTGCCGGTGCTCTCCGCCGGCGCCGCCGCCGGGGCCACGCCCAGGCTCTCGGCCGCCGCCGCATCCCCTGCGGTCGAATCCGCCGGCGCCGCCCGCGCGCTGCCGGCTGCCGCCACGCCCAGGGCCAGCGCGGCCAGCCCGGCCAGCGCCAGCCCCGCCGCGCGCCTCATCGCCGGCCTCCGGCGACCGCAGCGCCTCGGCCGTGACAGGCTGGCGGGAACGTGTGGGAATCGAACCCACCCCGGACGGGCGAGCCGCCCGACAGAAGGATTTGAAGTCCTCGGGGACCACCAGATCCCATGCGTTCCCGCAGTCCGTCGCGGTTAGCGCGCGGCGCGCACGGCCACCAGTTCGATCTCCACGCGGCCGCCCTTCGGCAGCCCGGCCACCTGCACCGTGGAGCGCGCCGGCAGAGCCCCGCCCAGCGCCTCGCCGTAGATCTCGTTGACGACCTGGAAGTCGGCCAGGTCGGCGAGGAAGATCACCGTCTTGACCACGTCGTGGAAATCGAAGCCCGCCGCCGCGAGCACGGCCCGCAGGTTGGCGAGCGCCCGCTTCGCCTCGGCCGCCGTGCCTCCGGCCGCCAGCTGACCGGTGGCCGGATCGAGGCCCAGCTGCCCCGAAGCGAAGAGCCACTCCACGTCGCCGGCACGCACCCGCCGCGCCTGGGCGTACGGACCGATGGCCGCCGGCGCCTCCGGGGTGCTCACCGGGGCATGCGCCCGACCGCTTCCTGCCGCCTCCGTCCCGCTCATTCGACCGTCACGCTCTTGGCCAGGTTGCGCGGCTGGTCGACGTCGCAGCCGCGCAGCACCGCCATGTAGTAGGCCAGCATCTGCAGCGGGATCACCGACAGCAGCGGCACCGTCGCGTCGTGCGTCTGGGGGATGTAGATGACGTGGTCGGCCAGCCGCGGCACGTCCTCGTCCCCCTCCGTGGCGACCGCGATGATGCGCCCGCGCCGGGCCCGCACCTCCTGCATGTTGGACAGCACCTTCTCGCGCGCCCCGTCGCGCGTGCACAGCACGACGACCGGCATGTGCTCGTCGATCAGGGCGATCGGCCCGTGCTTCATCTCCGCCGCCGGGTAGCCCTCGGCGTGGATGTAGGAGATCTCCTTGAGCTTGAGCGCCCCCTCGAGCGCCACCGGGAAATTCACGCCCCGGCCCAGGTAGAGGAAGTTGTTGTGCCGCACGTAGGCCTCGGCGATGGCCTTCACGTGCTCGGCGCCGGCCAGGATGCGCTCGATCCGCTCGGGTACCGCGGCCAGGGCCTGGGCGATGCCCAGGCCGGCGTCGCGCGACAGGGTGCGCAGCCGCCCGAGATGCAGGGTGAGCAGGGCCAGCACCGCCACCTGCGAGGTGAAGGCCTTGGTCGAGGCCACGCCGATCTCCGGACCGGCGTGGATGTAGACGCCCCCGTCCGACTCGCGCGCGATGGTCGAGCCGACCACGTTGACGATGCCGAGAACGCGCGCCCCCTTGCGCTTCGCCTCGCGCATGGCGGCCAGCGTGTCGGCGGTCTCGCCCGATTGCGAGATGACCAGGACCAGAGTGCCCTCGTCGAGGATGGGATTGCGGTAGCGGAATTCCGAGGCGTACTCGACCTCGACAGGGATGCGAGCCATTTCCTCGATCAGGTATTCACCGATCAGAGCAGAATGCCAGCTTGTCCCGCAGGCGGTGATGACCACGCGCTTGATCCGGCGAAGTTCATCGTACTGAAGGTTGAGGCCGTTGAGGCGGGAGATCCCTTCCTCAAAATTGATACGTCCGCGCATCGCGTTGCGGAGCGTGCTCGGCTGCTCATAGATCTCTTTGAGCATAAAATGATCG
>CAYLSO010000229.1:0-1639 GCA_964386525.1 uncultured bacterium
TGATCGTCGTGGACGACTGCTTCGTCGGCTCGCGGGCCATCGTGGTCGTGGGTGTGCTGGTGGAGGAGGGGGCGGTGCTGGGCGCCAATACGGTGATCACCGCCAGCACGCCCATCGTGGACGTGCGCGGGCCGCAGCCGACGGTGACCCGGGGCCGTGTGCCCGCCCGCTCGGTGGTCATCCCCGGCACCCAGCCCAAGCGCTTCGCCGCGGGGGAATACGGGGTGCCTTGCGCCCTGGTGGTGGGCGAGCGCAGCCCCTCGACCGACCGCAAGACCTCCCTCGAGCGGGCCCTGCGCCAGTACGACGTCTCGGTTTGAGCGCGCGGGCGCGGCCGCCGCGCCCGGCTGCCCGCCCGTGCCTTGACAGCCCCTGCCGGCGCGCCTAGTGTGCGGTCAGCGTTGCACTTGGCTCGACCGGCTCCCCCTCTCCGCGGAGGTTCGCGTTGGCCATCATCCGACTCGAAGGCCTGTCGCTGTTCGGCCACCACGGCGCCAACGCGCCGGAGCGCACGGCGGGTAACCGGCTCGCGGTGGACGTCGAGATGGAACTCGACACCGCCCAGGCCGAGCAGACCGACCGGCTGCGCTACACGGTGAACTACGACGAGATCTTCGCCGTGGTGCGCGACCGGGTCGAGAACGACTCGTTCCACCTGCTGGAGGCCCTGGCGGGGGATATCGCCCACGCCGTCCTGACGGCTTTCGGGGGGGAGCGGGTGCGGGTGCGGCTGACCAAGCTGAATCTCGGGTGGCCGAGCGGCGGAAGGGCTATCATCGAGGTGGAGCGCCATCGGGGGCACTCGCGGGCGCCCCGTCGCGAGGGTTCCCCGCGGCGGGTCGCGGGTCGTGGGCGGGCGTCGCGTAGCGCCAAGCCGCGGGGCGTCGGGTCGCGTAGCGCCAAGCCGCGGCGCGGCCGGTAGCGCGGCGGCCGGGGGGCAGGAGACGGACATGCGGGCGTACGTCGGGCTGGGATCGAACCTGGGCGAGCGGGAGACGATGATCCGGCTCGCGCTCGAGCAGATGGCGACGCTGCCCGAGACCGCCCTGGGACGGGTCTCCTCACTGTACGACACGGCCCCGGTGGGCGAGCTGGACCAGCCCAACTTCCTCAACGCCGTGGCCGTCGTCGAAACCGACCTCACCGCCCGGCAGCTGTTGTGGAACCTGCTGCTCATCGAGCGGCGCCTGGGCCGCGTGCGCTCGCCGCAGGCGCGCTACGGCCCGCGCACCATCGACCTGGACCTGCTCCTCTACGGCGACCAGGTGATCGACGAGCCCGAACTGACGGTGCCGCACGCGGAGCTGGCGCGGCGCGCCTTCGTGCTCGTGCCGCTGGTCGAGCTCGAGCCGACGCTGGTGCACCCGGTGCTCGGCGACACCATGGTGGCCCTCTTGGCGCGCTTGAAGGCCCGCCCGGCGGTCAAGCGCATGAGCCGTCTCTGGTACTGAGATCCCGGCCCCGGACCGCTCTCGTGGACCGCCAGTGCGCTCCCGGGCCGCGGCCGGCCGCGGCGGTCGACTGACAATGGCCCAGCGCGAGATCCGCTACATCGCCATCGAAGGCGTCATCGGCGTCGGCAAGACGACGCTCTCCCGCCTGCTCGCCGAGCGGCTGGGCGCCGAGCTCGTGCTCGAGG
>CAYLSO010000230.1:0-5133 GCA_964386525.1 uncultured bacterium
TCCGTGGGACCCGGGCGCCAACAGCGCCGTGTTCGCGCTGGCCGCCCGGGCCGGCGTCGTCTACGTCGGCGGGTTCTTCAGCTCGCTCGGCGGGCAGACGCGCATCGATCTCGGCGCCGTCGACGCCGCGACGGGCCTCGTCACGGCGTGGAACCCGCAGCCCGACAACCAGGTCCTGGCGCTCGCGGCGCCGGAGGGGCGGGTGTACGTGGGCGGGACCTTCACCAAGTTCGGGGGCGTGACGCGCAACCGGATCGCCGCCCTCGATCCGGTGACCGGACAGCCCGTCGAATCGTGGAACCCCAACGCCAACGAGAAGGTCCTGGCGCTCGCCGTGGACGGCTCCCGCGTGTACGTCGGCGGGGAGTTCACCGCGGTCGGCGGACAGGTGCGCACCTACGTGGCCGCGCTGGATTCCGCCTCGGCGCTCGCTGCCGCCTGGAACCCGAGCGCCTACGGACCGGTGCGCGCGCTCGCCCCGGGCGGAGACCGGATCTACGTCGGCGGCAGCTTCAACGGCATCGGCGGGGCGACCCGCCGCTCGCTGGCCGCGATTGATCTGGCGACCGGCGCGGTCACGCCCTGGGATCCGGGCACGAACGGCCAGGTGCTCGCCCTGGCCCGCCAAGGCGGGTCGATCCTCGCGGGCGGACTATTCACGACCGCGGGCGGGCAGCCGCGCAACAACCTGGCGGCGATCGATCAGGAGACCGGGTCGGCGACGGCCTGGGACCCGGGCGCCGGCGGGACCGTGTCGGCGCTGGCGGTCAGCGGCAGTACGGTCTACGCGGGCGGGATCTTCACGACGATCGGCGGGCAGCCGCGCGACAATCTGGCATCGCTGGACGCCGCCACCGGGCTCGCGAGCCCCTGGAACCCGGACGTGGACGGTCAGGTGTACGCGATCGTGCCCAGGGACGGGACGGTCTACTTCGGCGGCGCGTTCTCGACCGTGGGCGGCCTGACGCGCTACGCGCTCGCGGCCGCGGACGCCGCCACTGGCTCGCCCACTTCGTGGGACCCGAGCTCGAACGGCACCGTGCGGGCGCTGGTCCCGACCTGCGGCGCGTTCTACGTCGGCGGCTTCTTCACCAGCATCGGCGGACAGCCGCGCAACCGCGTCGCCCTCCTCGACGCGGCCGGCGGAAGCGCCGCGGCGTGGAACCCGAACGCCGACGGCCCCGTCTTCGCCCTGGCCCTGCACGGCGGGGCGCTCTACGCCAGCGGGCTGTTCGGCTCGATCGGCGGGCAGCCGCGCAGCCGCCTGGTCTCGCTCCATCCCACGACCGGGCTGGCCACCGCGTGGAATCCCGGCGCGGACAACATCACGCGGGCCTTCGCCGCCGCCGGCGGCACCCTCTACGCCGGGGGCAGCTTCGCCACCCTGGGCGGCAAGACCGTCTCGGGCCTGGCCGGCGTCCAATCCGACACGACCCTGAGCTGTCCTTCGGTCACCCTCTCCCCCGCGTCGCTGCCCACGGGACGCGTGGGCGAGGCGTACCAGCAGACGGTGAGCGCGGCCGGCGGAGCCGCGCCGTACTGCTACGCCTCGACCTCGGGAGCCCTGCCGCCGGGGATCGCCCTGAACCCGTCGAGCGGCGAGCTGGCGGGCACGCCCGCGACCGCGGGGAGCTTCTCCTTCACCGTGACGGCCACCGATGCGACGGGCTGCGCGGGCACCCGGGCCTACGAGGTCGTCCTCTTCTCGCCCTGCCCGGAGCTCGCGTTCCTGCCGGCCACGCTGCCCTTCGGCCAGGTGGACTCGGCCTACGCGGAGACGCTGGCCGTCTCGGCCGGGACGCCGCCCTTCACCTTCAGCTTGGGCTCCGGGACGCTGCCCGCGGGGATCACGCTCTCCCCAGCCGGCGAACTCTCGGGCACGCCGAGCGCCGTCGGGACCTTCGCCTTCACGGTCGCGGTCGCCGACTCGACCCTGTGCCGTGACTCGACCGCCTACGCTCTGAGTGTCTTCCCCGCCTGCACGGCGATCGCCGTCGCCCCCGCCCTGCTGCCCACGGGCGCGGTGGGACAGACCTTCGACCAGACCTTCACGGCGACGGGCGGGCGGCCGCCCTACACCTGGTCGATCGCCGCGGGCGCGCTGCCGGAGGGACTGGCGCTCGATCCCGCGACCGGCCGTCTGCAGGGCACGCCGGCGGTGGCGGACACCTTCCCGATCACGGTCGCGGCCGCCGACTCGCTCGGGTGTACGGGCATGCGCGACCACGTGCTCACGATCTACGCCACGCCCCCCGCGTCGAGCGTGGCAGCGGATGCCACCGGCCTCCTCATCAGCAACGGCCACCCCTGCGTGGCCGTACCGATGGTCTACACCCGCGGCGAGTCGACGCCGGCGGGGAGCGTCCGCGTGACCTTCACGCTGGACATCACGCGGATCGTGCTGTGCACGCCGGCGACCCCCTCCGCCAGCATCCGCCCCGGGCCGTGGCTCGACGGCTATGCCAACACGAGCTTCGCGGTGGCCGACGAAGGCGGCGGGACCTACACGGTGGACGTGGGGCTGATCGGCGAGCCGTGCGGCATCACCGGGGGCGGCAGCCTCTTCACCCTCGACCTCACCGCGGCGGGCCCCGACGGCAGCGGCACGATCACCGTCACCTCGGTCCGCGTGCGGGACTGCCTCGGCGCCCTCGTGCCGGTCGCGCCCGGCCCCCCCGCCGCGCTCGCCATCGACCGGCAGCCGCTCGCACTGCGCCCGGCCGCGCTCCCCGGCGGCTCGGTGGGCGACCCCTACGCCGTCGTCCTCACGACCGACTCCGGCACGGCGCCGTTCGCCTGGACGGTCCTCTCCGGCTCGCTGCCCCCCGGGCTCGCGCTCGACGGGGCGAGCGGCGCGTTGGCGGGCACGCCGACCGCCGTCGTCAGCTCCTACTTCACCGTCGCGGCCGAAGACGTGCAGGGCCGCACCGGGACGCGCAGCTACTCCCTCCCGATCTTCGCCACCGCGCCGGCCTCGTTCGTGAGCGCGGCGGCGGCCGGCCGCTGCATCACCCGCGCGCACCCGCAGGTCGCCGTGCCGTTCGCGTACGCCCGGGTCGACTCGACGCCGGCGCGGGCGGTGAGCGTCACCTTCCAGCTCGACCCGGCCAAGCTCGCCCTGGCCACGCCGGCCGCCCCGGAGGCGAGCGTCCACGCGGGGAGTTGGTTCTCCGGTTACCCGAAGGTGCTCCTCGTCACCGACAACGGCGACGGCTCCTATACCGTGGACGCCTCGCTGCTCGGCGCCCCGTGCGGGATCAAGACGGGCGGCGAGCTCTTCACGGTCGATCTCGCGGCCGCCGGGGCGGACGGTGAGGGCGCCATCGAGGTGACCGAGGCGCGCGTGCGCGACTGCGTCAACACGCCGGTCCCGGTCACCGCGGGGCCGACCGCCCTGCTGACCGTCGATCTGGCCGGTCCCGCTCCGGTGACCGAGCTCGCGGCCGCGCCGCTGACCGTGGCCGGCAGCTCGGACAGCACCACGGGCGTCGCGCTCAACTGGGACCCGGGCGCGGTCGGGCCGGTCGACCTGTACCGGGCGCCGCGCGGCACCTACCCGCTCTACACCGACGCCGTGCCGCCGCCGGACTCGTCGCTCGCGCCCGGCGGGCCGTGGGTGCGCGTGGCCACGAACCCGGCGCCGGGCTTCGTCGACCAGCCGCCCGCGCGGGGCGTGTGGGACTACCTCGCCGTGGTCACCGACTCGTGCGGCGCGACCGCGATCTCGAACCGGACGCCCGGCACGCTCGACTACCTGCTGGGCGACGTCTCGAACGGATTGCACGCCGGCACCGGCAACAACAGCGTGGGCATTGAGGACATCTCGCTGCTCGGCGCGCACTACGGCATCACGGGCCCCGCCGCGGTGGACCCGGTGGGCTACCTGGACGTCGCTCCGACGCTGAGCGGGATGCCCGACTCGCGGCCGCTGCCCGACCACCAGATCGACTTCGAGGACCTGTTCATCTTCGCGGCGAACTACGGACTTGCGGCAGGCTCGCCGGCGCCGCTCCAGTGGGCGCGGGCCGGGCGCGCGGCGCCGGCCCTGGCGCCGTCGGAGGTCGCCGCCGAGCGCTTCGCCGTGGTCGGGCCGTCGCAGGCGGAAGCGGGGACGGAGGTCACGGCCTCCCTCCAGATGGCGGCCGGCGGGCGCCTGCAGGCGTTCTCGGCGCGGCTGGCGTGGGACGCGACGGTCGTGGAGCCGATCGGCACCGAGTCTTCGGGGTTCGTCGAGGCGCAGGGCGGCGTCGTGCTCTCGCCGCGGCCGGGCACCGTGGACGCGGCGCTCCTGGGCCTGCGCGCCGGCGGGATGACCGGCGAGGGCACCGTGGCGCGGGTGCGCTTCCGCGCGCTGCGCACGGGCGCGCCGGGGATCCGGCTGGGAGTCGTGGACGGGCGGGACGCAGCCAACCGACGGGTGCCGGTCATGGAGACGACGAGCGCGCCCGCGGTACCCGGACAGACGGTGCTCCTCGCGCCGACCCCGAACCCGGCGCGCGGATCGGTGGCGCTGAGCTACACGCTCGCCAGCCCCGGCGCGGTGGCGCTCGCCGTGTACGAGGTCGGCGGGCGCTGCGTGCGCACGCTCGCCGGCGGCGTCCAGGAGGCGGCGGCCTATCGCGTGGCCTGGGACGGCCGCGACGGCGACGGGCGCGAGGTGGCGCCCGGGGTTTACTATGTCTCCCTCGACGCCGACGGCCGCCACCTGACGCGGACCCTGGTTCTCCTCCGCTAGCCGGGAACGACCCTGAGTCGACGCAGAGAGGGCAGATGAGCCGACGCCGCATCCTCGCGCTGGTCGCGATCCTGGCTGCGGCCTGCGCCGCCGGCCCGGCGGCGGGGCTCGCCGCCCCGGTCGCGCCGCCCCCCGGCATCGACCGCGGCGTCGTGGCCGCCCCCGAGTCCCTCGCCGCCGAGGTCGGCGCCGGCGTCCTGCGCCGCGGCGGCAACGCCGTGGACGCGGCCGTCGCCGTGCACTTCGCCCTCGCCGTCACCTTCCCCAACGCCGGCAACCTCGGCGGCGGCGGCTTCCTGCTCGTGCACACCGACTCCGGCGAGGTGGCCATCGACTACCGCGAGACCGCACCGGCCGCCGCGTCGCGCGACATGTACCTGGACGCCGGCGGCGGAGTG
>CAYLSO010000231.1:0-19317 GCA_964386525.1 uncultured bacterium
TCACGGTTCTCGGTTTCCACTTCATTGAGAAGGTCCTCGCGTCGGGATCGAACGAGGACGGCCTGCCCATCTTTCTTCGCTGGGAGCAGCTGGCGGGCTACGCCCGCGCCGCCATCAACGGGGACCGTACGTTCCGCGGAACCGAGCGGGTGCACCGCAACCTTGAAGAGAGCGGTGTGGTAACGCTCTCTGCGGACCGCGCATACCAGATTCTCGGTAGCCAGAAGATCTACGGCCTCTGGGGTCTCTACACCGTCCCCTCCAGATCCTCGGGGTTGCTCTACGGCGACCCGGCGCGACCAACGCCCGCTGCGCGTGAGCACGCTGAGGACACTTGGTGGCCGGCCATCTCCAAGGCGGGGATGGGCGACGGCGGCCGCATCGTGGCGATCCTGCGTGAGCCGCGAGCGCGGGTGGATCTCCGGGGCCGTGATGCCGACGTAGTTGCGACTGTAGCGCGGATGATTCGAAGGCGCCTCAACGAGAATGAGGGTCGGTTCTACCGTTTCCACCTAGCAGAAGGTGGCCCTAACGACTCCACTTCGGGCGCTCAGAAGATCCTCCTGGGAATCCTCGATCGGCACCCGCTCCCCGAGTCAGAGTCTTTGTCTCCCACCCTCGTAAGCGCCTGGGCCAAGGAGGCAGCTCGGGACGAGGAGGCTGGTGGACACTTGGCCACCAGCCTCGAGCGCATCCGTGTTACCGAGTCGCTTCTTGCTCCTTCGGGAGCCCTCTTCGGCTGGCTGCTGTCGCAGCAAGGGCGAACTCTCGACGCCCTGGCGGACGAGCTGCGTCGCCAATGGGGTCCGCGAGTCGATCGAGTCGAGTCCCATCGCCTGATCGATCTCAAGACGGACTTCCTTGGCGCGACCGGAAGCGAAGAAGCGGCTTCCCGCTGGCTGCGAATAGCGGACCGGTTTGCGGCCGGCGAGTACCGGGATCTCCTGGGACTTCTTCTGGAGCAGAACCGCTGGGTCATGAGCGTGCGCAACGGCTCCTCGCCTTGGGCGGAAGTACGCGATGGCCGGCTGCATGTGCGATTCCGGGATGAAACCGGACGCCTCCCTGAACGAGGGGAGCTGCGCACCCTCTGGCGCTATCCCTACTTCATCGACTCGCTGAGGATTGTCGCAGCCACCCTGCGGGAGAGTTCGACGTGAGCGACGTCCCGCACGAGATTCTCTCCGAGCATTTCCAATCGCGCATGGCGGGCCAGTGCCTGGTGAGCGCGGTCTTCTTTACCTACCAATTCGAGCCGGGGTTCTTCGAGCAGCGGGTTCTGCCCGTCTTCATAGATGTGGCGCACAGCCACGCGGAGAGTATCCGCCTTCTGCAGCTGGAGGATGCCCTTCGCTGCCTGCCGGGGCAAGTCGCCGTCTACTACGACGCCAACGGGCTGGTCGACTCGGACTCTGGGTCCGCGCGCCTTGACATCCGGCGCATCCCGATTCGTCACCGAACGGGAATCTTCCATGCGAAGAACATCTTCCTCCTAACCGAATCGGACGAGCCCGATGAAGACGGCATCCGGGAGCGGCGGCTGTTGGCGGCGTGCCTCTCTGCCAACCTGACGCGCTCCGGTTGGTGGGAGAACGTCGAGGCCTGCCACGTCGAGGAAGTTGCCGAGGGCGACAAGACGCGACTTCGGGACGACCTGCTGCGATTCCTGGGGCGCGTAAGGCGCGCAACGCCAGAGGGAACCGACAACGCGGCTCTGGACGCTGTGGTGGCGTTCTTGCGTTCGACTGGACGGCGAGCGCAGCGTTCCGTCGATGGGGTGTTGCACACACACTTCTATTTCAAGGACGACAAATCGGTTGCGGAGTTCTTGAAGGACCTCGCCGGGCGAATTGTGCGCGGCGGCTATCTCGAGATCATTTCGCCCTTCTTCGACAACGCCAGCCGTTGTCTGCCCCTGGAGCAGCTGCTGGATCTCTTTGAACCCAAAGAGACCCGGATCTTCCTGCCTCGAGACGACGCCGAGCGAGTCCTGGTCGGTGAGGCGCTATACGAATCTGTAAGGGCCCATTCCGGCGTGTCCTGGGGAAAGCTCCCAAAGGACATGCTGAAGCTCGGCCGGAGCGAGGACGCGGGGGAGCGTGGGGTCCACGCCAAGATCTACAGGTTCTTCTCCCAGAACCCGAAATCGGAAACCGTGCTGGTCGGCTCAGTAAACCTAACGAACGCTGCCCATCAGACTGGCGGCAACCTCGAGACTGCATTTCTCTTCGACCACGGGCCCGCGCGCCGCCCGGAGTTCTGGCTTCTGCCCGACGAACGCAGGCCCTCGACCTTCGAGCCCAGAAGCGAGCAGGGCGAGGCCGCCACGAGCCGAGGCGTACCTCTGGTGCTCTGCTACCACTGGGACACTGGGCGGGCCCGTGCGTGGTGGGAGGGAAGCGACAGCCCTCCCCGGCTGCGGCTCGAGTCACAGGGCGTGGACGTCGGCTGGCTGGAGACGGTGAAGCCACAGGCCTGGACGGATGTTCCTGCGGAGGTTACGGCTCGCCTGGCAGAGCTGTTGCGGAACACGTCGTTCATTACCGTTCATGGTTTCGGCAAGGAACCAGGCCTGATCCTTGTGCAGGAAGAGGGCATGTCCCACAAGCCTTCGCTGCTAATGATTCTCTCCGCGAAGGACATCCTCGAGTACTGGTCGCTTCTTACCGTTGAGCAGAAGAACGCGTTCCTCGAGCATCGGCTGTCCGAGGTTGCCAGTCTTGGCCAGGGGCAGGAGTTGATGGCCCGCTATGTCGAGGGCCGCGCCGACGAGACGCTCTTCGACCGCTTCGCGGGTATCTTCCACGCGTTTGGGTGCCTAGAGCGCAGCGTTCGAGAAGATCTTGAGGTGGGAGGACAGCGCGAGGCGGTATTCCGCGTGTTCGGGCGGAAGCACGACTCCCTGGGGCAGCTCCTAACACGCGTCCTCGATGGCACAGATGTGAATGACGACGTGCACCGCTATGTCATCCTTCTCTGCGCGCGACAGCTCCGCCGCGAAACAGAGCGGGACTACCCAGACTTCTGGAAAGCGCATGGCGCCGATGCCGCTGTGCTAGATACCCAGTTGGCGAGAGTCAGCGAGGTGCGTGAGCGCTTGGTCGCGCGCGAGCCCGATCGGATGAAGGAGTTCCTGGACTGGTTCGAGCCCTGGTTCCTGCGGCGGGCCCGCCCGGTGGAGGCCGGGGCATGATCGACCGGGTGGCGGCAGAGCAGCTGCTGGACATGGGGGCGCGCATCGGTCCTGGCCAGAGGGCAGACGAGCAACTTGACGGCGCCGTCGCCATCCATAATCTGCTCGAGCAGCGCGGAGTCGCCTACCTCGCCGACGAGGTCGGCATGGGTAAGACCTATGTCGCCTTGGGTGCCTTGGCCCTGTTCCGCCACTACCGGCCATCGTTCCGGGTCCTCATCATCGCGCCCCGCGAGAACATTCAACACAAGTGGCGCAAGGAGATGCGGAATTTCGTAGAGAACAACTACCGCTATGCCGACCTGCGCGTGAAGGCAGTAGACGGGCGCCCCGTGCGGCCCCTGGTGGTCTGCGAAGATCTCGTCGAGTTCCTGCGGGAGACCACACTCGATCCGGACCGCGACTTCTTCCTACGGCTGACGAGTTTCAGCATGGCGCTCGGCGGGCGAGACGCGGTGGACCCAGACCAGGCCCGCCGCCTGCGCGATCGGCTGCGCGAGCATCTCCCCTGGGTCCGCAACGAAGTCTTTGATCTGCGCAATAAGCAGGCCTTCAAGGACAACGTGGCGCGAGTTCTTTGCTGCGCCTTGCCGCGGTTTGACCTAGTGATCGTGGATGAGGGACACAACCTCAAGCACGGCCTTCGAGCGCAAGGCGCCGCCCGCAATCGAGTCTTGGCGCTCGCGCTTGGGCATCCTCTAGAACATCCCGATAACACATTGTTCCCCGGCTACGGCCCGCGGGCGGAGCGGGTGCTCATTCTTTCGGCCACGCCCATCGAGGAGACGTATCTGCATCTCTGGAATCAGCTAGATGTCCTCGGCAAGGCGAGAGGGCATGACGAACTCCGGAGGTCCGATTCCGATGAGAAGGCCAAGAAGCGAGCGGCAGCCAAGATCTTAGTGCGGCGGGTGACTGCCATACGCGTCGGCAATGAAGACCTGACAAAGAACCTCTATCGGCGGGAATGGCGCGCCGGCGGGGTGCGAACGCACGATGAGCCGATCGAGATGGCAAGCGATCGCCAGCGGCTCGTTGTCGCACTCGTTCAGAAGAAGGTAGGCGAGCTACTTGGGCATGAGCGGTTCAATCGCTCATTCCAGATTGGCATGCTGGCCTCGTTCGAGAGCTTCCTCGAGACCACGCGGCTGTGCCGCGATGAAGACGAGACCACCTTTGACGATCCCGACCAGACTGACGATACGCTGGAACGGGATGGCATCGATGTGCATCAGCTCAACCGCCTGGCTCGCGACTACCGTCGGCGCTTTGGCGGAGAGGAACTGCCGCACCCCAAGATGGACGCGGTTGTGGAGAGCCTTAGCGGTGCCTGGAAGACCGGTCGCAAGACGCTCGTATTCGTGCGGCGGGTGGCGTCAGTCAAAGAACTCAAGCACCGGCTCGACCGGCTTTATGACGAGTACTTGTTCTCGCGGTTGCGGAGGGATCTGCCCGCGGCCTGCCAATTGCTACTCGAGCGCGCGATTCGCGAGTACACCGATGCGAGGCTCGAGGCGCTGGATCGTGGCGAAGACGATGTCGGCGGGAAGAGGAGCAATCGGCAAAGCGCAAGTCAGGGACGTGGGGGCACAGACACGTTCTTCGCCTGGTTCTTCCGGGGGGACGGGCCGCGTGGGTACGCCAGCGGGGCTCACGTTCAGCAGCGATTCACCCAAAAGACGAGCGCACTATCAACCTTCTTTGAAGACAACTACGTCGCTGTGCTCCTTGGTCGTCACCCCGGAGAGGTGGCCCAGGAGATGAGCCGGGCAACGGGGACGGAGGCAGATTCTCTGGAGCGTGAGCTGCGGTCGCGAGGCCGGCGTTTCCTGACACAGGCTAAGCGGCATTCGCGAGGCGACCGGTTCGAGGCCGCGCAGGCAGCAGGCGTGGAGATCCTGAAGGACTGCGTCGGGCCATGGCAGCAGGCCGCGCGCACTGTCTGGCATGAGCGTTTCGAGGCATCGGTTCGCCAGCCGCACGCTGAGGAGTCCCCGCCCCTGATCGATGATCTCGAAACAGCCACATTCGTCACCGAGCTTCGTCTAAGGCCCGAGTTGCGGCAGCGCATCTGGCCTGAATCGACCAAAGCGGAGTCGCGACTGGCCTTCCGCGACGGTGAGCTCCGCGGCATGCTCCTGACCGCAGCGGCGCGCCTGGGGCACGGGTTCCTGGATCTCTATACTCTCATCATCAGCCGCATCGGCAGCCTCGCGGGTGGAGCTCAGCAAGAATCTGACGACGACGCCAGCGCGGAACGATCTATCATTGGTGAGTATCTCGACGTCCTCGAGAGGCAGATGCAGACGCCGCTCACTGAGCGCGAGTGGGCGGCCTTCGACGAACTCTCCGAACTTGCTGAGAACTTCGACCTCGTCTTAGATGTGAACGATCCAGGGATCCGTAATGCGCCGCTCACTGACGCCGCCCGAGCATTTGGAAACCTCCTGCGCGAGCAGCAGCCGGTTGGGGGGATGTTCGGGCAGATCAACCGGACCCTTGTGCAGCAGTTCCGTCTGCCGGGCTACCCCTTTGTCCTGATCTCCACCGACCTGCTCCAGGAGGGGGAAGACCTACACACCTTTTGCTCTTCCATCCAACATTACGGCATCTCATGGACCCCTTCGTCCATGGAGCAGAGGATCGGACGCATCGACCGCGTGCGCTCGCAGACCGACCGGCGCCTCTCGAGGCTTACCCATCCCCCGTCGGGCGTGGAGAAGATGCAAGTCTATTATCCCTACCTCGGCGACACCGTGGAGATTCTCCAGGTTCAGCGGGTACTCGATCGGATGAATCTGTTTCTGCGGCTCATGCACGAGGGCCTGCAGGCAGGAGGGTCGGAGGATCGGCGCATTCACATCGACCGGGAGATCCGCAACGGTTGCCGAGTTGCGCCGGCAATCGAGGGCAAGCTCCGTACGGCATTTGCCATCCCTACTGCCGCGCTCCGAGGCGACATCCGGGAGCCGGATGTCGGGCCTGAACTTGCTGAGGGACTGCACGAGCGATTTCGACTCCTAAGGGCGACCCCGTACTCCGGCCTGGTGGTGGACTGGGAGGGCGACGACGTGCCGGGCGCACTCATTGGGACAGCTCGGCTGGGCGCGCGCCAGCAGCCGTTTCGTTTGATACTGGGCCTGGTCGACCGGCGTCCCTGCGTCCGATGCGCGAGTCTTGTGGGAACCGTGAATCTTGAGGAGTGCGGGGAAGACATTTCGGAAAGCGTCGCACGCCTACGCGTGCGGTTATCGGCCACGCCCACGCCGGACGAAGAGTCATGGGTCATAAGCGTTGACGACCTAGTTCTATTGGCAGATCCGGCGCATGACGCGACTCGGGTGGAGGCGCTGATCCATCGAGTTGTTCGCGCGGCGGATGCGCTCGAGCACCAGCATATGGGCGGCCGCGACCAGCTACTTAGCGAATTGCGAGAGAGCTACGAGGGTGAGCCCGATGCCGAATGATTGGGCGAGATTCTGCAAGGCGCGGGACCTGAGTGTCACCGGGGATGCGATAGCCGTGAGCTTTCACGACGGGCGGAGTCACCAGGTGCGGGTCGCAGAGGAGTCCGACGGCTGGCGCCTCACGGCGGTCGTCGCGCGGGCCGGCGACCTTGGTAACGTGGCGGCCCCAGCGCTAAAGGCGTGGGAACGAAACCAGAGCATGCGGCTCGCGGGATTTCGGATTGACGAACGCGGCCGGCTGGTCGGCGAAGAACTCGTACCAGGAGCGGGCATGACGGCTGAGGAGTTCCAGACATACGTGCGCGCGCTGGCGGCGGAGTGCGACCGATTTGAGCATCTTCTGACGGGGCGGGATGTCGAATGACCTGCTCCCCTTCTTTGGTCCAGTCGGGATGACCATCCGCCTGCCTGACAGGCCCCGGATTGTGTCCCTCCCTTGAGAGAGCATCAGGCCCTCGCTCCCCGCCAGGGCCCCGGAGGGTCAAGTGCCCGCCCAGCCCGAGTCGACCCCTGTCTCCCCGCCCGCCATCGAAGCCTCCGCCTTCGTCCTCAAGGACTCTTCCGGCGCCGTCCGCGCCCGCCTCGGCATCGACGGCGAGGACAAGACGAACCTCATCTTCTCCGCGCCGGACGGCAAAGTCCGCGCCGTGCTGGGAACCTTCGACGACGGCGAGCCCTACCTCGAGTTCTGCGACGAGCGGGAGAACACCCGCTTCTACGCCGGCATTCTCGAGGACAACCCCGGGATCTTCCTGCTCTCCCGCGAGGGAGGGCTTCGCGCCATGCTGTCGGCCGACGCCGACGGCACCGGCAGAGTGATGGTCACCGCAGGCCTCGATGGCCCGCTCGTCAGCCTGTACGCGAAGGAGAACGCCGAGGCCCTGCTGCTCATCGAGGACGCCAAGGGCAAGATGGGCTTCCTCGTGCGGGCGGACGAAGACGGGACCCGGATGCTCAGCCTCTCTGACCGCGAGGGCGAGGACCGCCTCGGCCTGTGGATCTCCAAGGAGGGCGTCCCCGGCTTCACGATGCTCGACGAGGACGGAGAGGGGATGGTCGGGTGCTGAGCGGCAGCTACCGCAGGGCATAAACGCAGAAACCGCAAGGACGCATTGCCTGAGGGAATCTGGAGAATCGGAGGGGCGTCGAGCCAAGGGTGCTTGAACGTGAACAACCGGTTTGCTCGCGCTGCTCTGCTCATCTTGAGTCGCTGTCTTCGTGGTCGATGCTCCTTGTGGTTTGGTGACTGGACCGGGCTCTCATCCGGGTCTCCGTTGGAGGACTCGCACCGCGCCCTATGGTAGCTTTGCGTCTCCACAGGGAGGATCTCGCCCATGCGGCTCAGACGCTTCGCCATCCTCGGGCTCGTTGCAGCGCTGGTTGCCGCCATCGCGGCAGCCGCCCCGGCCCTCGCGCTTCAGGCCCAGCCCAAGAGCCAGCGCCAGGGCGAAACCAAGGCCTCGACCGGCCCACCCGCCCGCCACTCCCTCTGGTCGGTGAAGGGCGCGCACAACACCGTCTTCCTCATGGGCTCGGTCCACGTCCTCAAGGCCGACTCCTATCCGCTCGCGCAGGCCATGGAGAAGGAGTACGCGGCCAGCTCCGTCCTCGTTCTCGAGGTGGACGCCGACAGTCTCAACCTGCCGGAGGTCGGCGAGCAGATGTTCTCCCGGGGTCTCTACACGGACGGCCAAACGCTGCGCACCGCGCTTCCCGAGAGCCTCTACCTCTGCCTCCGCAAGGCCGCGACGGAAGCGGGACTGAAGATGGAGATGCTGGACCCGATGAGACCCGGCGTCTGCGCGGCCATCCTCAGCGCGGCCAAGCTGGGCTCCGCCGGCTACAAGCCGGAGTACGGGCTCGACACTCACTTCCTGGCGCGGGCCCGGGCGGACGGCAAGAAGCTCAAGTTCCTCGAGACGCTGGAGTTCCAGATGGGCCTCTTCACCGGCCTGAGCCCGGCGCTCCAGGAGGAGCTGCTCGCGCAGACGCTCATCGACCTCGACCAGGTGGAGACCGAGGCGGACGAGATGGTCGCCGCGTGGCAGCGCGGCGACGCCGAGAAGCTCGACAAGATGCTGAAGGAGTCGCTCGCCGACTATCCCGATCTGGCGCAGGTCCTCCTCGCGGACCGCAACGCCCGCTGGGTCCCCCAGATCGAGGCGCTCCTGAACGGCCGGCAGGACTGCCTGGTCATCGTCGGCGCGGCGCATCTGGTGGGGGCGGGGAGCGTGGTCGAGAGGCTGACGGCCCGCGGCTACAAGGTCACGCAGGTCACCGACAAGCGCTGAGACGGGGAACGTGCGGGGGCCGGCCCCGCCCCTGGCCGTCATCCCGGAGATTCACCGCAACGCCTTCCCCCGCAGCGGATTGCCCGCCACCCTCGAATTGCCGCATCCAAGCGCTGTCACTTGGCGCACACTTCCCGACATAAGGAGGTGAAGGCCATCGGCCGGGCGCACCCGGTAGGCGGGCGCGCGGGCCGGGGATCCGAAGGAGTGTGTGAGATGAAGGAGCCCGCATTGGATTCCGCACGCGGCCCCGGGGCCACATTGACCTCGGTGGACGGGCGCACCTACCCGCTCGAGTCAGCTCGCGTGAGCGCCCGCTCGGAGGGGGGCATCGCCGCCAGCCGGCTCGTCCAGGTCTTCGCCAACCCCCACGACGAGCCGCTGGAAGTGACGTACACCATGCCGCTGCCCGCGGATGGCGCGGTCTTGGGCTACACGATCCGCATGGGCGAGAAGGTCATCCGCGGCGAGATCGAGTCCCGCGAGAAGGCCGAGGCCCGATACATGGAGGCGCTCTACCAGGGCAAGACCGCCGGCCTGCTCGAGCAGGACCGCGCCGACACATTCCAGCAGCGCCTGGGCAACCTGCCGCCGCGGACCAAGGCCGAGATCGAGATCGAGGTGCTGCAGCCGCTGGCTTTCCTGCCGGGCGCGCCCGGCGCGCCGCCGCAGTGGGAGTACCGCTTCCCGACCGTGGTGGGCGTGCGCTACGAGGGCGATCCGGGCCGGGTCCCCGACGCCGCGCGCCTCGAGGTGGACCGCGACGCCGAGGGCAACATCCCCACCCGGGTGGAGTTCGAGATCGTGATCGCCGGCTGGCCGGGCGGCGAGCCGCGGGTCGAATCGCCGAACCACGATCTGCGCGTCGAGACGGCCGGCGACACGGCCAAGGCCGTGCTGGCTCATGCGGCGCGGCTCGACCGCGACATCGTCGTGCGGTGGGGTGCGTGCTCGCAGGACGTCGGCGTGCGGCTGACCGTGGGCGGCGGGCTACCGGGCGACGACGGCTGCTACGGCCTGATCACCATCGTGCCGCCGGCCGTACCGAGAGTCACCTTCGCCCGCGACGTCACCGTGCTGATCGACGCCAGCGGGTCCATGCAGGGAGCGCCGATCGCGGCGGCGAAGAAGGTAGTGGTCGAGCTGCTGCACGGCCTGACGTCCGAGGACCGGTTCGAGCTGCTGGAGTTCGCCAGCGACGCGCGCCGCCTGACCAACGGCATGGTGCCGGCGTCGCGCGACGCGGTCGAGCGGGCGGTCAAGGTCGTGGATCGCATCCAGGCCAGCGGCGGCACCGAGATGACCAAGGCGCTCGTCGAGGCCCTGCGGCCGCTGCGGCCGGACGCGCAGCGGCAGGTCATCCTGGTGAGCGACGGGGACATCGGATTCGAGGAAGAGGCCCTGCGCGCAGTCCTGGAAGGGCTTCCCGCCGGGGCCCGGCTGCACTGCGTGGGCATCGGCGCGGCGCCGAACCGGACGCTGACGCAAGGGCTCGCGCGGGCCGGCCGCGGCGTGGAGCTCTTCGCGCAGGATGAGACGACGGCTCTCGATGCGGCCCGTCGCCTGGGTGCGGCCACGGTCCGACCGGTGCTCACGGAAGTCTCGGTGTCGGGCGGTGCCGTGCGCAAGGTCGCGCCGGCGCGGCCACGGGACGTATTGGCGGGACAGCCGCTGGTGATGGGGGTCGAACTTGATCCTCGCGGCGGCCCGCTCGAGGTGCGTGGCCGGCTGGCCGGCGCAGCCGAGGCGTGGGTGCGGCACATCGAGGTCCCGGCGGGCGGCGCCGTCGAGGGCTCCGCGGGCGTCAGCGCGAGCCCGCTTCCCATCGGCGCCCTCTACGGCCGCGAGGCGATCGCCGATGTCGAGGCGGAGCTGCGTGGCCGAAACTACGAGGACTGCCTCCAGAAGATCGAGGGTCTGGGCATGCGGCATCGCATCACCAGCCGGCGCACGAGCCTGGTGGCGATCGCCGAGGAGCCCGGCGTGGATCCCACCGCGCCGCGCCGCCGGGAGCGCCTGGCGGTCGAACTGCCTTCGGGAGTTTCGGCGGCGGGGGTGGGGTTGATGGGGAGGATGGGTGCGCCCCGGGCGGCGATGCCGGGCATCGGCGCCGACGAAATGGACTTCATGAAACTCTCCCCTACCGGGATCCTGCGGACGGGCGCGCGTTCGATCGGCGGTTGGCCCCGGGCGAGTCTAGCAGGCCCGGAGCCGGGCATCGGCGGTCGTGGGGTCACGATTGGGCGGGCAACCGTGATCAAGGTGGAGAAGCGGATCCTGGTGCTCGAGTTCGAGGTCCCGGTGGAAGGCTTCCAGATCCCGGAGGGGCGCGTGCAGGTCTTCGTCGGGGGCGAGAAGCTCGGCGATGCCTCCGTGGTCGCCGGGAGGAGCACTCGCCGCGAACCGCTGGCGCAGGGCCTCGTCGTCAAGCTCGCCCTCGAGCATCCGCACGGCAAGAAGTGGGAGGAAGGACGGCGGATCGAAATCCGCTGGGAAGACGAGATCGAGAGCTCCGACGGTTCCGTAGTCCGAGCGGAGTTCGACCTGTCGGTGACCATCGAGCCGAGCGAGGGTGGCGGCCGCGAATGACCGAGATCGACTCTCTCTTCCAGGCCGCGGGCAGCGGCGATGTCGCAGCGTTCGCCGAGTGGATGGGGCGCGTGGAGCGCCCCATCCGTTTCAGCCTGCGCGCCTTCGCGCGTGCCGTGGATGTGGAGGGGGTCGTGCAGGAGACGCTGCTGCGCATGTGGCTGCTGGCGCGGGATCAGAGCCGTGCGCTTGCCGGTGAGGACGCTTCGCTCCGCTACGCGCTCGGCATGGCGCGCAACCTGGCTCGCGCGGAAGCGCGGAGACTGAAGCGCGAGGTCCACCTACCCCCGGAGAACATCCCCGAACTGCCGGTGCCGCCCGATCCGCCCTCGGACCCCGGGCTCTTCCAGGCCATCCGCGAGTGCTTCGAGAAGCTCGCCCGGCGGCCGCGCGAAGCGCTGCTGGCCCGGCTCCGGTACGGCTACGCGGAAGACGACCGGCGGGTCGCGCGACTCCTGAGGATGACCCCCAACACGTTCTGGCAAAACATCGTGCGCGCCCGAAGGCAGCTCGCGGATTGCCTGCGGGGCAAGGGCGTGCCGCTCGAGGAGATCCTGTCGTGAGCGACCGCGAGTCCGAAACCCTCCTGGAGGCCGCGGTGACGGCGCACCGCGAGCGCGACCTGGACGGCCGTCTCGTGCCGCCGCCGGCGTGGTGGGATCTCGCGCCGGAAGCGCTCGACGAGCTCTTCCGCCGGCAGGTCATGGCCCGTGAGGTGGAGCGGGCGCTGGATCCGGAGGGGCGGAGCGCGACGGTGATGGCGGTGATGTCGCGCGTCGAGAGATGACTTCGGGAAGCACTCGCAGCCGCGGAAAGACGACCGCGACCGACGGCTGCGCGTGATGCCGGCCGTCGTGCTCACCGGGGCTCGCCAGACCGGTAAGAGCACCCTGGCCGAATCGCTTGTCCCGGGGAAGCGCCGCTATCTTTCGCTCGACGACCTCGACGTACCCGACTTGGCCCGACGGGACCCGGGGGCGTTGGTGGGCGGTGTGGGCCCGGTGACACTGGACGAAGTGCAGCGGGAGCCGAACCTGCTCCTGGCGGTCAAGCGGGCGATCGACGAATCGGCCGCGCCTGAGTGATGCGACGCAGCTGCGCGCCTTTCGCCGCGAGTATGGCAAGAGGGCCCGGGCGGGGCTTCTGCTGCATACCGGCACGATGCTCGAGTGGTTGACGCCCGATGTCCTCGCCGCGCCCGGGTGGCGAGTCTGCTGAGCGGTGGTCGGATACCGGAGCAGCGCAAGCAAGTCGTCGGGGTTGCGCTTCGTCGTGACGCCCCAGCCATCCTCGCACGGTATCGCATGGCGTCCTTCGATGCACAGGAGGTGGAGGGTTCACTGCGGGGAGAAGCGGAGAGCTGATAGACCGGGGGCCGGGATGCGAATCGACACCGAAGAGGCCTCGTGGCCTCGTAGCCGCGCGCACGAGCCCAGCGATCGCAGCTTGGAACCTGTCGCCCCAGCCTCGGGTATGAGAAGCTGCCGCACGAAGATTCGAGCCGTGCGTGAGCGTCCTCGTCCTTCGGAGACTTCCCCCATGCTCTTGCGCTCCATCGCCCGCGTGGTCGGGTCCGCGGCTCTGCTCGCGGCGCTCGCCGGCTGCACCTCGAAGGACCTCACCGCCCCGCCGGTCGTCCCGCCCAAGACCCACGTCTGGGAAGACCTCGGCCTCACCGACGGCTACGCCGAGGCGCTCGCACTGGCCGAGTATGACGGCGCGCTGGTCGCGGGCGGGGAGTTCTTCGACGCGGCCGACACGCCGCGCGCGAGCCTGATCCGCCTGGGTTCGTCGGGCTGGCAGGCCGTCGGTCCCCAGTCCAACTCGAACGTCTACGCGCTCGCGGTGCACGACGGACGGCTCGTGGCTGGCGGCAGCTTCACCAAGGTGGGCAGTGACTCGCTGGCCTACATCGCCGCGTGGGACGGGACCGCGTGGCGCGACCTCGGCGGCGGCATGGACTGGAACGTCTTCGCGCTCGCGGAACACGCCGGCGACCTCGTCGCGGCCGGCGTCTTCCTCGACGCGGGCGGCGCGCGCGTGAACCGCATCGCGCGCTGGGACGGTTCGGCCTGGCGCCCGCTCGGCCCCGGGCTCGACGACGCGGTGTGGGCGCTGGCCGTCTACCGCGGCGAGTTGATCGCGGGCGGCTCCTTCCGCGCCGCCGGCGCGACGGGTGCGAGCTTCATCGCTGCGTGGAACGGATCGAGCTGGCGTCCGCTCGGCAACGACGGCGACCTCAACGGCACCGTGCGGGCGCTGGTCGTGCACGACGACACGCTGTACGCGGGCGGATCCTTCACCGCCGCGGGCGGCCGGTCGGCGATGCACGTGGCGTGCTGGAACGGCGCGGCGTGGGATTCCGTCGGCGCGGGGCTCGGACGCTACGCTTCCGAGGGCGTCCATTCCTTCGCGGTCTACGACGACCACGTGGTCGCCGGCGGCGCCTTCTTCGGCGGCGTGGCCGAGTGGAAAGCGGGCCTGTGGTTCCCCGTCGGCACCCTGTTCGGCGACGTCGAGGCGTTGGCCGTCCACGGCGGCCGCCTGTACGCCGGAGGGCTCGTCGGGACCTCGCCGGACCGCTCGCTCGGGGTGGCGCGGTGGGTGGAGTAGGAGAGGCCGGATTCTTCAGCGCGCCGAGCCCCGGCGCCCGGGGTTGTCGCACTCTTTGCTTGATAGGGCTCCTGGCGCTGTGGGAGAGTCCCTAACTCTCGCCGGTCCGACTTCGATTCCCCCGAGATTGAGGTGGTAAGCCGCACGCGAGGGGTATAGCTGGCCGTGTCATCCGCCGTTTCGCCGTTCATCACCCCTGGAGAGATCGCCATGTCCTTGCTAAAGCCGCTCGCCGCCGCCGTCGCCGTCGTACTCGTCCTGTCCCTGGGCGGGCTCGCCCTGGACGCCCAGGCCGGGTCGGTCAGCTACGTCGTGACCACCCCGGTTTCGCCCTACCTCGGCGGGAGCCCGTATTCGTTCGCTCCCCTCAACTTCCCGAAGTTCGACCTGGCCGGCCAGTGCCTGGACGAGGTCTGCGTGCGGCTCGACGGCTCCGTGTTCGGCTTCGTGGGCATGGAGAATTACGAGGGCTTCCCCAAGATCTTGACGAGCAACTTCACTGCCAAGATCAGCCTCATGCGGCCGGACCTCACGTCGCTTGCCGTGGTCCTGCCCGCGGTCCCGACCTCGGACCCGGTCACGGCCTTCGACGGATCGGTGGACTACGCCGGGACCTCCGGGGTCACCATCTCGGGACTGGGCGCGGCCGACACGGACAGCACTTGCCTGGCGAGCCCCGCCGACCTGGCGTTGTTCTCGGGTCCCGGGTCGATCGCCCTGCCGTGCACGGCCCTGAGCCTCTGCACCCAACTCGGCGCCAACAGCTGGACCTTCGGGATCCAGGCGGTCGCGGTCGGCAAGATCACCTACACCTATGCCGAATGCGCTACTCCGACGCGTCCGGCCACGTGGGGAACGCTCAAGAGTCTGTATCGGTGACATGGAATGACCGGCCGTCAAGAGGCTGGTGGAGCATTGGCGACCCCCTTCGCGGCAGCGGAGGGGGTCGCTGGTTCATGGGTCCATGCTCGAGGCCGAGGGAGGGAGCCGGGCGCTTCGACGACGCGTCACTCTGACATTCGCGGGTTGCGCCGGCAGGCCCTGGGGGCCTGGCTCGCATACCGGTATCGCGGATGCTCCGGATCGTGCCGGCTCCGCTCCCCAGCCATCGGTCGGTCATCTTGGTTTCTAGGCGCGGACCGGGGCTTCGCTCTGCAGCACGTGCCAGAGGTAGCCCGCCAGTTGCCGCGCGATGGCGATACGGCTCCTGGTCGGCCACCTCGACCAGCCGGGCATCGAGGCACTCGCGCCGCGACAGCTGTCGGATCGCGCATTGCGCGAGCTCAAGGAGAAACGCTCGGCGGACGCGGCCTTCCAGATCGCCATGGCCCACGCAGTGCGCGGCGAGCCGGATGACGCTTTCGAGTGGCTGGAGAAGGCTTACGTGCAGCGCGACTCGGGGTGCGCCCTTGCGAAGCTCGAGCCGCTGCTCCGCCCGATCCACGGCGATCCGCGGTGGCCCGCCTTCCTGAAGAAGATGGGGCGGCGGATTGAGATGGCGCTGACCTCCGGCAGCCGGCTCGGCCCCTACGAGATCGTGGCACCCCTCGGTGCCGGCGGTATGGGCGAGGTGTGGCGCGCGCGCGACCCGCGGCTCGACCCCATCCGGCATGATCCGCGGTTCCCGGCGCTGGTCACGCGGGCGGGGCTGGACGGGGTCCAGGGGCTCCCAGGCTGAGCGCTGTGCGCTAGCCTGCTGCGCCATGTCCCCGGTCGCCGAGGGCCTTGTCGCGCAATGCCCCGCTTGCGGGTGGTGCCGCGAGCGGGGCCTATTGCGAAGAGGGGGGCACGCCTTTGAGTGCCCCCCTCTGAATCGCGGCCAGTGACGTACTGAATGACTTCAGTTGTTGACGATGATCTGGGCGCCCAGCGCCTGACCGCCGTCCCCGCCCACGAAGCCCTTGGCGAAGACGGTGTAGATCTTGCCGGCGGTAAGCGCGATGCCGGGCAACGGCAGCACCACCGTGCTGGTCCCCGCGAGGCGCACTTCGAGGTCGTAGGTGCCGGCGTTCACCGGGGTGAAGGCCGAGTACTCCTTGAAGGCCTTGTTCGCGAACAGCACCGGACCGCTCGTGACCGCCACGTCCACTGCGGGAGCGTTCGGGGAGAGGTGGATGAAACGCACGTGAGCCTTGCCGGCCGCCGGCGCCGTGAGGTCGTCGATCAGGACGAGAGCGCTGATCTTCGACACCGAGTCAGCGGCGAACACGCTGTAGTCGGTCCCGGAGGTCAAGGTGAGGTCGGCGTTGATCACCGTCGTGCTCGTCCCGGTGACGTTCACCTTGACGTTGTGCGCGCCCGCCGAAAGGCCGAGGTACGGGGTGTTGTCCGGAAACATCAGGTTGGTCTTGGCGACGGCGCCGTCCACCAGCAGATCGACGCCCGGCGCGTCCGGAGACGCGTGCACGACCATGACCTGTGCCTGCGCGCTCGGGGCTGTCGGGTTGCTGTCGTCATCGCTGCAGCCGGTGAACGCGAGGGCCGCGACGAGGCCGAGGGCGATCGGGGAGAAGCGGGTGAGTCTGGACATGTTGTCCTCCTGGTCGAGTGAGGCCTGCTTGGCTCGTGGTGCGGGCGCCCGTCGAGGAGCGGCCGCGGCCGGTCTTGCGTCCCAACGGCCAATTCGATGGTCCGGAGCGGGCGAGCGGTTCGTGGTTTGCATCGGTTTTGCATAGGTAATGAAACGGATGGCAAAGAGCGGGGGAAGGCCGCCCGCGCGGTCCCCGGGAGCCCAAGATGGGCCGCTGGGAGGCGCGAACGCTCGGCAAGCACCCTCGGCCCAATGCCTCCGAAACCTATTCACTACCTGCGCATCAAACGGTGCGCTAGACTGACCCTCGACGGTGCCGGTCACGATCCTTTTCTGCCGGCCGGGCCCGGACGAGGAAGGAGGATGCATCCCGGATGTCACGCAGGACGAGCCGTTCCAAGCCATCTGCCGCGTCCGACCCGGGGTTGCTGTCGATCGGGGCCCTGGCCAGGGCCACGGGCATCCCGGTGCAGACCCTCCGCACCTGGGAGCGGCGGTACGGATCGCCCCAGCCCGCGCGGAAGCCCTCGGGGCACCGGCTCTATCCTGCCAGTCTGGTCGGGCGCCTTCGCAAGGTGGTGCAGCTACTGGATCGGGGGCACCGCCCGGGGGAGATCCTGCCGCTGCCTTCGGCCGAGTTGGATTCGTTGCTCTCCCTCCTGGATGTGGGCACCCCCCGGATCGAGCCCCCGGAGACCGTGGCTCCCGCGACCCTTGTCCCCGATGGCTTGGCGATGCGCGAGATGCTGCACGCGGTGAAGCGGTTCGATCGTGACTCCCTGATCGGCATGCTGCGGCGAGACTGGGTCCGTCTCGGTCCCCTGCTGTTCCTGCAGCAGTGTGCGGGTTGCCTGATGGAGGAAGTGGGAGCAGCCTGGCGGGCCGGCAAGCTGGAGATCCGCCACGAGCACTTCGCGACCGCTTGCCTGGGGGGCTTTCTGCGCGAAGTGCGCGAGCCTTTCGATCGTCAGGCCCGTGGCCCGCGCGTGATCGTCGCCACCCTCCCGGGCGACGTCCATGAGGGTGGGCTGCTCATGGCCAGTGTGATCCTGGCCATGAGGGGCCGCCGCCTCGTCTATCTCGGTCCAGACACCCCCCTGGAGCAGATCGCGGCCGCCGCCCGCGAACGTGAGGTCCAGGCCGTCGCGGTCAGCATCTCCGCCACCGTTCCGCCGAGGCGAGCCGGCAAGGCCGTCACCGCCCTGCGAGGTGCGCTGCCGCGCCGCACTTCGCTTTGGGTCGGGGGTGCTGGCGCCCCGAAGCCCACGAAGGGGGTCGAGCGCTTCGAAACCCTGGAAGCGCTGGATGAGCAGCTCGCGACACGGCCGTAGCAGCACTCAGGGCGAGGCCCTGCATCCACTCGGCGTGGTTCCAGGCCGACGCCCGTCCCGGGGTCGGCAAGACCCCGGGTGTTGAGGTAGGTTCCTTCAATGTCACTGATCCCCGGCACCCGGCTCGGCCCCTAGTGGACGGCCCGACGCTGGCCGAGCGCCTGGAGAGGGGCCCGTTGCCCATTCCGGAGGCTCTCGAGATCTGCCGTGACATCGTGGCGGGAGTCGAGGCGGCGCACGAGAGCGGCGTGGTGCACCGAGACCTCAAGCCGGGCAACGTGATGCTGACGCCGGCGGGCGGCGTGAAGATGCTCGACTTCGGACTGGCCAAGGGCGGTTCGGGGTCGCCCGGGTCGGAGTCGGTCCTGCCCGACTCGCCGACCCTGACCAACGCCGCCACCGGTGCCGGCGTGATCCTCGGCACGGCGGCCTACATGAGCCCGGAGCAGGCCCGCGGCAAGGCGGTGGACCGGCGCGCCGACATCTGGTCGTTCGGCTGCGTGCTCTACGAATGTCTGACGGGCAAGCAGGCGTTCGAGGGCGAGACGGTCTCGGACCTGATCGCGAAGATCCTCGAGCGCGAGCCGGAGTGGACGCTGCTGCCGGCCGCCACACCGACGCGCGTGCGCGAGCTCTTGCACCGCTGCCTGACGAAGGACGCCAGGCAGCGGGTGCGCGACATCGGCGAGGCCCGCGTCCTGCTGGGCTCCGGCGGATCTGCGCCGCCCGCGCTGGGCGAGGGGCAGCGGGGAGCTGTTCTACATCGCCGGCACCGGCCCCACGCGGCAAGAAGTAGGCAGCTGGAGACCCGTGCCATGATCCGGCCTTTCGCCTTTGTCCTCCTCGCCGCGGCGCTCGCCATCGGGGCCGGGCCGGCCGCGGCCGCCTCGCCGCTGCGCGGCCTCGACCACGTCGTCGTCGCCGTCGCCGACCTCGACAGCGCGGCGCAGCGCTATCGCGACCTGGGCTTCGCCCTCAAGCGCGGCCAGCCCCACGACGACGGCATCCGCAACCAGCACGTCAAGTTCCGCGACGGGACCGAGATCGAGCTGCTCACCGCCCCGGAGGCGCGCGACAGTCTCACCGAGCAGTACCGGCGGCACCTGGCCGCCGGCGACGGGCCGGCGTTCTACGCGCTCTACGTCTCCGAGCCGGACGTGCTCGCGCGCTGGCTCAAGGCGGGCGGGTACCGCTACCTCCGCGACGGCAATCTGATCACCTTCCCCGTGGCGCATGCGCTGCGGCCGGTCTTCTTCGGCGGCCGCAACCGGTCGATCACCGACCAGCCCGAGCACTTCGCGCA
>CAYLSO010000232.1:0-27426 GCA_964386525.1 uncultured bacterium
CGAAGACGTGCCGCCACTCGCGGAAGTTCGCCGACAGGACGATCTCCGACACGGTGCCGCCGGGCAGCACATAGCGGGCGTCCTCCTTCGGCACCCCGAGCGCCACCAGCTTGCGGTAGGCCTGGTGCGCCTCCTCGACGATGCGCTGGAACTCCGCCGCCGCCTCCGGGGCCGCGGCCACGGAGGGCGGCACGACCACTTCGGAGCGCGTCTCATTGACGTAGCGCTGGCTCTGCTGCGACGGAGAGACGAAACGGTGGCGCACCATCTCGTGCGTGAAGACGCGCGACGCCCCCAGCACGCGGAAGGTAGCCGACGCGTGCTCGAGCACCGAATGGTGCCCCTTGTCGAGGATTTTGGTGATCAGCTCGCGCGTCGACTCCGGCGGGTTCTTGCGATGGAACGAGAGGTAGCAGGTGCGGCACGCGTCCTCGATGACTTCCTCGGCGTTGGGCGTGATCGCCATGAGCTGGACCTGCATCCTGCGTCTCCCTTCGTGCGGCGCGCGGGGGCCCGCCGGCCGGCGGACCTCGGAGCTGGGGTTCCTGGGGTTCCCTAGTGCGGGGCGGGCTGGGGGCCCGCCGGGGCCCGGCCCCCGGCTGCACGCCGGCGGCGCGGACGACCTCTTGTAGCAGGTGGCGCCCGGCAGCGCCAGGAGAGACTGGCGGCGGCTCGGGGCCAGCGGGCGGGCGTGCGGAAGAGCGCCGCGGCGGCGGGCGGGCGGCGCCGAGCCGCGGGGCCCGCGGCCGGCAAGCCCGCGGTCAAGCGCCCCGGCTTCCTGACCGATACACATAGCTAAGGAATGCGGCCCCGGGGCGGCTGTCCGCCCCTCTCCCGGGCCCAAGGAGAGAGGCTTGTCCCAGCACACGACCAGCGATCACATCGCTTCGCAAGGAACCGGGCGCCCCGGCCGCGCGTCGTCGTCGGTCTTGATGCGCATCGTCCTGGCCGCGGGCCCGGTCGTTGCCGCCGCCGGGCGGGCCGCCGCGGCGTCTGTCAGCCCCGGCACCCCCGTCGCGACGGGCGCCGGGCAGTCCTCCGCGCCCTCCGCTTTCCCTCTGCCCGAGGTCGCGGGCGTGCCCGGCGCCATGCTGCTCGTCTGGCTGGTCTTTGTGGTGGCGTCGTGGCGGCTCGTCTACCTGGTCTTCTCGGGCGCGAGCCGCCGCGAGGAAGACGGGCTCGCGGAGACGGACGCGGCCGCAGCGGCCGAGACCGCCGCGGACGCCCTCGTCGCAAGCCCCTGCGTCGGGGCCAGACTGCAGCCCGCGCACTGGGGCGAGGACTTCTCCGCCGCCGGCTGCGAGCCCGAAGAGCCGGCCCCGCCGGACCCGGTCTCGTCGGCCGACCTGGTAGCTCTCGAGAAGGTGGAAGCCCGGCTCGCCGTCTGCCGCGATGTGGAGGCCGCGCTCGACGAAACGGTGCGCGCGGTGCGTGAGGAGCTTGGCCTGCCCGCCGTCGCGGTGTGGACGGGAGGGCTCGCCGGCGCGACCGCGCCCGACGAGGCGATCGGCGAGTTCTCCCCGCAGGCGTGCCGCCACGCGGGGATGTGGGAAGCCGAATGCTCGCCCGCGCGGGCGAACGCGGTCTTCGGGCCGTGGGCCGACGCTCTCGGCGCCGGCGAAGCCGTGTGCATCCCCGACTGCGCCGCCGAGCCCGACCTGGCCGGCCGCTTGCAGCCCGGCGTCGGGGCCCTGGTGCTGGCGCCGTTCCCGCCGCAGGCGGGGCTGCGCGGCGTGCTGGCCGCGGCCTGGCCGTCGCCGCTCGCCGTCGGCGGCTTGCAGTTCGCCATCGCCCGCCGGCTCGGGGCCATCGCCGGGCTGGCAGCCGACCGCGCGCGGCTGCGCCAGGAGCTGGAGGTGCGCCGCTCGCAGGCGCGCGTGCTCGTCGAGACCGGGCTGGCGGCGTCGGGCGCTGCCGGCCTGCAGGCCACGCTCGACGGCATCCTGCACGTCGTGCACGGCCGCTTGGGTTACCCGGCGTGCGCCATCCTGCTCTTCGACGACACCCGGCGCGAGCTCTACGTCGCCAGCCTGGCGGGCTACGACCGTTCGGTGCTCGGCCTGCGCGTGGCCGCCGACGGCCCTGCGGTGACCGCGACGGCGGCGCGCGAGCAGCGCGTGCTCAACGTGCCCGAGGTGTGCGAGTGGCCGGGCTACGTCGCCGGGTCGATGGCCGTGCGCTCCGAGCTGGCGGTGCCGCTGACCGCCGACGGCGAGACGTTCGGCGTACTCGACGTCGAGTCCGAGCAGGCGGCGGCGTTCGACGTGCGCGACCGCATCACGCTCGAGGCCGTCGCCTCGCAGGCGACACTCGTTCTGGCGCACGCGCGCCTGGTGGGCGAGCTGCGGGAGCGCGCCTCGCGCCTGCAGGCGGCCGACGAGATGGCGCGGGCCGTGTCTACCACGCTCGACGCCCGCAGCCTCTTCCACATCGTGGTCGAGCAGGTGCGCGCCACCGTGGACAGCGACCGCGCCACCTTGGTGGTCTTCGAAGAGGAAGCCGGCCAGGCCCGGGTGGTGGCGCTGTCCAGCACGCGGCCGGTGGAGGGCTCCGAGGTGGGGGAGACCGTGCCGCTCGCCGAGCTGTCGGAGGACGAGCGCGTGGCGCGCGGGGTCGTCTACATCCCCGACGTGGAGGCCGACGGCGCCCCCCAGTCGAGCCTGCGCGGCACCGGCTTCCGCTCGGTGGTGCGCGTGCCCATCCACATCGACGGCAAGCTGGTGGGTGTGTTCACCACGTCGTCGCTGCGGCCCGACGCTTTCACGCGTGCCCAGGTGGCCACCCTCGAAGCCGTGGCGCCGCACGTCTCGGCGGCGCTGCGCAACGCCCGGCTCTACGAGCAGGTCGAGCGCTCCTACCAGCGCCTCAACGAGGCCCACGTGCAGCTCGTGCAGTCGGAGCAGCTGCGCGTGCTGGGCGAGATGGCCTCCGGCGTCGCGCACAACTTCAACAACGTGCTGGGCGCCATCCTGGGCCGCGCCCAGTTGGTGCGCGCCCGTCTCGACGACCCGCGGCTGGCGCAGGAGATCGCCGTCATCGAGCAGGCCGCCACCGACGGCGCCGCCACCGTGCGCCGCCTGCAGGAGTTCACGCGCCTGCGCACCGACCACGAGTTCGCGAGCGTGGACCTCTCCCAGATCGCGCGCGACGCCCTGGCGCTGACGCGGCCGTGGTGGAAGGACCGCGCCGAGGGGGCGGGCGTCACCTTCGGGATCACCACCGACCTGGTGGACGGCGCCTGGGTCGAAGGTCAGGCGCATGAACTGCGCGAAGTCGCGATGAACGTGCTCATCAACGCCGTCGAGGCCATGCCCAGCGGCGGCACGATGGCCTTGCGCACGCGCGTCGCCGGGGACCAGGTGACGCTGGAGATCGCCGACACGGGCGTCGGCATGAGCGACGAGGTGCGCAGCCGCATCTTCCATCCGTTCTATTCCACGAAGGGTCCGCGGGGCACGGGGCTCGGACTCAGCATCGCCTACGGCATCGTGCGCCGCCACGGCGGCGAGATCGAAGTGGAGAGCCGTCCCGGCCGGGGCACCACGATGCGCCTCCTCCTGCCGGCCGGCAGTGGCCGCCCGGCGGCGGCGGCGGCGCCGCCGCCGGTGCTGACCATCGCGCCGTTCCGCGCCCGGGTCCTGGTCGTGGAGGACGAACCCACCATCGCCTCCCTGCTCGAGGATCTGCTGACCGACTCCGGATACGGCGTCGTCCTGGCGCGCAGCGGGCGCGAAGCGGTGGAGCGGCTCGTCGAGACCGCCTTCCATCTCGTGCTCACCGACCTCGGCATGCCGGAGATGAGCGGCTGGGAGCTGGCGCGGCACTGCCGCGATCTCTATCCCGAGCTGCCGGTGGTGCTGGTCACCGGTTGGGGCGTCGAGCTCGATGAGGAACTGGTCGCCGAGACCGTCGTGCGCGGCGTGATCTCCAAGCCCTTCGCGGTCAGCGAGGTCCTCGACATGGTGGCGCGCGTCCTCGAGGGGGCGGAACCCGGAGAGGAGCAACGGGCCGCCTAGAGGTTGCCGCCGAGAGCGCCGGGCCCGCGCGCGAGCGTCATCCGGCCCCGACGACCCTTGCCGTCGCGGCTCGGGGCTGGGAGAATGGGAGAGAAGGACCGTCTTGCGGTCACCCGTCGCGAGGAGGTTGGGCAATGGTGAAGTGTCGTCCGAATGTCGGAGCTGTCGTCGCCGGCGCCCTGGTCGGCGCCGGGATCGTTTTCCTGCTGGTTCCGGAGAGCCGACGCTGGGCGCGACGCAGTCTCCGTAACTGGGTCCGCGACGTGCTCGAGACCGACTACGAGGACGAGGGCGTGCACGAGGAGGCGGGTGCCCCGGAGGGCGGGCTCGCGGCGACGCGAGGCTGGCAGCCCTAGAGTTCGCGGAAAGCCTGCATCCACCGGTGACCTGCCCTGCGGCAGGCGCCGGTTTTCATTTCCGGCTGTGGTCGCGGCCGGCGCGCGGCGCCCTTGCCCCTGGAGCACGCCGCGCCGGAAGCGGGTGGCGTCCCGCCAGGCCCTTCGCGCCTTGGAGGAGCAGACCTCAGCCAGGGTGCGGGCAGCGTTGCGGGCCGGCGGGACGCCTGGGTTGTCGGACGTGCGAATGGTCCGCGGTCGTCTCGGTTTCCCGGCCAAGGAAGGTCCCCACCGCCTGTGCCTGGAAGGGAGCAACCGCGGCGCGGCCCCCGGAGCATCGCGTTCCGGGCAAGCTGGCGGAGGAGGTCCCCCGAAGTTACGCACCGGCCCCCGATAGCGGTGGCACTCCGAAGAAACTGCCCGGCCGCCTCGCGAGCTGGCCCGCGTTGCCCGGGGCCGCGCCGGCGTCTCACTCGAGCAAAGCCCGTGCCTGCGTCGCGCGCCGCGCCGGCGGCGCGCGACGCAGCGCCAACCTCACGCCCGGCGCTTTCTTCTCCGGAGATCACCCTTGCCTCCGGGGCGCCGGCCGAGCGGGGAGTGTCATTCGGCCGACGCCCACCGTCCGCTCCGGACACAGCCGCGGGTCCATCCCGCCGGATCGCCGGCGCCGCTTGGCGACGGCCTGGCGACGGCCTGGCGAGGCCTCCCTGCGGCAGCGGAGGCCCATCCGCCATGGCCGCCCTTCCTAATTTCAACCTCATCAACAGGTTATCAATAAATATTGACGACTGAACGCATGTGCACTACGGTTCCCCGCAAACGCCAGGTCCGGCATTCCTGAGGCTCCGGAAACCGGGAGGGACCGACATGCTCAACGAGAAGGCCCAGCAGATCTTTCGGTACATCGTGCGATGCGGGCGGGAGCGCGGCTTCCCGCCGACGTTGAGAGAGATCGGAGAGGAGTTCGGCATCACGTCCACCAACGGCGTGCGCTACTACCTCGGAGTCCTCGAGCGCGATAGCTATCTGAAGAGAAGCGGGCGCATCTCGCGCGGCATGGAGATCCCCGAGAGCGGGCTGAAGCGGTTCACGCGCCAGTACGGTTACGCGGCCGCCGACACCGACGCGCAGGAGTGGACGGGGATTCCCATCCTCGGCCGGGTCGCCGCGGGCGCGCCGTTCCTGGCCCAGGAGAACGTGGAAGGGCGGCTGCAGCTCGACGATGCCTTCCCGAGCTCCGCCCCGCGTTTCGCCCTGCGGGTCAAGGGCGACAGCATGAAGGACGCCGGCATCCTCGACGGCGACCTGGTCGTGGTTCGCAAGGCGGAGCGTGCCGAGAACGGTGACGTGGTGGTGGCGATGCTCGGCGACGAGGCGACGGTCAAGACGTACGAGCGGCGCCCCGACCGCGTGCTGCTGCACCCGGCCAACGCCGCCTACCGGCCGATCGGTGTGCTGGAGAAGGATGAGTTGCGGATCCTGGGAATCGTGATCGGCCTGGTGCGGCCGGCCACCGCGGGCAAGCCCAGGCCGGGGAGGTAGGCGCCCGGGGTTTCGCCGGGACAGGCGCCGGGGCGGGTCGAGCCGCCCCGGGAAGTGCCATCGCAGGGAAGAGTGCGCCGAGATGCGCCACGCGGCGCTTTTTTCGAAAACCGTCCCTGCACGGATGTTCACTGAGCGTGTCGATCGCTGCCCCCGCGATGCAGCTCGGTCACGATTCAGGAAAGGAGCGCAGACATGTCCGCCATGCACGAATCGCTCACCTTCGACCTCCCCGCCTCGCACTGGGTGCCCCTGTGCGTCTCGCGCCTGCACTTTCACGTCTCCTGGACGACGCGCGGGAGCAAGCCGGTGCTCACCGGCCGGCGCGCGGAGACGGCGCGCGCCGTCCTCAACCTGCTCGCGCAGGAGCGGGGAGTGCGTCTCGAGGCGTTGGCGGTGCTGCCCGATCGCGTGCACCTCGTCGCCAGCCTGCGGCCCACCGACTGCGCGGCGAGCGTGGTGCGCGAGCTGCGCGGCAAGAGTGCGCTGCGCCTGCTGCGCGAGCTGCCGGAGCTGCGCGTCGCGCTCGGCGGGCACCTGATGTGGGGGGAGACCTACGGCATCGCCACCGTCAGCCCCGGCAAGCTGGCGCAGCGCGCCGCCCGGCTCGCCCGCTCCGAGGCCGACGCCCAGGCAAGGAGCGCGTCGCTCCTTCCATGCTCGAGCTGCTGAACCAGCCGGTCGAGGTGCTGAGCTACTTCACCGAGGGGCGGGTGCAGCCGCTGCGCTTCCGCTGGCGCGGCCGGGTGGTGCGGATCCGGCGCGTGACCGGTGAGTGGACGCGGCAGGAAGGGGTCGGCCGGGTGCATTACTTCTCCGTGCTGGCGGAGAACTCCGACTACTTCGAGCTGGCCTACGACGTCGATCAGTCCAGCTGGCGGCTGTGCCGCGTCTGGCTCGAGGGGTAGCCGTGATCCTGCACGTGGACATGGACGCCTTCTTCGCGGCGGTGGAGCAGCTCGCCGACCCGCGCCTGCGCGGCCAGCCGGTGCTGGTCTGCGGCTCGCCCGAGGGCCGGAGCGTGGTCGCGGCCGCCTCCTACGAGGCGCGCCCGGCGGGGGTGCGCGCCGGCATGCCGGTGGCGCGCGCCCGCCGGCTCTGTCCCGGGGCGGTCCTGGTCCCGGGCGACCCCGCCAAGTACGTGTCCCTTTCGCTCTCCCTGCTGGAACTGTTCAAGCGTTACTCCCCCCAGGTCGAGCCGTTCAGCATCGACGAGGCCTTTCTCGATCTGCGCGGCACGGCGGGCGACGGGGAGGCGGCCGTCCGGGTGGCGCGGGCGCTGCAGGCGGAGGTCGAGCGCAAGTTCTCGCTCACCTGTTCGGTCGGGCTGGGGCCCAACAAGCTGATCGCCAAGATGGGCTCCTCGCTGATGAAGCCGCGCGGCTTCGCGCGGCTCACGCAGG
Organism: uncultured bacterium; assembly: GCA_964386525.1. Taxonomy (GTDB): domain Bacteria; phylum Eisenbacteria; class RBG-16-71-46; order RBG-16-71-46; family DASYSL01; genus CAYLSO01. Next base: position 7,297 of record CAYLSO010000232.1, read on the forward strand.
AGGGCTTCCGGCAGCGCTTCTGGCCGGAGCCGGCGCCGGTCCTGTGGGGGGTGGGGGAGGAGACGGCCAAGGCCCTCGCCGCCATCGGCGTGCGCACCATCGGCGACCTCGCGCACGCGCCGGAAGGCCTGCTGTCGCGGGTCTTCGGCGTCAACGGGCCGCGTCTGCGCTGGGCCGCCCGGGGCGAAGACGAGTCGCCGGTCGTGCCGTACCACCAGGGGATCCCCAACAGATCGATGGGCCACGAGCACACGCTCGACCGCGACGAGTCCGACCCCGACACGATCGAGGGCCTGGTCGTCGGGCTCTCCGACCGCGTCTGCCGCCGGCTGCGACAGGAAGGCTACGTCGGCCGCGTGGTGGTACTCAAGCTGCGGCTGGCCGACTTCACCACCCGGCTGCGGCAGCGGGGGCTGGCCGACTACACCGACGAGGAGCGGTCGGTCTCGCGCGCCGCCCGGGCTCTCCTCTGGGCGAACTGGGCGGGGCAGCCGCTGCGCCTGGTGGGGGTGACGGTCGCGGGCCTGGTGAAGTGGTCCGGCGGTCCCCCCGAGCCCTTGTTCGCCGAGGACCGCCAGTACCGTAGGATGGTGGGCGCCGTGGACCGGGTGCGCGACCGCTTCGGCGAGGAGGCCCTGTTCCTCGCGGCCGCGATGCGCTGACCGCCGCCGCCTGCCGCCCGGTTCCCGCCACCGGATCCGATCGACCCATGAACCGATTCGCGAGCGCCATGGCTCCCGACCGCCGACCCGAGCAATCCGACCTGTGGGGAGATGCGCCCCCGGCCACGCCGCGCGCGCGGGCCGTTCCGGCCACGCCGTTGCCCGCCCCCGCCCCCGCGCCCGAGCGGCGGGTCGCCCAGGTCGCCGGCCGGCCGGTGCTCGTGGGCACGTCCGGCTTCTCCTTCCCGGATTGGGAGGGGGCCTTCTACCCGCGCGGGCTGCCGCCCGCGGAGCGCCTCGGTTTCTACGCGCGCTACTTCCCGGCGGTCGAGGTGAACTCCACCTACTACGGCATCCCGCAGCCGCAGGTCATGCGCCAGATGGCCGAGAAGACCCCGCCCGGCTTCGAGTTCATGGTCAAGGCCAACCGGCAGATGACCCACGAGGCCACCGCGCCCGACGCGGTCTACCACGACTTCCTCCGCTGCCTTGAACCCCTGCGCGAGGCCGGCCGCTTCCACGGCGTGCTGGCCCAGTTCCCCTGGCGCTTCCGCAACACGCCGGAGGCCCGGCGCCATCTCCTGGCGCTGCGCGAGCGCCTCGGCGAGCTGCCCCTGTTCGTGGAGTTCCGCCACGACTCCTGGGCGGTCGAGGAGGTGTTCCACTCGCTGGCGGAGAGCGGCATCGGCTATTGTTCCGTGGACGAGCCGGCACTCTTGGGTCTCATGCCGCCGCTGGCGAGGCTGACCGGGGATACGGCCTACGTCCGCTTCCACGGCCGCAACGCGCGCACCTGGTGGGGCCGCGGACCAGGGGATCGCTACGATTACGACTATCGCCGGGAGGAGATGGAAGAGTGGCTGGGAAAGATCCGGGAGCTGGCCGAGCGGGCCAAGAAGACCTACGTGTTCTTCAACAACTGCCACGCCGGGCAGGCGGCGCGCAACGCGCGGCTCATGATGGACATGCTGCACGGGGACCGGCGATGAAGCGGACGGTCTGCGCCGGCGCCCTGCTGCTCTCCGCGCTCGGCCTGCTCCTCGGCGCGGGCGCGGTCCGGGCGCAGGGCTCGGCCCTGGCGCCCAGGCCCTGGCGCCCGGCCGGCGGCGACTCGGTGAGCGTCTGGGCATCGGAGGCGCGCGCCCTGCTGCTCGGCTCCCAGAGCGACGTGCTGAGCACCGACGATCTGCGCGCCTTCGGGTTGCAAGACCGCATCGCGCGCGCCTACTTCCGCTCGCTCGGCCGCCGCGGCATGCGCGCTGCATCCTCGCTGGAGAACGTGCTCGACACCCTGAAGCTGTCCGGCCGCGTCAGCCAGAAGCAGGAGTTCCCCACCTTCGTGCTCGTGCAGTTCCTCAACCCGCACCTCGAGAGCCGCGCTTCGCTCGCCTATCTCTATTGGTTCCGTGGCGACGAGCTGCGCTCGCAACCGATCGACCTCAAGGGCGGGCGGAACGCCGACCTGCAGGTGTTCTGGACGGGCTCCGAGACCGCCCCTTACGAGGCGGGGATCCTGCACTACAAGGGCCAGGGCGTGGAGAGCGCTCCCGAACTCTATGCCTTCCGCATGTTGCCCAAGGCGGATGCGTGGATCCCGGTGCAGGTCGGAGACGCCGACATCCGCCTCGGCGGCAAGGGCAGCGGGGCGTGGGTGGACATCGATCGCGACGCCAACCCCGAGCTGGTCACGTGGACGGATGGCCTGCCCGACACGCTGTTCATCCCCTGCACCGAGGCGACTTGCCCGCGGCTCACCACCCAGCGCGTCTTCGTGCGCGGCCGGGAGGGCTTCCGGCTTTACGAGCAGCGCACGGTCGCCTCGCCCTATGCCACCCTGGTGCTCTTCCTGCGCGCCCTGGGGCGCAACGAGGAGGCTTTCGCCCGCACCCTCACGCAGCACGCGCAGGTGATGGTGCGCGCCCAGGAACTGGGCTGGGTCGGGTTGCGGCGCGGGCGGGCATTCGCGGCGGTGCCGGCGCCCGGCAACGAGCGCTGGCCGGACCGGCTGCGCTTCAACTACGCCGCGCCCGGCCGGCCGACGACCTTCATCGAGGCCCGCTTCGTCAACCTCGAGGGCCACTGGTTCATCGACGAGCTGCTGATCCTGTCGCAGCCGAGCGCGCCGGCGCGCGGCGGCTCGATCCCGGGCGAGCGGGGAACCGGGCCGTGAGCCCGACGCGGACAGCGAGCCGGATCGTCGCGCCCGTCGCGCCCGTCGCGCCCGTCGCGCCCGTCGCGCTTGCCCTGGTCTTGGGCCTGGTCCTCGCCGGCGGCTGCGGGGGGCGCGAGCCGGTCCGGCAGGCGCGGACCGCGGCGCCGCGCGACTGGGTAGATTCGCTGGCGGGCGAAGTCGAGCGGCGCTTCCAGCTCGCCACCGGCGACACGGCGGGAACGGACGCGGCGCGGCAGGCCGCCGATGCCGCCGCCCAGGAGCTGGTGCGCGCCGTGCTCTCCAGCCGGAAACCGCCGGGCGGCTGGACGCCGGTGGGCCTCGAAGCGGCGCTGCTCGAGCGGCGGCTCGCCGTCCAGGTGCGCGAGATCGAGCGCGCGCGCGGGCCGTGGATCCTGCTGGTGGCCGACCCGTGGCGCCCCGAGGTCCCCGAGCTCGCGCTGCTCGCCTATCCCGAGGCCGCTTCGCTGTCGCGGCTGCAGACCGAGCCCTTCCTGCAGCCGTTCCAGTTCGCCGCGTGGGAGGACACGCTCGGGCCCGCCCTCCTGGTGGCCGGCACGCGGCGCAGCCCGGCCGGCCCGCAGCCGGCGGCCTGGCTCTTCCATCTCCCCGCCGTCGCGCCGGAGGCGGCCGACTCGGTGCGCGTCCTCACCTGCGCCGGAGAGTGGGGGCTGGCGGCATCGGGGCCGGCGCGCCTGAGCTTCGTGGGCGCGGACGCCGACTCCGCGCCGCACCTGGTGGTGACCGACAGCGCGCTGCCCAATCCGCTGTTCGACGAGTGCCGGTCGTGCCCGCACCTCGAAGCCGACGTCGAGTATCGTTACGACGGCTTCGCCCTGGTCGCCGACAAGCGCCGGGTGCGGCGTACGCCGTACTCCGCTTTCGTCGGCTTCGTGCAGGCGCTCGTGCGGCGCGACGACGTCGCGGCCGCGGGCTACGCCGCCGACCCCGAGGTGCTGGCGCGGGCGCGCTCGCTGGGCTTCGAGCGCGTGCCGCGCGGCGGCCGCTGGCGCATCGCGCCCGGCATGGCGCCGACCAGCCTCGACCAGACCTACGTGCGCGGCCAGGAGGGCGCGTTCCGCGTGCTCTTCGCGCCCGGTGATTCCGGCTTCGTGGTCACTTCCATCTCGCCCACCACCTTCAAACTCGACTGAGGAAAGCGCGATGAAGGTCCTCTCCCTCTTCCTGCAGAACGCCGAATCCGGTGCCCGGATGAGCAGTCAGCGCTCCGACGGGCCGCCCGATTTCGAAGCCCTGCTCGGCGAGCTGGCGCGCGATCCCGAAGCCGGCGCGCAGCTGGCGCACGTCGAGCGGCTGGCGGCGCGACCGGCGCGCTACGCCGAGCCGCTGCGGCCGCTGGCGCCCGAGCTGGCGGAGGCGCTGGCCGAGCAGGGCGTCGAGCGGCTCTACCTGCACCAGGCGCGGGCGGTGGACCTGGCGCGCGCCGGCGAGAGCCTCTGCGTGGTCACCGGCACGGCCAGCGGCAAGACGCTCTGCTACAACCTGCCCGTGCTCGAGCGGCTGCTCGCCGACGCCGACGCCACCGCGCTCTATCTCTTCCCCACCAAGGCGCTGGCGCAGGATCAGCTGCGCTCGCTGGCGCGGCTGATCGCAGCGGCGCCGGCGCGCGGGGCGGGTGGGCGCCCCGGGCCGGCCGCGGCGGTGCGCTTCGGCGTCTACGACGGCGACACCTCGCAGAACGCGCGCCGCAAGCTGCGCGAGACCGCCAACCTGGTGCTCTCCAACCCCGACATGCTGCACCAGGGGATCCTACCGTATCACGCCAAGTGGGCGCGCCTGCTCGGCGGCCTGCGCTTCGTCGTGGTCGACGAGATGCACGCCTACCGCGGCGTCTTCGGCTCGCACGTCGCACTCGTGCTGCGGCGCCTGCGCCGGCTGTGCCGCCACTACGGCTCCGATCCGGTCTTCCTCCTCTGCTCGGCCACGGTGCGCAACCCGGGCGAGCACGCCGCCGCACTGCTCGGCGCCGCGGTGGTGGTGGTGGACGAGGACGGCTCGCCGCGCGGGCCGCGCCTGGTGGCGTTCTGGAACCCGCGGCTGCACGGGCCGGGCGGGGCCGAGCGGCGCTCGTCGAACGTCGAGGGGATGCGCCTGTTCACCGCCTGCCTGCGCGCCGGCGCGCAGGCCATCCTGTTCACCAAGGCGCGCGTGGTGACGGAGCTGATCTACCGCTACGCGCGCGAGCAGCTCAAGCAGCAGGCGCCGGCGCTGGCCGACCGCATCCGCCCGTACCGCGCCGGCTTCTTGCCCGAAGAGCGCCGCGCCATCGAGCGCGCGCTGTTCTCCGGAGAGCTGCGCGGCGTGGTCTCCACCAACGCGCTCGAGCTGGGCATCGACGTGGGCTCGCTCGACGCTTCGGTGCTGGTCGGCTTCCCGCCGACCGTGGCCTCGACCTGGCAGCAGGTGGGCCGCGCCGGCCGCCAGGGACATCCGGCGCTCGCCCTGGTCGTGGCCTACGACGACCCGGTGGACCAGTACCTCATGCGCCACCCGGAGTACTTCTTCGGCAAGTCGCCGGAGGCGGCGGTGATCGACCCGGCGAATCCGTACCTCCTGTCGTCGCACCTGGCGTGCGCGGCCTACGAGCTGCCGCTGGCGCCGCTCGACCGCGAGGTCTTCGGCGCTGTCACCGGACCGGTGGCCGAGGCGCTCGAAGAGGACGGACAGCTGCGCACGCTGGACGGTCGCGGCTACTGGGCCTCTGCGGACTTCCCCGCCGCCCACGTCAGCCTGCGCACCATGTCCGACGACACCTTCACCATCGTGGACGCCACGCGCGCCAATGCCGTGGTGGGTACGGTAGACGCCATCTCGGCGCCCGAGCTGGTCTATCCCGGCGCCATCTACCTGCACGAGGGCGCCTCCTACTTCGTGCGCAAGCTCGATCTCGAGCAGAAGACGGCCGAGGTGGAACCGCGCGTCGTCGAGTACTACACGCAGCCCGTGCTCGATACGAACCTGCTGGTGCGTGGCGAGACGCGGCGGCGGGAGGTCTGCGGCGAGCCGCTGACGCTGGGACCGGCCACGGTCTCCTGGGCCACGGTGGGGATGAAGAAGATCCGCTTCTACACGCTGGAGTCGATCGGCTACCGGCCGCTCGATCTGCCGCGCCTCAAGCTCGAGACGGTCGCGGCGTGGCTGGCGCCGTCGCGCCCCCTGCGCCGCCGGCTCGCGGCCCGCGGCCTCAAGCCGGTGGAGGCGCTGGCCGGGGTGCGCAACCTGGCGGTCACCGTGCTGCCGCTGCTCGCCATGTGCGAGCCGGAAGATGTCGGCGGCGTGGTGGACCACAAGAACCTGGGGCAGCCCGGGCTCTTCCTCTACGACCGCTACCCCGGCGGCCTGGGCTTCTGCGAGCAGGCGTTCCATCGCTTCGAGGAGTTGCTCGCGGCTTGCCGGCGCATGGTCGCGGAGTGCCCGTGCGAGTCGGGTTGTCCGTCGTGCGTCGGCCTGCCGGTGCTGCGCCCGCCACAGCAGCAGGACCCCGACCTGGGCAGCGGCTGGCCGATGCCCAGCAAGGAGGCGGCGCACGCCCTGCTCGTGGAGATGCTGGGCGATGATGGCGGAGCGCACTGCCCGGAAGGCCGACGGTGATCCGCGAGGCGGTGAAACGCTCCTCGAAGCTCTCCCGCCGGCTGGCGGAGATCAGCCGCCGGCGCGCCGCCGGCGAGAGCGCCGAAGAAGGGGTGGCCGCGGCGGCTGGGGGCGAGCCCGATTGCCGGCCCGTCGGGATCGAGGAGCTGCTGCCGGGAGGGGTCGCGGACGGGCCGTTGGGCTCCGTCTTCGTCCACGAACGGCTGCGGTCGGCGATCGAGCGGCCGCAGCCCGGGTGGGGGCGCCTGCGACGCAGCCGCGGGCGGTGGCGCAGAGGAAACGGGCCGGGCCCGGAGTGGCTCTGGGTCGACGTCGAGGAGCCCGCCTGGGAGGAAGACTCCCCTGGCCGCGGAGACCCCTGGCGAGAGGGGCTGCAGGGAGGGCCCGCCTCGCCAAGCCCCAGGATGCGGGCCGATTCTCCGGAGGACCTGCCGGAGACCCTGGCCCCCGACGTCCTGCACCAAGAACTGGAAGGGCTTCTCCGTCTTCCCTTCGACCGTGTGGTCTTCCTCGACCTGGAGACCGGCGGCCTGAGCAACGCCTGCGTCTTTCTGGCCGGGACCATGCGCTGGACAGGGGACGATTTTGTTCTAAAGCAATATTTCGCCCGAAATTATGCGGAGGAGGAGGCATTGCTCCGGCATCTGGCCTGTTATCTGGCTGGGGCAGAGGCTCTGATCACATTCAATGGCAAGAGTTTCGACGTTCCTTTTCTTAGGGAGAGGGCTGTCCGTTACCGGCTAGACATCCCCATTCCCGCTTTCCATGTGGACTTGCTACACCACGCCCGGGCGGCGTGGCGGGGCCGGGTGCCGAATTGCCGGCTCGTCACCCTGGAGGCCTATGTCTGCGGGCGGAGGCGGAGCGGGGATGTCCCGGGGGATGAGATTCCGGGCCTCTATCACGAATTCGTGCGAGGTGGAGAGCCCCACAGGCTCTTCCCCGTGTTTCATCATAATCTGTTGGATGTGATCACGATGGATGAATTGCTTAGAAAACTCATTTAAAGACAACATTTGTTTATAGTCACAAGCGATAGATAAATGAAGTGTCCGCTAAATAGTGCTTATGAAGACAATCAACTGACCGTCCCGTGGGAGCCCGGCGCTAGTCTTGGGCTCGCGTCTCGACACGGAGCGTCAGCCGCGCAGACGGTGGGGCGCCGCTGGCGGCTGAGGGCCCGGTGGATCGCGCCGCGGATCGAGGGGCGCGGGGATGGGCTAACCCGCTTTGCCGGAGAGAGGTCCGGGGGGGAGACGGCGCCGAAGGCCGGGGGCCGTCGTTCATGGCACCCGGATTGCCTTTTCAATCCGGCGACAGAGGGTGCGGCCGCCGATCCGGTCCCGAGGCGGCGGCCGTGCCCGCCGCTCCCCGGTGTGAACCGACGGAAGTCACATCTCGCCCCCCCACGAGGTGCGCCTTGGCTATCGGCCTGGGTGACGAATTGATCCGCGACTGCTGGAGGCTGCTGGCCAAGGGCCAGCCCTATCACGCGCTCGATCAGGCGGAGCGCGCCCTGCGCACGTACGAACCGCCCGCCGACTCCACGCTGGCTGGGCGTCTCTTGCTGATCGTGGGTGTCGCGCTCGCGGCGCTGGGCCGCCGCGAGGCGGCCAGCCGGTACCTGGCCGACGCTTCGTGGGCGCTCGAGAACGCCCGCGACGGCACCGACTTGCGGTGGTGCCGCGGCGAAGGGCGCGGGCCACGACCCAACTAGCCGGCCGCACGCGGGTGGCGAGGGCCGGCCGCACGGCCTCCCGGATGGCTCACCCCCGAGCGGTCCTTTGTTGACCCTCCGGGCGCCGGGGCGTAAAGTGTCTCAGTCCCCTCGATGGGGACGGTTCGGTCTTTTTTCCCGGGTGTGAGTCTATGGCGTTCGTGAACGAGATCGGTCTCTTGTCGACTTCCGTCCTCTGTGAGCCCACACCCGCCGCGCCCCGTACCCGCACAGGGTCGGGGCGCTCGTGTTCGACACCGTACGGGCGCGAGCCCGAGGGGGCGTAGCCGACCGCGCGTTTGCTACTCCAGCCGGGTTTTCCATGAACTTCGCCGACAAGACGATCCGCTGTATCACCTGCGGGGGGGACTTCGTCTTCACCGCCCGAGAGCAGGACTTCTATCAGACCCGGGGCCTCACCCATGAACCGACCCGCTGCAAGACCTGCCGGGACGCGCGCAAGCAGACGCGCGGCGGGGAGGGGCGCGGGGCCCATGGCGGACAATCCACGCAACGCGATCACACCAGCGTCGTCTGCTCCGCCTGCGGCATGGAGACCCGGGTGCCGTTCGCGCCGACCGCCGGGCGCGCCGTCTTCTGCCGCGACTGCTACCGCACGAAGCGGCCGGAGGGCGGCTCCGGCGGCCCCAGCCGCGGCACTCCCCGGGGGGGCGGGGAGAGGCACGCCGTGGCCGTCGCCACGGAAGGACGGGTGCAGGGCAGCGTGAAGTGGTTCAATGAGTCCAAGGGGTTCGGGTTCATCGCTGTCGATGACGGGGAGGACGTCTTCGTCCACTACTCGGCGATCCTCGGCGACGGCTTCCGCTCGCTGACCAGCGGGGACCGGGTCGAGTTCGACATGGCGGACGGAGACCGGGGCAAGCAGGCCGCGAACGTCACCCGAATCTAGAAGACCGGGCCCAAGCCGCGCCCCCACCGCGCCGTGAAGACCATGAAGCCCCCGGGGATCGCCTCTCCGGGGGCTTTTCGTGGCCGGGCGCGTCCCGTCCGCGCCGGACCTACACCGCGCGCTTCCAGATGAGCTCGCTCACGGCCACGCTGGCCGCGTAGAGGACCGCGAACCGGATGTAGAGGTTGGCCGCCTTCTCCGCCAGCCGGGTCTCTCCCGAGGCCCCGTCCTCCGGCGCGGCCCGCACCGCCGCGAACAGGCGGATGGCCCCGGGCAGGGTGAGCAACGGCAGCAGGCAGGCCGGGGCGAGCAGGCCGCGGGCCACGAGGGCGATGAGCCACAGATAGGCCAGGGCGAAGAGCAGGAGCAGGAGGAAGTCGGCGGCCGGGCGGCGCAGCAGGCCGGCCATGGTGGTCGCGCCGGCACGGGCGTCGTCCACGATGTCGCGGATCTCGCGGGCCAGGATCGTCGCCGCGGCCAGGAGTCCGAGCGGCACCGAGACGCGCAGGGCCAGCGGTGACCACGCGCCGGTCACCGCCAGATAACCGGCCACGACCGGCAGGGGCCCGAGCAGCACGAACGAGAACGGCGGTCCCAGCGCGCGGTCGCGCAGTGCGGGGCCCTGCGAGTAGAGCACCGCGCCGACCACGCCCCCCAGGCCGAACCAGAAGAGCGGCCAGCCCCGCTCGATGAGGGCGAGGAAGCCCAGCAGGAGAGTGGCGGCGAAGCAGAGCGCCGCCGCCGCCGCGAGCCGGCCCGGGGAGAGCGCCGAGCGGGATCGCCCCGACTGCCAGGCGTGGGCGTGGGCGCGGCGCGCCTCGGCCGCTTCGATGAGCAGCCGGCCGCCGGCCTGGAGGAAGAACGCTGCCAGCGCGACCGCGCCCCACACCGGCCAGCGCGCCGGTCCGGGCTCGCCCACGGCGAGCGCTCCGCCCAGCGCCACGGCGGAGAGCGAGGCGGCCAGGCGGGGCGGCTCGGCGGCGTGCGCGAGACTGGCGAAGGCGCCGCGCCCGGCCTCGGGGGTCGTCACGGGGGAGAGGCGGGCCGGCTCAGACCGGATCGCCGGAGTCGGCGGAGGCCGGAGGGGTGGGGGGCGCGGCTTCGGGCTGGGTGACGTCCTCGTCGCGCAGGCGCATGACGCGCGCCAGCTCGGAGCGCAGCTCGCCCTCGTTCAGCCGCTGCCGCAGCTCGCTCCGGAAGGCCACGGAGATGGCCTGCGTGTGCTCGGAGATCACGACCGCCACGGCGTCGCTTTCCTCGGTGATACCGACGGCGGCGCGGTGGCGCGTGCCGAGCACCGAGGAGAGCCGCGGGTTCTGCGACAGCGGCAGGATGCAGCCGGCGGCGACCACCTGGTCGCCGCGCAGGATGAGCGCGCCGTCGTGCAGCGGCGAGCCGGGGCTGAACAGCGACACCATCAGCTCGGCCGTGACCCGGGCCTCGAGGCGGGTGCCGGTCTCCACGAAATTGCGCAGGCCCTGGTTGCGCTCGAGCACGATCAGCCCGCCCTGGCGGCGCGCCGCCAGCTCCTCGGCGGCGCGCACCACCTCGCCGATGGTGCCGTACTCGTTGACCCGGAAGAGCGAGCGGAAATAGCGCGTGCGGCCGAACTCCGAGAGCACGTGGCGCAGCTCGGGCTGGAAGAGGATGACGAAGGTGATGAGCCACACGGTGCGCAGCGAAGTCGCCAGGTAGTCCACCGTCGCCAGGTGGAACCAGCGGGCGAGCAGCGACGCCACCACGAGCACGATCAGGCCGACGAACATCTGCGCGGCGCGCGTGCCCCGCACCAGGATGAGCAGCCGGTAGAAGAGGATCGTCACCAGCAGGACGTCGAGGACGTCGAGGATCCAGTTTTTGTGCATGAACGAGAACGGCACGCTGCCTCCGGCGCGCGACCACCAGGCAGACTCGATCTACGGGGGCGTGGACCAGGGATTCAAGACCGCGGGCGGTCCGCGCCATCCTAGCATCCGCGCGCCGCCGCCCGCTACCTTCGCCGCCCGCCAGGGGTGAAAAAAGTCGCCGCTAGAGCACCGCCTCCACCACGCGCAGCGCCCGCACCGTGGCCCGCACGTCGTGCGTGCGCACCAGGCGGGCGCCGCGCATCACCGCGGCCACGGCGGCGGCGAGGCCGGCTTCGACCCGTTGATCCACCGGTAGGCCGAGCAGCTGGCCGAAGAGGCTCTTGCGCGACACCCCGACGAGCACCGGGTAGCCGCGGGCGGCCAGGGCGTCGATGCCGCGCAGCAGGGCGAGGTTGTGCTCCAGGGTCTTGCCGAAGCCGATCCCCGGGTCGAGCGCCAGGCACTCGTGGGGGAGGCCCGCGGCCTGGGCCCGCACCGCCGCGTAGCCCAGGAAATCGCCCACTTCGTCCACCACATCGCCGTAGCGGGGAGCTTCCTGCATGGTGCGGGGGTCGCCCCGCATGTGCATGACGAAGAGCGAGGCCCCGAGGCGCGCCGCCAGCTGGGCCATGGCCGGGAGCCCGTCGGTGCCCAGCTCGCACAGCCCGCCGACGTCGTTGACCACCCGTGCCCCCAGTTCGAGCGCGACGCGCGCCACCTCGGGCTTGGCGGTATCTATGGACACCGGGACGGGGCAGCGCGGGCAGAGCCGCTCGAGCACGGGGCGGACGCGGGCGATCTCCTCCTCGGCGGCCACCGGCGCGGCCCCCGGGCGCGTGCTCTCGCCGCCCACGTCGAGCAGGTCGGCGCCCTCCTCGACCAAGGCCAGGGCGTGGGCGAGGGCGGCATCCGGGTCGAGCCAGCGGCCGCCGTCGGAGAACGAGTCGGAGGTGACGTTGACGACTCCGACCACCAGGGCGCGGCGCGTCAGGTCGTAGTCGGCACTGCCGGCCCGGAAGCGGAAGGCCGCCGGCGGGAGGGCGGCGATGGACGCCGGCAAGGGGGCCGGGGTCTCGGCGGGGTCCATGGCGCTCAGGCGGTCGGCGCGGGCCGGCCGGGATCCGCCCGGTGGCGCGCCAGGAGTCGGGCGGATAGCAGGGTCGCGGCTCCCAGGACCAGCGTCGCCAGGGCGATGCGGTCCAGTCCCTCGCGGGCGATGACCTGGCGGCCGGCATCCGTCCAGATCCGGAGGTAGACGACGGCTGCGAAGAGCAAGCTCAGGCCGGCGACGGCGTAGAGGCCGCGCGCGGCCGCCTGGCGGGGGCCGCCGCCGGCTCCGACCAGGGGCACGACGAGGAGGCCCGCCCAGGCCATCGGCGAACCGAGCCCACGCTCGAGCGAGAAGGCGGCGTTCACGAGCAGCGTGAGGAACAGCGAGGGCAGGAGGAAGAGCGCCGCCACCCACCAGGTCCTGCGCACGGCGAGCTCCGCGGTGGCGCGGCTCAGGCCGGGCCGGCCGTCCCGCCGCCGGCCGTTCCGCCGGTCGCCGGCGTGGGCACCATCCCGCCCGGGGCGGCCGCGGCCCGCGCCGTGGCGCCGTCCGGGGCCGGCTCCGTCGCGGCCTTGTCCTTCTCCGCGTCGGTCAGGCGGCCCACCGGCGGCAGCGTCTCGCCGCGCAGCAGCCGGCCCAACTCGTCGCCGTCCAGGGCCTCGCGCTCGAGCAGCGCGGCGGCGAGCAACTCGAGCTTGTCGCGGTTCTCGGAGAGCAGGCCGAGCGCGCGGTCGTAGGCGCCCTCGACCAGGCTGCGGATCTCCTTGTCGATGAGCTGGGCGGTCGACTCGCTGTAGTCCTTGTGGGTAGCGATCTCGCGCCCCAGGAAGACCGTCTCCTCGGCCTTGCCGAAGGTGAGCGGTCCGAGCATCTCGCTCATGCCCCACTCGCAGACCATCTTGCGGGCCAGGTTGGTGGCCTGCTCGATGTCGGAGGCGGCGCCCGTGGTCAACTCGTTGAAGACGAGCTTGTCGGCGGCGCGGCCGCCGAGCATGCCGACCAAGCGGCGCTCGCACTCCGCGCGCGACAGCGCGTAGCGCTCCTCGGAGGGCAGGCTGGCGGTGAGGCCGAGGGCCCGGCCGCGCGGCACGATGGTGACCTTGTGCACGGGGTCGGAGCCCGGCTGCAGCCAGGAGACGAGCGCGTGGCCGCCCTCGTGGTAGGCGGTGCGCTTCTTCTGCTCCTCGGAGAGGACCAGGCTGCGGCGCTCGGTGCCCAGCATGACCTTGTCCTTGGCGTCCTCGAAGTCCTGCATGGTGACCTTGTTGCGGTTGCGGCGGGCGCCGAGCAGCGCGGCTTCGTTCACCAGGTTCGCCAGATCGGCGCCGGCCATGCCGGGCGTGCCGCGGGCGATGATCTCGAGGTTGACGTCCGCGGCGAGCGGGATCTTGCGCGTGTGCACGCGCAGGATGCCCTCGCGCCCCTTGAGGTCCGGCCAGTCCACGACGATGTGGCGGTCGAAGCGGCCGGGGCGCAAGAGCGCCGGGTCGAGCACGTCGGGGCGGTTGGTGGCGGCGATGAGGATGACGCCCTCGTTGGAGTCGAAACCGTCCATCTCGACCAGCAGCTGGTTGAGCGTCTGCTCGCGCTCGTCGTGGCCGCCGCCGAGGCCGGCGCCGCGGTGGCGGCCGACGGCGTCGATCTCGTCGATGAACAGGATGCACGGGGCGTGGCGCTTGCCCTGGTCGAACAGGTCGCGGACGCGGCTGTTGTGGAGCAGGACCGGCGCCTCGCCTCCGAAGAAGGCCTCGTTCTCGCACCCGCAGAGGTCGTAGACGTAGCCGTCGAAGGGCCGGACCACGATCTCGCGCACGACGGGCTTCTTACCCTGATCCGGGATGTCGATCTCGCCGGACGCAGCGAAGGGGCTGCTCGTCCTGCCGATGATGAGGTTCCAGGCTTCGGTCGCCGGCAGCGGCCGCTGCTTGAGGACGCGACCCGGCTTCAGGCGCATCCGCCGCACGCCGGCCTTGATGCCGTGCATGGCGCACAGCCAGCGCAACTCGCGGATGAGGCGCCGGCTCACCGAGGTGACGCTCAGCTTGCCTTCGCGGGTGACATAGCCGTCTCCCAGCGCGTACCCCGTGAGATAGGCGTCGAAATACTCGCGCGGCATCTCCCAGAGCATCTCGGGCACGCGCTTGTTGCGGCTGCCCTTGCCGCACTGCCGGGAGAAGAACCGGCCGAGCGGCGCGGAATAGTAGGTGATCCGCGTGCTGTGGTCCGGGGTCTGCTCCACTCGCGGCGAGAGGCCGAAGACCTGCGACATCAGGGCCATGCAGTCGGCGTGCAGGTCGGATTCGTGGCTGCCGAAGACGAACTGCAGGCAGCCGTTATCGCGGCCCTCGGCCGTGTAGTAGCCGAAGAGCTTCAGCAGTTGCGGGGTGACGCCCACGCGGGTGGGCAGTCTCGTGTCCGTGTAATTCGCCGAGATTGCGCGGGGCTCGTGCTGTCCGGACTGCCAGTGCCCGACCGTGGCCTGGGAAACCCCGATGAGGGCTCCGATCGCGGCCTGGCTCATGGTGCCCTGCAAGGCCACCGCGGCGGCGTACTTCTCCGCCGCGACCTCGTCCCTGGGAACCACCTCCACTGAAAGGGCGCCGGCGGACACCGGGAACTCGTGGGCCCGGACGTCGTGGGGCGTGCCGATCCCCGGGAGGAAGGCGCCGCGCACCCTGAACGGCAAGTTGACCAGCACATCCCCCGGCTGCAAGTCGCGGGCCGCCACCGCGCGGATGCCGTTGCGGCTGCGCACGAACACGCTGTGGTCGCCGGTCGTGCGCAGCGTGCCACCGAGGAAGCGGATCTCGCAGATCTCGGTGACGCGATGGCGGTAGACGCCGCGGAACGGCGTCCAGCGGCTCCCCCGCAGGAACCTCTTGGGGGATCCGGTGAACTTGGAGTCCTTCTCCGCGAACCCGAGTGTCTGGACGCCGCGCACCGGAACGACGTAGCCCTCCTGGTCGTCCTGGTAATAGCGATCCACGAACTCCGCGATCTCGAGCAGCCGCACGCGACCGTTCTCGCGCACCAGGATGGGGGTGTCCCCGGTCACCGACGCCCCCACACCCACGAACATCTCGACGAAATCCGACCCCGACATCGAGAAGAACGGCACGCCGGCCTCGCCGGCCACCGCCTTGGCGAGCAGCGTCTTGCCGGTGCCGGGCGGGCCGAGCAGCAGGGCGCCCTTGGGGATGCGGCCGCCGAGGCGCACGAACTTCTGCGGATCCTGGAGGAACTCGATGATCTCCTGCAGCTCCTGCTTGGCCTCCTCGCAGCCCGCGACGTCCTTGAACGTCACCTTGGGGCTGGTCTCGATCTGCACCTTGGCGCGCGACTTGCCGAACTTGAGCGCCGCGCTGCCGCCCGACTGCATCTGGCGGAAGATGAACAGCCACAGCGCCACGATCACCACCAGCGGCAGCACCCAGGTGCCGAACACCGCCCACCAGTTGGTGGCCGCGGGCTTGGAGACGATCTCGACGGTCGAGTCGGCGGCCCACACCTTCTCGGGCAGGTTCTCGCCCTGGCCGACGATGAAGGTGCGGAAGCGCGTGAAGGGCAAGTCGCGCCCGGCGACGCTCAGCGTGGAGCCCTTCTTCAGCTCGCCGCTGACCTGGCCCTCGCTGATGGTGAGCGTCTTGATGTTGCCGCGCCGGATCTCGTCTATGAAGCGGGTGTAGGAGACGTCCACCGGCGTGGTGCGCTGCGTGAAGTACATCTGCGCGCCGATCACCGCCACGAGCAGGATGAAGAGCCACAGGGCCAGCGTGCGCATCGGCTTCTGCGCCGGGCCGATGGGGATCTGCGGGCCGCGGCGCCCGCCGCGCGGGTCGGGGAGGCGCAAGCGCGCGCGCTGGCGGCCGCTCTCCTCCTCGGCCTCCTTCTGCGGCCCGCGGGATTCGCGGCCCGGCGCGCCGTCGTTGCCGTCGTCGCCCTTGCCACCCGGGGCGTCCGGGCCGCCGGGGCCGGACTTGCCGCCGGCCTCGCCGCCGCCCGGCGGATCGCCGGCGGCGCGGGCCCACGGCGCGGCCGCGGCGCCGCTCCGGGCAGGGGCGCGGACGCCGAGCAGAACGAGCAGGGAGTTCCAGAAGGTCACAGCCGAGGCACGCAGCACGCGATCACTCCCCGGGGCCGGACCCGGGCGACTCCGGCTCCACGACCCCGACATACGGCAACTGGCGGTAGGTCTCGGCAGCGTCCATGCCGTACCCGATGATGAACTCCTCGCCGATATGGAAGCCGGCGTAGTCCACCGGCACCGGCACCTTGCGGCAGGGGGCCTTGTCGAGCAGGGCGCACACCTTGATGCTCTTCGGCTGGCGCTCCTGCAGCAGGTCGATGAGGAAGCGCAGCGAGTAGCCGGTGTCGACCACGCCCTCGACGAGGATCACGTCGCGGCCGTGCACGTCGTCGCGCAGGTCGTGCACCAGGCGCACCTTGCCGCTGGAGGTCTGCTCCATGCCGTAGGAGGTCAGGCCGATGAAGTCGATCTCGAGGTCGATGTCCATGGTGCGGATGAGGTCGGAGAGGAACACGGAGCCGCCCTTGAGCACGGCGATGAGGACGGGCCGCCGCCCGGCGTAGTCCCGGCACAGTTGGGCGCCCAGTTCCTGCACGCGCTTGGCGATGGCCGGCTCGTCGATCAACACGCGGATCCGGGAGCCGGAACGGGTCTTGGCGGTCATCGCAACCTCGCTCACGCGTCTGCCTTTCCGGCCGCCGGCCGCACGCCGGTCCGCGACCCCGCCCGCGGCTCCGGCCGCCCCAAGAAAAGCAGCCCGCGCTCCAGGCGGGCTCGCCGGTCGAGGGGCAGATGGACGGCGGCGCCGCCGATCCCTCTATGAAGCAGCGTTTCGACGGCCTGCAAGTGCTTGCGGGTGAGGCCCTGCGTCCGCGGGGCCACGGTCTCCCACGCCTGCCTGATGACGATCTCTCGGATGGCGGGATGGT
The DNA here is from genome assembly GCA_964386525.1 of uncultured bacterium. Lineage (GTDB taxonomy): Bacteria > Eisenbacteria > RBG-16-71-46 > RBG-16-71-46 > DASYSL01 > CAYLSO01. Next base: position 24,222 of record CAYLSO010000232.1, read on the forward strand.
ACCGGAGCAGGGTGGCCCGGACAAGGCGAATCCCCCCCGGCGCCGGCCCGGCGGAGGCCTTGGCCAGCGCCCGGCGGGCCTGCCGCTCGGTGAGCGAAGCGAGCGCCCCGAGCCGCGCCGCCGCGCCCGCCAGGGCCTCGCCGGCGCGGGGGTTGAGGCGGGTCAGCTCGGGCAGTACGCGGTGGCGGATGCGATTGCGCGACCAGCGCAGGTCGGCGTTGGTCGGGTCGCGCCGGGCGCGCAGGCGGCGGTCGCGGAGGAACTCGACCACCTGGGCGCGGGACACGGCGAGCAGCGGGCGGATCCACGGGCCGCGGCGCGGCCGCATGCCCGCGAGGCCGCGCAGCCCCGTGCCGCGCACCAGGCGCAGCAGCAGGGTCTCGGCCTGGTCGTCGGCGGTGTGGCCGAGGGCGATGGCGTCGGCGCCGCGCGCCCGCGCCACGCGGCGCAGGAACTCACGACGCTGCCGGCGCAGTCCGGCCTCGCCGGAGAGGCCCCGGCCGCCGAGGGCCGATCGGTCGCGCAGGCGCTCGGTCACGCACGGCAGGGCGAGAGCGGCGGCGCGGCGCGCGACGGAGCGCGCGTCGGCGGCCGACCCGGCGCGCCCGCCGTGATCCAGGTGCGCGACCACGAGGTGCAGGCGCAACCGGCGTGCCAGCTCCGCCAGGCCGGCGAGCAGGGCGAGCGAGTCCGGGCCCCCGGAGCAGGCGACGACGAGCGTGGCCCCGGGCGCCACGCGGCACGGCCCGAGGAGCGCGCGGCGCAGCTCGTGGTACAGCGCCAGGGGGCGCGGCTTGGCGCGGCGCGTGCCGCGCCTAACCCCGGGCCGTCGGCTGGGCGTCTTCACGATGCGGCGGGCGGGGGTGGTGGCGGTGCAGGGACTCGAACCCCGGACACGAAGATTATGATTCTCCTGCTCTACCAACTGAGCTACACCGCCACTCGAAGAGGACAGGACGCGGGCGAGAGAGCCCCGCCGGGCGCGTCCCCAGGAGACTAGGCCGCGCCCCGGAGCGCGTCAAGCCGGGTTCCTTGACAGGAAGCCCTCTGAAACATAGAGTGCGGACTCTACTACCGGGCGCCGGGCGTCACCCACCGGGACCATCAAGGAGACCCGAATTGACTCCGCTTCGTTGGACTCCGGCTCTGCTGGCGGCGGGGCTCGCGATCCTTCCCTCCACGGCGTCGGCCGAGTACGCGCCGGGCAAAGGATCACTGGGCGGAACCCTCGGAATGCCGTTCCTCTTCGCCACGCAGGAGCTGCGCGCGGGGCAGCACCCGCGCATCATGGGGAAGGCCCATTTCCAGTACGTCTTCACGCCGGCGTTGCGCCTGTCGCTGCGCGCCGGGTTCGGTTGGTTCGCCTACTCCGGCGCCGAGCTGGCGCCGTACCCGTTCCCCTCGGACAACGTGACGCAGTCCGCCGCCGTCTTCGACTCGACGCGCGTCGACCAGCTGACCACCGTCATGCCGTTCTCCGCCGCGCTGGTGTACACCGGCAACCTCGGCGGCTCGGGCAGCTGGAAGTGGTTCGGCGGCGCCGGGCTCGGGGTGTATCGGCTCAACATCATGAACGACCGCCGCACGGTCAAGGACCCGGAGACGCTGGAGCCGCTCAGCAGCATCTCTCCCGGGATCAACGGCGAGCTGGGGGTCGAGTACTTCCTGCCGAGCAGCAAGAGCGTGTCCTTCGAGGGGCTGGCCACGATGCACTACCTGCTCGAAACCAACGGCGACAAGTACCCCTCCGGCTACTCGGGCCGGCACGGATTCGCCGATCTCAGCTTCGGGGTGAACGTCTACTTCAGCACCGGCGCGGGCAACGTGACCCCGGCGGCCGCGCCCGCCGAGCCGAAGACGCAAGAGGAGCCGGCGGCCGAGACTCCGGAGGCCGCGCCCGTGGCGCCACCCCCGACGCCGTCGCCCCCGACGCCGTCGCCGTACCCGAACCCCTAGCGCAGGGGAGGACAGGCGTGACGGGCCCGACCGAACTGGGGGAGATCTTGCAGAGGTTCGAGGGATCCATGGCGCGCGTCGGGCCCGAGGCGCTCACCTTCGACGACGTTCTGCTGGTGCCCGGACGCGCGGAAGCGCATCCCGCCGAGACCGACGTCCGCTCGCTGTTCAGCCGCCACATCCCGATCAACGTCCCCCTCGTTTCGGCCGCCATGGACACGGTGACCGAGGCGGATCTGGCCATCGCGCTGGCGCGCGAGGGCGGCATCGGCGTGGTCCACAAGAACCTGTCGATCGCCGACCAGGCCGGACAGGTGGACCGCGTGAAGCGCAGCGAGTCGGGCATGATCGCCGATCCCATCACGCTCGAGCCCGAAGCCCCGGTGCACCGCGCCCTGGAGTTGATGCAGCGCTTCTCCATCTCCGGCGTGCCGATCACCAAGCGCGGCCGGCTGGTCGGCATCCTCACCAACCGCGACCTGCGCTTCGAGAGCGACTACGAGCGCCCGGTGAGCGAGGTGATGACCTCCACCGGGCTGATCACCGTGCCGGTCGGCACGACGCTCGAAGAGGCACGCTCGATCCTGCACCAGCACCGCATCGAGAAGCTGCCGGTGGTGGACCGCGATTTCAACCTGCGCGGGCTGATCACGGTCAAGGACATCCAGAAACGGACCCAGCACCCCAACGCCTGCAAGGACCAGCTCGGGCGCCTGCGCGTGGCGGCGGCGGTGGGCGCGGGCGGCGACTTCCTGGAGCGCGCCGCCGAGCTGGTGCGCGTCGGCGTGGACGCCGTGGTCGTGGACTCGGCGCACGGGCACTCGCGGGGCGTCGTCGAGGCGGTCGAGAAGCTGCGCGAGCTGCTCAAGGACCGCGACCTGGTGGCCGGCAACGTCGGCACGCGCGAGGGCGCGGCCGACCTGGCGGCCCTCGGGGTGGACGCGGTCAAGGTGGGGATGGGGCCGGGCGCCACCTGCACGACGCGCGTGGTGAGCGGCTGCGGCATGCCGCAGATCACCGCCATCTTCGAGGCGGTGGCGGCGTGCGCGCCCCGGGGCGTGCCGGTGATCGCCGACGGCGGCATCAAGCATTCCGGCGACGTCGCCAAGGCGCTGGCCGCGGGGGCGCACTCGGTGATGATCGGCGGGTTGTTCGCGGGCACGGCCGAGTCGCCGGGCGAGCAGATCCTGCTCGAGGGGCGGACCTACAAGGTGTACCGCGGCATGGGCTCGCTCTCCGCCATGCAGCG
>CAYLSO010000233.1:0-7729 GCA_964386525.1 uncultured bacterium
TGGCCGAGAGCCGCGACGGCTTCGCGGCCGGCGCGCTGGAAGCGCTCGCCCTGGTGGCCCGGTCCGGTCCCGGGCGATACACGATGGAGGATGTGACGACCGGGCGCTGAGGGCGACGGCATCAGGCGAGCCCGGGCCCGGCGGGGAACGCGCCGCTCCCGCACGGCGCGGCCGCGGCTTCGAGAGCGGCACGCATCGACCGCGAAAAGACGCCGGGCGCGGGCCCTTCAGCGCGCGAAAAGGATCGAGCGGGAGCGGAGCGGGTGGAAGGTCACACGAAGCGCTTTTGGACGTACTTGCTGAGGCGGGATTTTTGGCGAGCGGAAGTGCCCGACTTGAGGATGCCCTTCTTGGTGGCCCGGTCGAGGACGGACGCCGCGCTCCGGAGAGCCTTCTCGGCTTCCTCCTTGGAGGCGGCGCCGCGCACCTGCTTGAGGGCCGATCGCACGCGCGACTTGACTTCCACGTTGCGCTGCCGGCGCTTCTCGTTGGTGCGGACGCGCTTGACAGCGGACTTGTGATGGGGCACGGAAGACCTCCTTAAGGCCTACGGCAAACGTTTGAATTGAGAATAGCTTGGCAGACTTTATGCAGCCGCCTGCCGGCCTGTCAAGCGGTCGCGCCCGGGCGGGTTGTGAGGCCGCAGCCCGGCGTGATAACTTCACTTAGCCCCCGCCCCGTCGCTTGGAACCCGGCTTGCCCACGCGGGGTGGAGAGGAGCGTGTACGCCATGGCGAAAGAGAGCTTCCGGGCGGCCGTCGATCGGTTGCCGCCTCGCCCTGGCGTCTACCTCATGAAGGATCCCCGCGGCCGGGTCCTCTACGTCGGCAAGGCTAATCGCCTCGACCAGCGGGGACGCAACTACCTGCAGCCGGCCGACGCCCTGCACCCCCGCACCCGCAAGCTCCTGCAGCACGCCGAGGACCTGGACTTCATCGTCACCGGGAGCGAGGCGGAAGCGCTCGTGCTCGAGGCCACGCTGGTGCGCGAGCACCGCCCGTACTTCAACGTCCGGCTCAAGGACGACAAGAGCTTCCCGTGGATCCGGATCTCGGTGGGGGAGGAGGTGCCGCGCCTCTCCCTGACCCGGCGCGTGGCGAGCGACGGCTCGCGCTACTTCGGGCCGTACACCGACGCGGGCGCCCTGCGCGCCACGCTGCGTGCCCTGCGGCGCGTCTTCCCGCTGCGCACCTGCGCCGACTTCGCCTCGTATCGGCGGGCCGACCGGCCGTGCCTCAACTATCACGTCCGCCGCTGCGTCGGCCCGTGCTACTCGCGCGCCGCCGTGGCGCCCGGGGAATACCGGGCCCTGGTGGACGGCCTGACGCTCTTCCTCTCCGGGAAGCAGGAAGCCGTGCGGGAGCGTCTGGCCGGCGAGATGCAGCGCGCCGCGGCGCAGCGGGAGTACGAGCGCGCGGCACGGCTGCGCGACCAACTGGCGCGGCTCGAGCGCGTGGCGCCGGCGCAGCGCATGGCCGAGCCGGGCGAGCGCGACGCCGACGCGGTGGGCGTGGCGTGGCAGGGGCAGGATGCCTGCGCCGCCGTGCTGCAGGTGCGCGGCGGACGCGTGCTGGGGCGGCAGACGCGCTTCCTGCGCGGCGCCGAGGGCAGCCCGCCCGCGGATCTCGTGAGCCAGTTCGCCGCGCAGCACTACCTGCGCGCCCCGGCGCCGCCGGCCGAGGTTTGGTTGCCCGAAGCACTCGCCGACGCGGCGGTGCTCGAGGCGGCACTGGCGCGCGACGGACGGCGCGTGCGCTTCAAGGTGGCGCGCCGCGGACGGGCGCGGCGGCTCGTGGAGCTGGCGCAGGAGAACGCGACGCTGGCTCTGGAAGCCCGTCTGGCCAGCCGCGCGGGCCGGCGCGGCCGCTACCAGCGGGCGGTCTACGATCTCCAGCGGGCCCTCGGCCTGGCCGAGCCGCCGTTCCGCGTGGTGTGCTTCGACATCTCGAACCTGAGCGGCATGGACGCCGTGGCCTCGGTGGTCGTGGCGGAGAACGGCCGCCCGCGGCGCAGCGGCTACCGGCGGATGCGCATGCGCGGGGTGGGGCCCGATGACTTTGCCATGATGCGCGAGGCGGTCGGTCGGTACGGGGCGCACGTCGCCGGGGGCGAGATCCCGCGACCGGACCTGGTGGTCGTGGACGGCGGCATCGGCCAGGTGGGGGCGGCGCGCGAGGCGCTCGCTGCGGCACAACTGGGCGAGTTGGCGCTGGTCGGGCTGGCCAAGCGCGAGGAGACGGTGGTCTTCCCGGACGGCCGCTTGCTGAGCCTGCCGCGGCGCGGCGGGGCGCTGCGCTCGTTGCAGCGGCTGCGGGACGAGGCGCACCGCTTCGCGATATCGTACAATCGCAAGCTGCGCGGCAAGCGCACGGTCGGCTCGGTCCTGGACGGTGTGCCGGGGGTCGGCCCGGCGCGGCGGCGCGCGCTCCTGGCCGCCTTCGGGAGTGTGGCGGCGGTGCGGGCGGCGGCGCCGGAAGAGCTGGCGCGGCGCTCGGGCGTGCCCCGGCCGATCGCTGAGCGGATCGCTGCGGTGCTGAGGGAGGGCGAAACGGAGGGCGGCCATGGCGGCAACGCGGCGTAGAGCGCCGGTCGGCGAGCCGGTGGTCTACGGCACGCTGCGCACGCCGTGGGGCAAGCTGTGGGTGGCGGCCAGCCGCAGCGGCCTGGTGGCCCTGTCCTTCCGGCCGCAGCCGGCGGGCCGTCTGGCCGAGGGGCTGGCCGGACGCGTCCCGGTGGTCTTCGTGCGCGACCCGCGGGGCCTCGCCGAGTACGAGGCCGCGCTGGCGGCTTTCCTCGAGGGGCAGACGAGCCGTCTGGTCCTCCCCGTGGACCTGCGGGGGGTAGGGGAGTTCGCGCGCCGCGTCTATGAGGTGACGCGCGCCATCCCCTGGGGTCAGACGCGCAGCTACGCGGAGGTCGCCGAGCAGGTCGAGTCGCGCCGCCACGCGCGCGCCGTCGGGCAGGCGCTGGCCGACAACCCGGTGCCCATCGTCATCCCGTGCCACCGCGTGGTGGCGTCGCGCGGCGGTCTGGGCGGGTTCTCGGCCGGCCTGGTGTGGAAGCGGCGGCTGCTGGCCCTGGAACGCGGGCAGCAGGTCCTCGGGGTCTAGGGGCGCATGGGCGAGCCGGCCGTCAAGGGGGGCGACGCGGTCGCGCGGGGGGTCCGGGACTACCTCGACTCGATCCGCTACGTGCGCCGCCTGGCCCCGCGCACCCTAGAGGCCTACGGCCACGACCTGGCGGACTACGCCGCCCACCTGCGCTCGGCCGGGGTCCGGGACCTGAAAGAGGTGACGCCGGAGGCCATAGGGGAGTATCTTCTTCGGCGCCGCCGTTCGGGGTTGGCCCCCCGCACCCTGGCGCGCCGTCGCGCGGCGATCGCGGGTCTGCACGCGCACGCGGCGGAGGCCGGCACGTGCCCGAGCGACCCCACCCGGGAGCTGGATCCGCTGCGCGTGGGGCGCCGGCTGCCGCGCGCCCTACCGCTCGAGGACGTGGAGCGGCTGCTCGCGCAGACGCTCGGCGAGGGGCCGCTGGCGCTGCGCGACCGGGCGCTCCTGGAGTTGGCCTACGCCAGCGGCCTGCGCGCCTCCGAGATCGTCGGCCTCGACACCGAGGCAGTGGACCTCGACGGGCGCCTGGCGATCGTGTTCGGCAAGGGCAGCAAGCAGCGCCTGGTGCCGTTCGGTGGCGCGGCGGCGCGGGCGCTGACGCGCTACCTGGAGGCCGCCCGCCCGGCGCTGGTGCGCGGCCGCGGCGAGGCGGCGCTGTTCGTGAACCGCTTCGGGCGCCGCCTGAGCCGCATGGGTTTCTGGAAGGTGGTGGCCGGATACGCGCGCGCCGCCGGGCTCGGGGCGCGCGTCAGCCCGCACGTGCTGCGCCACTCCTTCGCCACGCATCTGCTGGCGGGAGGCGCCGACCTGCGGGTGGTGCAGGAGCTGTTGGGACACGCTTCGGTGACCACGACGCAGATCTACACGGAGGTGGACAGAGAGCACCTGCGGGAGGTCCACCGTCACTTTCATCCCAGACCCTGAGGGGCGGGCGCCGCGACAGGGGCGCCGCCCGGGAGGCCGGATGTCCCCGGTCCGCATCGATCATCTCGTGAGGAGCACCCGTTGCTGGCTGGGGCGCGCCGCGCTCGGCGCGTTCGTGGCCGTGGTTTGGATCGCACCGGCGTCTGCCCAGGAGCCGCCGCCGCTGCCCGGCGCCGCACCGGCCGGGACCGGCTGGCGCCCGCGCATCGTGCGCGAGGGCACGGTGTCCCTGGGCGGGCAGGCGCAGTACGGCACCTTCTTCGCCAACACCGGCTTCGGTCGCGACTACGACGCCGGGCCGGGCATGACCATCCGCCTGCGCTACCGCACCAGCCGGGAGACGGCGCTCGGCCTGTCCTTCGAGGGGCAGCGCATGAATGCGACCGAGGATCCGGTGGCCAGCGACGACCCCGACTGGATCCGGGGCATCGTCACGACCTTCGACTACTATCAGTACTTCCGGGTCAAGAAGCGCGCGCCGCGCTATCTGGTGGCCGGGGCCGGGCTGGTGCAGACGCGGCGGCAGCTGCAGAACGGCGAGACCGAGTTCCCCGGCGATGCCGGGGTGGTGACCCTGGGGGCGGGCACCGAGATCTGGTGGAAGCGCGGGATCACCTTCGACCTGTCGGCCCGCTACTACCTGTTCGCCAGCGGCGGCGACGGCGCCGTCGAGCTGTCGCACAACGTGCAGGCGGCGCTGGGCTTCCAGCTCTACACGTCGAAGTGATGGGCCGCGACCGCGTCGGGAAGGACGCAGCAGCTTGACCGAACCCGACCGCCACGACCGGCCGGACGGCGACCGCCCGATCCGCGACGCGCTGGACTACCACGTCGGCCAGCGGATCCTGCATCCGCAGTTCGGCGAGGGGCTCATCGTGGACGTGCGCCGCGGGCGGGGTCCCGAGGTCATCGAGGTCGTCTTCGGCACGGAACTGAAGCGGCTCTCGGCGCGGGTGCGCTGGCAGCCGGCGGATGCGGCGGGCCGCTCACCGGCGCGCCCGGCGGCCGCGCCGGGGGCCGGCCCCGAGTCGGGCGCCCCGGCCCCGGCGCCGCCGCGCGGGGCCGGCGGGCTGGGGCTCACCGTGACCGCCGAGTCGGCGGGCCTCCTGGAGCGCTGGGCCCAGGGCGATCGGGTGAGCGCCTCGCTCTTCGAGGCCGGGATGCGCGCCGAGCGCTACTCGGCGTGGGCGGCGCCGGATCGGCTCATCTCGCTCGACTCGCTGCGCGGCGTGCAGCGCTTCCCGCACCAGCTGCGGGCGGCGCAGGCGGCCATGCGCGACCTCGGCGGGCGCTGCCTGCTGGCCGACGAGGTGGGGCTCGGCAAGACCATCGAAGCCGGCATCGTGCTCAAGGAGTTCCTGCTGCGCGGCCTGGTGCGCTCGGTGCTCGTGCTGGTGCCCGCCTCGCTGGTCGAGCAGTGGGCGGAGGAGCTGCACGAGAAGTTCGAGCTCGACTTCCTGGTGTCGCGCGGCGCCGACGGCGCCTGGGGCCAGCACCCGCTGATCATCGCCTCGCTGGAGACGGCGCGCCACCAGCGCCACCGCACGCGCGTGCGCCGGGCCGGCTACGACCTGGTCATCGTCGACGAGGCCCACCGGTTGCGCAACCATCTCACGCTGGGCTGGAAGTTCGTCAACGAGCTGGGCGCCCGCTACCTGCTGCTGCTCACCGCCACCCCGGTGCAGAACGACCTGCGCGAGCTGTACAACCTCGTCACCCTGCTGCGGCCCGGCGCGATCGGGACCTTCGCGCAGTTCAAGCGCGACTTCATGACCTCGGGGGACCGCCTGCGCCCGCGCAACGTGGAGAAGCTGCGCGAGCTGCTGGCGCAGGTGATGATCCGTTCGCAGCGCGCCCAGACGCAGATCAAGTTTCCCAAGCGATACGTGCGCACCCTGGCGGTGGAGCTGACCGGGGAGGAGTACCAGCTCTACGTGGACGTCTCCGACTTCGTCTCTCGCACCATCGAGCTGGGCGACGACGAGGTCCGGCAGCGCTGGTATTTCACCCTGGTCGTCCTGCAGAAGGAGATGGGCTCGAGCACCGCGGCGGCGGCCGGCACGCTGCAGCGGCTGGCGTCGAAGGCGCGGCCGGGGCTGGAGATGGCGCGGCTCAAGGCCCTGGCCGAGCGCGCCGCGGCGGTGGTCGAGTGCCGCAAGGTGCAGGCGCTGCTCCAGCTGCTCTCCGGGCTCGACGACAAGGCCATCATCTTCACCCAGTTCCGCGGCACGCAGGAGCTGCTGGCCCGCGCCCTCGAGGAGGCGGGCCTGGAGGCGGTGCTCTACCACGGCGAGCAGGACTGGGCGGAGAAGGAGGAGGCGATCGAGGCCTTCAAGGGCAAGGTGCCCTTCCTGATCTCCACGGAGGCCGGCGGCGAGGGGCGCAACCTGCAGTTCTGCCACCACGTGGTGAACTACGACCTGCCGTGGAACCCGATGCGCGTCGAGCAGCGCATCGGGCGCGTCCACCGCCTGGGGCAGACCCAGGATGTCTACATCCACAATCTGGTCGCCAAGGGCACGATCGAGTTCCACGTGATCGAGATCCTGGAGAAGAAAATCAGCCTCTTCGAACTGGTGGTGGGGGAGGTCGAGGAGATCCTCGGCCACTGGAACCCGGAGGGCTCGTTCGAGGAGGAGATCTTCCGCATCTGGGTGGAGAGCCGCGATTCCCAAGCCCGCCAGAACCGCTACGGCGAGTTCGCCTCGCGCCTCACGCAGGCCCGCAAGCGCTACTTCCACGAGCAGGACCTGCAGCGCGCCCTGCTGCCCTCCGAGGGGCGCTCGTGACCGGCCCGCGGCCGCGGGCCGGGGCCGGGCGGGGCAAGGCGTCGGGCCTGCCCAAAGCGGCGAAGCGGCGGCGGGCCCCGATGGCCGCGGCCGCCGTCCCGGCTGCTTCCCCGGCGGGGCCCGAGCGCGCCGAGACCGCGTTCGGGCGCTTCGTGGTCGACTTCCTGGAGGTGCGCGGCGGGACCTGCCAGAAGCTGGCGGGGGGCGACTGGCAGGCGACCTTCGACCCGGGGCTGGCCCGGCGGCTGCGCCGGCAGAGCGCGCGGCTGGTCTTCGATCCCGACTGCGCCATCCTGCCTCGCGGCGGCATCTTCGTGGCCCCCGGCAGCCGGGCGGGCCTGATCGTGCTCGAGCTGGCGCGCGGCGCCGGGCACGTGACGCGCGAGCGGCTGGAAGCGGCGGCGGGCGTCGATGCCGGGGCGCTGGCCAAGGCCGGGTTCGTCGTGCACGACGCGCGCCTGCGCTCCTGGGAGGTCGGCGAGCCGCGCCACGTCGTGCAGATCCTCTTCCACGTCACCCTGACCCTGAAGGGCGGCGGCGCCGAGCAGGACCTGCGCACCGTGCTCGCCGAGCCGCGCGGTCCGGCCTTCGAGTTCGTCGAACCCGAGGAGCGCCGCGGCTGGCGGCTGCGGGACGGCTTTCCCGAGGGGCCGGTGTGGTGGGGCGACCGCGACCTGGCGCAGATGGTGCCGGCGCGCGAGGCGATCCCGGTCTGGAGCAGTCTCATCGGCTGGCTGAGCCGCGTGCAGGAGCCGCGGCTGGAGCGCTGGCGGCGGCGCTGCGAGGAGACGCGCGAACGGGACCTGGCGCGCATCAACGGCTACTTCGAGACGCGTCTGCAGGAGGAGGAGGACCGGCGGCGGCGGCGCAGCGAGATGCACGAGGAGGAGGACCACGCCACCG
>CAYLSO010000234.1:0-3177 GCA_964386525.1 uncultured bacterium
TTGCCGGTGGGCTCGTCGGCCAGCAGCAGCGCCGGCTGGTTCACCAGGGCGCGGGCGATGGCCACGCGCTGCTGCTGGCCGCCGGAGAGCTGCGACGGGAAGTGGTGCCCGCGGTCGGTGAGCCCCACCTCCGCCAGCGCCGCGCGCGCCTTGCCCTCGCGCTCGCCGTGCGGCGTGCCGTTGTAGAACAGCGGCACCTCCACGTTCTCGAGCGCGGTGGTGCGCGGCAGCAGGTTGAAGCCCTGGAAGACGAACCCGATGAACCGGTTGCGCACCTGCGCGCGGCGGTCGGAATCGTAGGTGGAGACGTCCTCGCCGGCCAGCAGGTAGCGCCCGCCGCTCGGGCGGTCGAGGCAGCCGAGCAGGTTCATGAAGGTGGACTTGCCGGAACCCGACGGCCCGCGCACGGCGACGAACTCGCCGCGGCGAATCTCGAGGGTCACCCCGCGCAGCGCCGGGATCTGCACGTCGCCCACCTGGTAGATGCGCGACAGGTCGCTGACCTGGATGAGCGGGACGCGGGGGTCGCCCACGCCGCCCGGCAGGGCGAAAGGTCGGGAGGAAGGCTGGGAGGCGGGCGCGGTCATGGCCGGATTCCCCGTGCGGGCCGCCGGCCTAGCGCCGCGGCCCCATGCCCGGCCCGAAGCCGGGGGGCGCCGGCAGATCGGTGCGCCCCGACGCCGTCTCCATGCCGACAACCACCTTGGCGCCTTCGGCGAGATCGCCCGAGACCAGCTCGGTGAACGAGCCGTCGGTGATGCCGGTGCGCACGCGCACCGGTTTCATCTTGCCGTCGGGGCCGAGCACGAAGAGGCGCTGCTCGCGGCCGCCGTTGCCCGCCTTGCCCATGGCCGCGGCCCCAGTAGCGCCCCCGGCCACGCCGGTCTTCTCCCCCGAACGGGCCCCGCCCGGCATCCCCTGCCGCCCGCCGGGGCGCATCGCCGACTCGCCGCCGGGGCGCGTCGCCGACTCGCCGCCGGGGCGCGTCGAGGCGTCCGATCCGGTCCCGGCCCGCGCCTCGGCCCGGCCGCCGTCCCGATCGGCGGTCGGCGGCCGGAAGCGCAACGCGGCGTTCGGGACCTTGAGCACGTTCTGGCGCTCGTCCACCACGATGGTGACGTTGGCGGTCATGCCCGGGCGCAGCTTCAGCTCGGGGTTCGGCACGTCGATCACCGTCGTGTAGGTGACCACGTTCTGGTCGACCACGGGCTCCAGCCGCACCTGCGACACGGTGCCCGCGAACGCGTCGTCGGGAAAGGCATCCACCGTGAAGGTCGCGGGCAAGCCGGGCCGGATGCGCCCCACGTCGGCCTCGTCGATCTTGGTCTCGACCCGCATCTGCTTGAGGTCGCGGGCCAGCACGAAGAGCTTGGGCGCCTGCAGGGAAGCCGCCACGGTCTGCCCGACGTCCACCTGGCGCGAGACGACCACACCGGTGATCGGCGCCTTGATGACGGAGTGGCTGCGGTTGACGCGCGCCGTCTCGAGACTGGCGCCCGCCTGGCGCCGCTCGGCCTGTCGCTGCTCGAAGGCCGAAGTGGCCGCGTCGAGCTCGACGTCGGAGATGAGGCCGCGCCCCTTGAGATCCACGGCCCGGCGGTAGGCCCGTTCCGCCTCGTGCAGAGCCGCCTCGGCGCGGGCCACGTTGGCCTCCGCCTGGGCCACCGAGGCGTCGAACAGCCAGGGCTCGAGCTCGGCCAAGAGCTGGCCCGCGGTGACCTTGTCGTTGTAGTCGGCGTACAGCCTGGCGATGGTCCCCGAGACCTGGCTGCCGACCTCGACCTGCACGACCGGCACCACCGTGCCGGTGGCCGAGACCGAGGCCACGACCGGCCCGCGCTCGACCGCCAGGAGGCGGGGCCTCGGGCGGTTCTTCGCGCGCCCTCCGACCACGAGCCAGGCGGCGGCGCCCGCGACGACGACAGCGACTACGATCCATAGCGTGCGGCGCTTCACTGCGGGCTCCTTCTCGGGAAGCGAAACGGTCAGTGCTCCGGGGCGAGCGGGGCCGGGCCGCGGGTCGGTGGCCCGGCATCGCCACGCTAGGCGGCGGGCGCTCCCCTGTCAACCGATGGACGGTTCTGCTAGCGTGACGGTGCGCTGCGCATCGTCAATTTCAGGTCAAAGAGGAGGGCGAAAACCCGTGGACCGCGTTCTGGTCTGCTGTGACGACGTCTTCTTCCGCGTCAACATCGAGGCCCGCATCCGGGAGGCCCGGCTCCAGCCGGTGGCCGCCTCGCGCCTCGCCGAGGTGGAGGCCCAGATGGCGCCGCCCGAGCCCGGCGGGACGGCCGGCGCGGCCGAGTCGCGCGTGCGCGCCGCGGTCGTCGACCTGCACGCGCTCAGCGGCGAGGCGGTGCGCATCATCACGCGGCTGGCCGCGGTACAGCCGGGCCTGCCCATCCTGGCCTTCGGCTCTCACGTGGAGCGCGAGTTGCTGGAGAGCGCGCGCCGCGCCGGCGCGATCGCCGTGCCGCGCTCGCGCTTCGTGCGCGAGTACCCGGAGTTCATGCACAAGGTGGGGCTGGGCATCCCCCCCGCCGTCTCCGATCCCCCCTCACCGGCGAAGGGCGCACCCGAATGAGCCATCCGAACCTCATCGAGTCGGAAGTCGAGCTGGCCGAGATCGTGCGCGCGGCGCACACCGTGGCGGTGCTGGGCATGCGCGACGAGACGCACGCCGAGACCGCCGCCTACCGGATCCCCGTCATGCTGCGCGAGCGCGGCCTGCGGATCATCCCGATCAACCCCAAGATCGCGTCGGCCCTCGGTGAGCCGAGCCTGCGGGGAGTCGCCGCACTCACCGAGCCGGTGGACATCCTCGACGTGTTCCGCCGGCCCGAGTTCATCCCCGCGCACGCCGACGAGATCCTCGCGCTGCCCGCGCCGGTGCGGCCCAAGGTGGTGTGGCTGCAGAGCGGCATCCGCGACGACGCCGCGGCCGAGAAGCTCGCGGCGGCGGGCATCCGCGTGGTGCAGGACGCGTGTCTGGGAGTGTACGCGGCGAAGTACCGGCCGCGGGCCTGAGCGGCTCCGCTCCGCGCCGCCCGCGCGACCGCCAGAGGAGTCTTTCCGGCGCCGCGCTCGTCCTCGGGCGTGGCGGCGGGGTCGCCGGCGCCGGCCACGGGGACGGTCCCGTCTTCCGGGCCGACGCGCCCGCCGGGAAAGGCGTGGAAG